>CANPOY010000010.1 GCA_947575805.1 uncultured Lachnospiraceae bacterium
AAGCAACTTGATTTTTTTAGCCACAAATGTTACAAAAAAGCTTGACCACTACAAGGATTGATTATGAAATATGAAAAATCGCTGCAAAAGGTTCTGGAGTATATGGAAGAAAACTTATATGAAGATTTAAACTTGGATCAACTGGCTCGGGCAGCAGGCTATTCCAAATATCATTTCTTGCGGATTTTTAAGGAAGCCTTTCATATGACGCCTGCAGAGTATGTCCGCAGAAGAAGGATTACGGAGAGTGTTCGGGATATTTCGGATACCGACGAGCCAATTTCCTGGATCGGATATAGGCATGGGTTTAACTCCAAAGAAAATTTTACCAGAGTGTTTAAATCCGAGCATCATATTCTGCCCTCCGAGTATCGAACGGCGGACAATAGTCTGAAGCTGCTTCACAGGGCAAAGCCGGACAAAGACGATTCCATTTTGGAATCCAAGATCTTGGCAGTGCCTGAGATCGTGGAATTAAGGCCCTTCAGCGCCACGGTTTATAAAAGCGATGAAGAGGACCCCACAATGTTTTGGAATAAATATAATTGCGGTGGCTTATCCGGGAAATTGTCCGGCGGCGAAGTTCAGACGGATTATGGATTTTCCGTGTGGAATTTCGAGGAAAACAGGCTGGAATATTATGCGGGAATTCTCACGGAATATGCGCATGGAGACCTGACGGGAACCATGCAGTTAAATGTGAATGGCGGCCTGTATGCAGTCTTTGACACTCCTTCGGCGGACAAGTATACCTTTGTGAATGCCATACGCAGGGCATGGGAATATATTATGCAGGAATGGATTCCGCAGAGCGGATATGTATATCCCGGTGATTGTGATTTTGAAACCTACAGGGAAAGCAGCAGGGAATATTCGGAACGAATCTTTATTCATAAGAATATTACGGCAAAGGAAGAAAAGGCTCTGCAGGAGCAGATCCTGGAGGAAAGAATTATCCGGTTTATCGGAGAAAAGCAACAGGAAAACGGCTGGATTGGCAGGGGCTTTCACGGAAGCAACAAAAATGCCGGTCAGTATGACAATCAGGAAACAGCCACGAAATACATGGGCGAAAAGGCTCTGAAGGGAACCTTTCTCCTGGACAAGGCCATGAATGCTTATGTTACTAAAGTAGGACAGTAGGGGCGGAATCTGGCAGACGGATCCCTCCAGCCGATATCGGAATAGATTACCCTCATCCTGTACCGTCGAATCTTCTTCAATATTTCTTCCCACTTTTTTTATATCCGTCTGCGGCTGCCGCCTCGTACAGCAGCGCCGCGATACGATAAGCGCTCTCAAAGGCGGATGTTTCAGGTAAGATCTGGATGTCCGGACAGCGTTGTGCCGACTCCCAATTTGATACGGCCTGATTGGTTACGCCAATGGAGGCTTTAAGATCCGTTTTTGGAAATAAAAATAGGATGAACAAATAAAAAATATTTGAAATCCGGTCATTATGATATATAATCTACACATAAGAACCGAATGTCCGGAGGAAATCGCGTCTTTGGGGATACAAAACGTTAGTCGCACGGTTTCCCGATTATTAAGAAGGATCCCGATTTATGACAAAAATTTTACTGGTGGAAGACGACAGGGGTATTGTGGCCAACCTTACGGAGTTTCTGACTGCGGAGGGTTTTCAAGTAAAAAGTGCTTCCGGGCAGGCGTCTGCGCTGAAGCTTTTAGAGAGTGAGCGGTTTGACCTGGTGCTGCTGGACATTTCCCTGTCTGACGGCAACGGCTTTGCCGTCTGTTCTGCGGTTAAGTCTCTCTATAATATTCCGGTGATCTTTCTCACCGCATCGGGGGATGAATACAGCACGGTCACCGGGTTTGAGCTGGGGGCGGATGACTATATCCCCAAGCCCTTCAGGCCCAGGGAGTTAGTGACCAGGATCAGGAACATTCTCCGTCTTACGGGAGGCACAGGATCAAGTGTCCGTCTGGGTGAGGTAACTGTGGATACCGTGAAGGGTACAGCCAGCAAAAACGGCAGAGATTTATATCTGTCAGCTCTGGAATACCGTCTGCTGCTTGTATTCTTAAATAACCGCGGGGCAGTGCTTACCCGGACACAGCTTTTAGAGGCGATTTGGGACGCGGCGGGAGAATTTGTAAATGATAACACTCTGACGGTATATATCAAGCGGCTCAGGGAAAAGATAGAGGACGATCCCCAGAATCCCACGATTATCATGACGGTCCGGGGGCTGGGCTATAAGGTTGATGGGTGATGAAGCTATTCAGAAATCTGGAAATCAAGGAAACGGTATTGCTATATAGCTTATTGACAGTTGCTGCTTCCATAACCGCATTTACGTGGGAACAGCGCTTCGGCTTGCTGATGCTGGGGGTATGCGTGGCGTTCTTTTCCGTATATCTGTTTGTTACCTGCAGAAGATACAGGCGCATTTCTCAGCTTGCTGCGGATATAGACCAGATCCTCCACGGGGATTGCCAGGTTTCTCTGGAAAAGTATGCCGAGGGCGAGCTTGCCATCTTACAGAGCGAAGTATATAAAATGACGGTTCGTCTGCGGGAGCAGCAGCATAGTCTGCAGGAGGATAAGGTTTATCTTGCGGATTCGCTGGCGGATATATCCCATCAGATTCGCACGCCTCTGACTTCCATAAACCTGCTGGTGTCCCTTCTTTCCGAACCGGATATAAGCGGGGAGCGGCGGCAGCAGTTATCCCGTGAGCTGTATGAACTGCTATCCCGGATCGAATGGCTTATCACTGCCCTGCTGAAAATGTCCCGGCTGGATGCGGGGACGGCAAAATTTAAATTGGAAAGCTTACCTCTTGAGGAACTGCTTCGAAGAGGGACGGCGCCTCTGTTGATTTCATTGGATTTGCGGGATCAGAGATTACAGGTATCTGCGGAAGGAAATTTTTTCGGGGATGCTTCCTGGACCTGTGAAGCGATTACGAATATTGTCAAGAACTGCATGGAGCATACGCCGGAAGGCGGGAACATAGTGATAAAAGCATCGGAAAATGTCCTTTATTCCGAAATTCTTATTTCAGACAACGGCAGGGGCATTGCGGCGGAAGATCTTCCTCATATCTTTGAACGCTTTTATAAGGGAAAGGATTCCGGCGAAAAGAGCTTTGGCATCGGTCTGGCGCTGGCGAGAAGGATTATTACGGCACAGAACGGTACGGTGAAGGCAGAAAACCAAATGTCCGGAGGCGTCAGATTTACCATTCGATTTTACAGGGGAACCGTTTGAAGGCGGTTCCCTTTTTGGTGATTAATGGGGCGGTTACTGATGTACGGTATTTGGTAAAGTGACGTTTTTGTTATTTTAAAGTCACCGCCCTGTCACCTTGAGCATATAAAATACACTTTATAAATTCAGGAAATTGCCGGACTGGCAATTTAATCATGATAAAGACAGGAGTAATCGGACATGGAAATTTTGAGAGTGGAAAATCTTTACAGGACCTACGGCAAGGGTGAAAACCAGGTAAAAGCTTTGGATAATGTGTCTTTTTCCGTAAATAAGGGTGAGTTTCTTGCTATCATAGGCCCTTCCGGTTCGGGAAAATCCACCCTGCTGCATATTCTGGGGGGAGTGGATAAGGCCACAAGCGGTAAGGTTTATATGGACGGCAGTGACGTTTACGCTCAGAACGACGAGCAGCTTGCCATCTTCCGCCGCCGTCAGGTGGGACTGATTTATCAGTTTTATAATCTGATTCCGGTGCTTAACGTGGTGGAAAATATTACCCTTCCCGTACTGATGGATGGCAGGAAGGTCAATCAGGACAGACTGAGAGAGCTGATGACTACATTAAAGCTCGAGGGCCGTGAGAATCATTTGCCCAATCAGCTTTCGGGCGGTCAGCAGCAGAGGGTATCTATCGGCAGGGCATTAATGAACGCGCCTGCCGTGGTGCTTGCGGATGAGCCCACCGGAAACTTGGATTCCAAAAACAGTCAGGAAATTGTGGAGCTGCTGAAGGTATCCAATCAGAAGTATCATCAAACTCTGATAATCATTACTCACGATGAAAATATTGCCCTGCAGGCAGACCGCATTCTTGCCCTCGAGGATGGAAAAATTATACGGGATGAGGTGATTCGCAGATGAATATATTTTATAAAGTAACACTGCAGTCCTTAAAAAAGAACAAAACCAGAACCGCGGTTACCATCATTGGCATTATACTTTCGGCGGCTATGATCTGTGCCGTGACAACCTTTGTTTCCAGTATGCAGAACTATGCCCTGAGCTATGCGGTCTATTCACAAGGAGACTGGCACGGCGCGGTGTTTGAGGCCCCGAAGAGCAATCTGGAGAGCATACGCGGTGCAAAGGAGGTTGCAGGATGTACTTACGGCCAGCGCCTGGGTTACGCAGAAATAGAAACCCGGAATGTGTTCAAGCCCTACCTGTATGTGCTGGGCGGCCAGAAAGAAAGTTTCTTTGAAATGATGCCGGTACACCTTATCTCCGGTGAACTGCCGAAAAACGCAAATGAAATTATTCTGCCGGTGCATCTTTCCACTGATGGGGGAGTGGACCTGGAGGTGGGAGATACCATTACCCTGGAGCTGGGGCGGCGAATGCTGGGCGGTCTGTCAATGGGACAGAATAATCCCTGTACCGTCTATGACAGGGAAACGAATAAGGAGATCAGAAATGATGAAATCCTTGAGCTAAGGGAGACAAGAACCTATACCGTGACGGGAATATACGGCCGGCCCTCTTTTGAAACCTGGTCTGCGCCCGGCTATACCGCACTTACGGTTGCGGATGAAGAATTTTCGGACAGCACCTGCTTTGATGTCTATTTTAAGATGAAGAATCCTGCAAAGGTCTATGAATTTATGGAGGGTTCCGATCTGAGCGGAGAGTGGAACACAGAGGTTCTTATGTATTCGGGCGTATCCCGGTATGACAATTTTCTTAACGTGCTGACCAGCCTTGCGGTGATCGTAATCGGGCTGATCATGTTTGGCTCCGTATCTCTGATCTACAATGCTTTTTCCATTTCCGTTTCGGAAAGAACAAAGCAATTTGGCCTGTTGTCCTCCGTGGGGGCCACAAAAAGGCAGCTGAAAAAGATGGTACTGTTTGAAGCTTGGGCAGTGAGCACAGTGGGAATTCCTTTGGGAGTCCTTGCCGGCATCGGCGGGATTGGCGTAACACTGTTGTTTATCGGCAATAAATTTACCAGCATAATGGGAGAGTTCGATGCGCCTCTGCGGGTCTGCGTGTCCTGGCAATCTGTTGTCGTTGCCGTGACGGTAGCCCTGGTAACGGTTTTGATTTCTGCCTGGATTCCTTCGAAACGGGCTACAAAGATTTCTGCAGTGGAGGCTATCCGCCAAAACGCGGATGTAAAGGGAAATCAGAAACCGATAAGAACTTCCTGGCTTAAGCTGAAGCTGTTTGGCCTTCCCGGTGTCCTTGCAGGCAAATATTATAAGAGAAGCAAGAGGAAATACAGAGCAACGGTTTTAAGCTTATTTATGAGTATTGTGCTGTTCATTTCCGCATCTGCCTTTACGGATTATCTGATGGAATCCGTTATGGGAGGTTTTTCCGGTGACGGCTATGACCTTCGGTATTCAATTAGCGAGGAAGAAGTAATAGAAAAAGACAGGACGGAGGATGAAATTCTGGAGCTGTTGCTGTCGGATCAGCATGTAAGCGCCGGCACATATTTACGATATAAATATATTAATGGAACCATGGAAAACCAATATATTACGGAGGAATTCCTGAATTATTTTGCAGAGCCGGCTTCCCCGGAGGATGTGGAAGGAGGAAAAGCGTCCGAGACGCCTGTCAACGGATATGTGTATTTTGTAAGCGACAAGGAGTTTGAGCAGCTTCTCTCCCAATACGGTCTTCCCAGAGAAGACTATTTCAATGAGGAAGCGCCTTTGGGGATTGTCCAGGACGGAGCCACACGCTTTAATATAGATAAGGAAAAATATGAAACCGTGAATATAGTTAAATCCGATGTCAGCGAGTTTCACGGTAGGAAATTAAAAGATTTTTCGGAATACTACTATATGGAGGAGGGTCTGGACGAAAACGGGAACCGGGTAATGCAGTTCTGGAATGACAATGATAAAAAGGATATGCAGGAGGTGCCCTATGAGGATGCCTTTATAAAGTACTTTTTAAGAACAGGCAAGACTATTAACCAGGTGCCGTTTTATATCGGGAAATCAACGGGCGCTGACTTGAATATCATTTATCCCTACAGTATGATGGACAACGTATTGCCGGAGGAAATGCGGTCTTCTAATACTTTTTTTTATCTGGCCACAGATGATCACAGAGCCAGCTTTGATAACCTTAAAAAGGTTCTTGATGAAAACGGCCTAAATTCCCTGAACCTGAATGACTATGCAGAGAGGGAGGAACTCAAGCGGAACCTTGTGACTATAATCCAGGTGTTTTCCTATGGGTTTATCGTGTTGATTTCCCTGGTGGCCGCGGCTAATGTGTTTAATACTATAACCACCAACATCAACCTGCGCCGCCGTGAGTTTGCAATGTTGAAATCCGTGGGAATGACGCAAAAGGGATTTCACAGGATGATGAATTATGAATGTCTGCTCTATGGAACCAGAGCGTTGCTCTTCGGGCTGCCTGTGTCCGCAGGTGTTACCTGGTTGATCTACCGGGCTGTAGCGGGAGGGTATGAAACGACCTGGCGTCTGCCCTGGGGAGCTGTTGGAATTGCGGTATTAAGTGTATTTCTGGTGGTATTTGCCACCATGATGTATGCCATGAGTAAGATCAGGAAAGACAATCCCATTGATGCCCTGAAAAACGAGAACCTGTAAATAACATGGAAATTTGCTGAAAGCATGGGCCTGCTTTTTTACCTTGACACAAGTATGACGCTATGTTATATTAGATAATGTCAACGTTTTGTTATACATTAAAAAGGAGGTTGCCATGATTCAGCAAATTTCTGATGCCGAGTTTGAAATCATGAAAATTATATGGGGAAACGCAGATGAGGTGATCTTGTTTCCCCATATTATGGACGGACTGGCGGCCCGGGGTAAGCCGTGTCAAAAGAATACCCTGATTGTATTGCTGTCGCGGCTGATGAACAAGGGCTTTCTGGGCGCAAGGAAAATCGGACGCCGCAACGAATATACAGCCTTGGTTTCGGAAACGGAATACCAGACAGCGCAGACAAAACATTTCCTGAATAAGATTTATGAGGGAAGCGCAAAAGGACTGGTTTCCAATCTGATTATGGGCGATCTGTTGGCAGATGAGGAATACGAGGAATTGAAAAGGCTGCTGGAGAAAGGGAAAGGGCAGCAATGAAAGCATTCATGAATGAACTGACGCACTATTAGCGGGGGATATGCTATACAAATGGCGGGTACAGTTTACGGTCTGGGAAATTGCAAAAGCATGTGAATTTTCCTGTGATGAAGCTATTCTTACAAAAGAGGGATGCGAAAATGCGCAGGACTACGGCAAAACCTTGCTCAACGCTATGGCGGCAGTTGGAAAGTACAGGGAAATTCTGGAGCATTTTGGGCGCGGCTTTCATTGGAGTTTATCCTGTTGCTGCGGCAAGCGTGTCAAATCTGGCGAATGTGAAAAAAATACTGCCGTTGCAGTCTGATCCTTCGGCAGAAATGGAAACGTTGCATATTAAGGGGAAAACGTATTATTTAATTAGTGACAAAACCCAGCTCAGAGCAATCGGTACAGGCGAATATGGCATGGATCGGAATTATATGCAGCCTGCCGCTGTTTCAAATGGCATTCTTGAGTCTGGATGAAGAGGCGCAGACTGCGGAATATCAGGCGGCAGGTGTTACAGTGGATGGCAAGGACTATTATTACCAGAGCCAGCTGGTCAATATCTTTCTGGACATCCGCTCCAACAAGTCATATTACACGCTGAATATGAATCCCAAGGGAACCGTCAATATCAAGATCATTCGTAATGAAGAAAATGAAATCACAGGAGTCGCCTATATGACCGAGGCGGAAGTGACGGAGCTGCTGAGTGACATGGAGGATGCGGATGATGAGGAAATGTAAGCGCCCGCAAAGGGGTATACAGGGAGGACATATATGGAAACAGGCACGGTAACGGTACTTTTTCTAGAGGACGAGCCCACCATACGGGAAGTACTGGCGGAGTATATGAAGACGTCCGGATACCTGGTAACGGAAACTGTCAGGGGAGACGAGGCCATATCCCTTCTGCGGGAAAACACCTATCATATTGCGGTGCTGGACGTGATGGTGCCCGGGGTGGACGGATTTGAGGTGCTGCAATATATCCGGGATAGCTGCCCGGAAACCGCTACCATTATGCTGACTGCCCTGGATGACGAGAAGACCCAGATCAAGGCCTTTAATTTATATGCGGATGATTATGTAATCAAGCCGGTGTCCCCTATTATTCTGTTAAAACGGATGGAGACTATTCTGCGGCGCACTTTGTATATGGAGAGTAAACTTCAGGAGCCGAAGACGCCTCTCAAACTTCATCTTGAGGAGGATGCTTACAGTGTCTATTACGGGAGCGAGAGGCTGCCCCTGACTTTGAGCGAATATCTTCTTTTCCAGACCCTGTACCGTCACCCGGAGCGGGTGTATACCAGAGAACAGCTCATACTGCACATTTTTAATGAGGAATATATCGGCAATGACAGGATCATAGATGCCCATGTGAAGAACCTGAGGAAAAAGCTGCCGGTAAACTGTATCAAGACCGTGATCGGAGTAGGCTACCAATTTGACGGCGGTTGTTCATAAGCTTATCAAGATAACAGAAAGGCAAGGTCTTTATATGAAGTATGAACGAAAGGGCCTGGATAAAAAGAACCGGCTGTACAGCATTATACTGGCGGTGGTGCTGCTGGCCGGCCTCGTAGGGTATTTCATCTGCATGCTGCCCTCGCTGTATGTAAGCTACCGCAAGGAGCAGAATCTGAGATCCGTGGCACGGCAGCATACTGCCTATGTGGAAAACGGGAATTACAACGGTATCAAGACGGCAAACCCGGCAGCTTGCTTTTCCATAAGGATTCCTCATGAGGGAGATACTTTTCTTTTGGCAAGTCCATCCTGGAATCTGGAGGTGACGGCGGAAACGCCGCAGGCCAGAGAAGCCTTTTCCGGGCTGCGCCAGCTCCTGGAGCGATATAAAAACGGAGATTTCCCGGAGGACTATACCCAGGAACAGTTTTATGAAGAAATGGAGGTCTGGGTTGCCGGATGGAGGGAGCACTGGGAGAAATTCTCGTCCGCTCTGCCGGTGGGGATTGATCTGGAGCTTACCAGCAATGTGAAGTATAACGGCGAGAGCAGCAGGGTACACCTGATGGCCGATGAAATACTGGTTCTGGAAGTGGGAGCCACCGACGGGGATAATATTTATACAAATTATATTGCCATGGAGGATACGGGAGACGCTTTTGTCTTTACCTGTCTGCCTGTGGTGACGCCGGATATGGGAGATATACGTCCCGTGGTGCTGCAGAGCATTCCTATGCTGGGGGCGGTGATCCTGCTGCTGGTACTGCTGTTTTCCCAAATGTATTCCAGGGGCATCCTGACGCCTATATATCGTGAGCTGGAAGACAAGAATCAGGCGCTTCAGGAGGAAAATAAACGCCAGGAGATTTTCCTGCGGGCCTCTTCCCATCAGCTCAAGACTCCGCTCTCCGCGTCACTGCTCCTGCTGGACGGTATGATAAACCGGGTGGGGAGATATAAAGATACCTCCCTTTATCTTCCCAGGGTAAAAGATCAGCTGCTTTCCATGCGGAAAATGGTGGAGGATATTCTGTCCCTAAACCATTGTCGGGACAATATCGAGCTTCGGGACTTGCAGGTTATGTCATTGCTTGAGGGCAAGCTTTCGGAATATCGGGTGAAAACTTTGGATAAGGGGCTGCAGGTATTCTGTACGGGAGAGGGCGGAACCGTAAAGGCGGATGAATATCTGATACTGCAGATCCTGGACAATCTGATTTCAAACGCGGTGGAATACACGCCGAAGGGAAACAGGATCGAGGTACGGGCTTCCCGGACGGCTGTTTCCATTGAAAATTACGGGGTGACAGTCCCGGGGGAAATTCTGCCCCATGTTTTTGATCCTTTTGTCAGCGGAAATCATGAGCGGGAGATTGCAAGCCATGGATTAGGCCTGTATATAACGGCGTATTATGCAAAGCAGATGGGGTTTTCCGTGCAGATTGAAAACAGGGAGGACAGTGTGCTGGCCACATTGTATTTTTCTTAAGAATCTCCATAGAGCTTTCATGCTGTCTTCATTGGAAATTCATGTGATGCTGTTATTCTTAACAGGAATCGGATAGACGGAAGGAGGAAACAGCAATGCAGTTGACAATCGAAAATCTGACAGTAAAATACGGTACGGAAATCGCTTTGGAGATCAAGGAGCCGCTGACGGTAAGCGAAGGCGACAGAGTGGGCATTATCGGCTCCAACGGCGCCGGAAAGAGTACTTTGATCAAGAGTATTCTGGGGCTTGTAGAGTACCGCGGGAGTATCCGCACAGACTTAAATCCGCGGCAGATAGCTACCCACATGCAGTTCAACGAGTACACGGATGCCATGCCATGTAAGTACATCATGGAGGTGATTCTGGATACCAAGGTGTCTAAAAATCCCCGACTCCAGGAGCTGATACATTATTTTGAATTTGAGGACTGTCTGCGAAAAAAATATGACAAGCTGTCGGGCGGCCAGAAGCAGCGGTTCACCATCATTATGGTGATGATGCAGGATGCGCCGCTGACCTTTTACGACGAGGTGACCTCCGGACTTGATTTTGAGACCAGGCAGAAGCTTGTGGAGAAGCTGGTAAACTGGTATCAGGGTAAGACCTCCAGTCTTTGCATAGTATCTCATTATTATGAGGAGTTGGAGCAGTTGGCCAATAAAATACTGATTCTGGACAAGGGGAAGGTCATTGATTACGGAGACAGGGATCAGTTGTTTCGGAAATACTGCGGACGGGCGGTGGTTGTGTTTGACGCCCGGTCCCGGCATCAGGAGCTGGTAAAGGGCTATAGAAAGCTGGCATCTCCGGCTCACCTGACAGCACTGTCGGTAAAGGACGAAGCGGAGGAACTGGCAGTGACAAAGCTGCTGCTGGAAAATAATATTAATTACCGACGCAGCAACAGCGACATTGAAATCATGTACAGCAATGCCAGGCAAACATTTTATGGGGAGGGTCAGGGTGATGAATAAACAGATACAGAGAAAGAAGCTTTCGGCATCCATGCTGCTTTTCGAGTTTCGCAATATCACGGGTAATCCGTATATACACATATTTGGTATCGGGCTGCCGGTGCTGATGGTGCTGATATTCGGAAACGTGCTGGCATCCAATATACCGGACGGGGAGATGTTGTCTAAGGCGGTGACGGGGCTTTTCCTGGGACTGGGGACGATGATACCCCTGGCGGCAATGCTGGTGGGCTATGCGGCGACCTTTTCCCAGGAGCTGGAAAAGGGGATTCCTCAACGGCTGGAGCTGTTTGGCATAGATCAGGGCATGACGATAGTCAGCCGGATTCTTGCCGAGCTGATCTTTCAGGTCTGCTCCTTTGTGATCTACTTTGCAGTGGGGGCTCTGATCCTGCGGATAGAGGCGCCTGCGGTGAAGGGGCTGTTCTGTTACATGATATGTATTGCGGCATTGGGGGTTATTTCTTTTGGGTTGGCTCATGCCGTTGCCCTGTTATTCCGTAAATTTGGCATTACCTACTGCGTTACCATGATACTTTATTTCTGCATTATGATAGTCAGCGGGATGATGGGGATAGACTATGAGATGCTGCCCCCGCCGGTACAGGCGGCAGCCAGACTGCTGCCCACCCACTATTTTGTCAAAGATTTCGCGGATATTTGGCAGGGCAGAGAATATAACTTTATACCCATGCTGCAGGCATATCTGTTTACGGGGGCATTGGCAGGCGTTCTGTTGTTTTTCAGCTTACGGCGCAGGGCAGGGAAAAACGCATAATCAGGAAATCGTCACTTTTACAGGGTGGCGATTTTTTTGTCAAATCAAAGGATGCAGGTTGACAATTAAGTAAGCGTTACATATAATAAAGTTACATATGTTGCACTACATATGTTTTGCAACAGAGATAACAGTCTGAAATGTGTTTGTTATGTTTCACATTTCTGTTTAAGCTGCCCTGGAGATTGATATGCCACGAAAATTTATGTTTACAAAAGAAGAAATTATCTCCGCAGCCCTGGAGCTGACCAGAAGAGGCGGGATGCCGGCTCTGACCGCCAGAGCCCTGGGAGCGGAGCTGGGTACCTCATCCCGGCCGGTATTCGGCCTTTTTAAAAATATGGAAGAGGTACAGACGGAGGTTTTAAAAGCGGCAAATAACTTATATCAAAGCTATCTGAGGGAGGATATGATAAGCGGAAAATATCCGCCTTATAAGGCAAGCGGCATGGCATATATCCGCTTTGCCAGAGAGGAAAGGGAGCTTTTCCGGCTGCTCTTTATGCGTGACCGTTCCCGGGAAAAGGTGGAGGAAAGCAGGGAGGAAATACGGCCGCTGCTGGAAATTATCAAACGGCAGCTGGGTCTTAAGGAAGAGGATGCTTATTGCTTTCATATTGAAATGTGGATATATGTTCATGGTATAGCGACCATGCTGGCAACCTCCTATCTGGAATGGGATCAAGAGTTTATCAGCAGGGTACTTACAGACGGATATGAGGGTATGAAAGCCAGATATACGGCATTACAATCACAAAACCAGGAGGAACAAACCAATGGAGGCAATTCAAACGCAACGCCTGACAAAAAAGTATAAAGGTCTCACTGCAGTAGACAGCCTTGATCTGGTTGTACATGAGGGTGAGCTTTTTTCGCTCTTAGGCATCAACGGGGCAGGGAAAACCACAACGATCAAAATGTTATCCTGTCTGACCAGGCCCACGGGCGGAGATGCAATACTTCTCGGCAGCAGTATTGTCAGGACTACGGCAGAGGTCAAGAATATGATCGGTGTATCACCTCAGGAAACGGCAGTTGCACCTAATCTGACCGTGAAAGAAAATCTGGAGCTGATGTGCGGTGTTCACGGTTTTCCGCGGGAAAAGAGAAATCGAAAGGTCGAAGAACTTACGAAGCAGTTTGAGCTTGCACAAATTTCCGGGAAAAAGGCGGGCAAACTTTCTGGGGGCTGGCAGCGCAGGCTGAGTATCGCCATGGCACTGATCAGCGAGCCGAAAATATTGTTTCTCGATGAACCGACCCTGGGGCTGGATGTGCTTGCCAGAAGCGATTTGTGGGATAACATTCTTTCCCTCAAGGGCAGGATCACTATGATACTGACCACACATTATATGGAAGAAGCGGAAGCGCTTTCTGACCGCATTGGCATTATGAAAGGCGGAAAGCTTCTTGCCCTGGGAACAGCGGAGGAATTAAAGAATAAAGCAGGTACGGATAAATTTGAGGACGCATTTATAGCAATTGTAAAAGGGGAGCGGCCCCTTAATGGAGGGAATTAAAATGAGAGTGCTTACTTTTTCCGGAAGAACGGCCAAAGAGATATTACGGGATCCCCTGAATCTTGCGTTCGGCTTAGGCTTTCCCCTTGTGCTGATATTCCTGCTGTCCGCAATACAGGCGAATATACCGGTAAGCCTTTTTGAAATAGAAAGGCTTACTCCCGGCATTACAGTATTCGGGCTTTCCTTCATGGCGCTGTTTGCATCCACGCTGGTGGCAAGAGACAGGGAGAGTGCCCTGCTCCAAAGGCTTTACACTACTCCGCTCACTGCTGCAGATTTCATTTTCGGGTATATGCTGCCGATTCTGCCGATCGCGGTGGCCCAGAGCATTGTCTGCTATATTGCGGCAATATGCTTAGGGCTGCCTGTTACCGTGACGATTGTATATGCGGTGCTGTTTATCATACCGGTGTCCTTATTCTTTATTGCTTTAGGCCTGCTGTGCGGCAGTGTGTTCGGCGTGAAGCAGGTGGGGGGGATCTGCGGCGCCCTGCTTACCAATTTGACGGCTTTTCTGTCCGGTGTGTGGTTTGACCTGGATCTCGTGGGCGGTACCTTTCGGAAAATAGCCAATCTCCTGCCCTTTGTTCATGCGGTGGAGCTGGAAAGAGCCGTGCTGAATGGCAACTATGCCCAAGTCCTCCCCCATATCGGGTGGGTGCTTGGCTATACGCTTGCGGTCGCCGCTCTGGCTGTATTGCTTTTTTTGCGGCAGATGAAACGGCAGTAAAGGATATGGGACTAATCCAGACCGCATTTCTTATAGGATAAAATGAAAAGCACCGTAAACAGAAGGAGGTTTGCACTGATGATGGAAATACTGTCAGGTTTAAGACTTTGGGCATCCATCTGCTCAAGCATCAGGACAACCTGCTGGGAATAGGTAAACCTGGCTACTTTTGCAATACCGGTGTTGAACATTGACAGCATGGGCAGAAACGAGAAAATCATCATTACCGGCACGGATACGGAGGCTGCCATCATCTGGGTTTTACTTCGGGTACCTATGGCCGCACCCAGCAGCAGGGAGGCCAGGATGCCTGCCGCCATAATGCCCAGGAAGGTAAGGCCGCCCTGCAGGGTATAGCTTCCTGCGGCGCACATGACTGCGGCTCCCAGCATGCAGGCGAGCCAGATGTAGCTGCCCACTCCGAGTAAATATTCATAGGGCTTCACATTGGACATCAGCAGGACTCGCAGGGTATTTTGCTCCTTTTCTTCTGCAATAATAGCCGAAACGGCGGTCAGCGGCGCCATACCTACGTACATGGCTGCGAACATATTGACAAAGAAATTCATGGGCATTCCGTCTATCCGTACCGTATTGTTCATGATCACGGTCAGCACGGGAAAGAGGATAAACTGAATCAACACGGTTTTGTTTTTAAAGGTATCTTTGATCTGTTTTTTTAAAATTGCAATAATATTATTCATGTTGGCTCCTTCGGAAAAGATTTTCGTGTTTTTAGATACCGGTGCGGTCGGCACAGGCTTCCAGTTTTTCCCCGGTTAGTTCGATAAAAACTGTTTCCAGCGTCGGTTCCGTGGAATGTATGGTCTCAATGGCTTCCTGCTCCAGATATTCCTTTATCTGCAGAGCGGAAGCGCTGCTGTTTTCCAGTGAAACCGTCCGGCCGTTCTTTAAGGTCAGCATAAGTCTGTTCAGGTGATTATATTTCCTGCGAACATCCTCCGGTGTTCCGTATTCCAGAATACGTCCCCGGCTCAACAGCGCTACATGGTCGCAGAGGGCTTCTGCCTCGTACATATTGTGGGTGGTGAGGAAAATGGTGGCGCCCCGCTTTCTTTGGGCCTCTAAAACACTGTGGATCTCCCTGGTGGTAACAGGATCCAGCCCGGAGGTGGGTTCGTCCAGAAACAGGATTCCGGCGTCATTCATCAGGGCCCTGGCCAGGGACAACCGGTTTTTCATGCCCTTGGAAAGCTTTGCGGCGGCAGTGTTTCTGGCCTCATACAAGCCTATATTTTTTAAAATATCGGCAATCCTGCTTCGGGAAACGTGATAAATGTCTGCGTAAAACGAAAGGTTGTCATAGACAGACAGGCGGTCGTACAGCCCGAAATTATCCATCATGATCCCGATCCGGTTATGCTCCGCGGCCTGCAGTTTCCCAGTGTCCCGGCCCAGAAGCATGGCACAGCCCTCATCCGGCTTAAGCTGCCCGGTGAGAAGTTTGATCAGGGTGGTCTTACCTGCGCCGGAGGGTCCTAAAAGGCCGAAGATTTCTCCTGCTGATATTTCGAAGCTGACATGATTAAGAACCTGATTTGTGCCGAAGCGGAAGGAAAGCTCCCGAGCTATGACAGTGCTTTCGGATTTAGATTTTTGCGTTTCCCTGTTCATGATATAACTCCTCCTGTTTCTTTAATTTTTGCAGTGCTTCTTCCATTCGTCTGTTTTCTTGCTTTTCCCGGATAGTGGTTACCAGCCAGCTGCCAACAAAGGATATGCCGAAGCAGAGAAAGAACATCGTCCAGGGCTGCCACATATTGGCGGGAAACCAGCCGAAGGCTATGATGAATACAACAATGACAAGGATTACGGCAGTCAGCATACAGACGGTTCGCGCCCAGAGGGGCATTTGCTTTATTAAGGTATCCGTAAAAAACACAAACCGGAGGCCCGTAACGATAGCAGATATGCAGAGGAACTCAAAAGCAATCCCCGTTGGAACGCCCCGGCCTCCCAACTCAAACATGGAGGAGAAGCCCCGGGCAGATTCCCCGAAAGCAAGACAGAAAATGTTCAGCATCAGCATTGCAAATCCGAATATCATTAATATCTGTGCCAAATAATCAAAAATTGTTTTTCTTTTTTCCATTCATTTTACCCCCAGCCTTTTCTTCAAGTCATCGGCGTACTGCCGTGACGCGATGATTTGTTCTCCGTTTGACATGGTGACACGGATTCTTCTGTTAATGTCAGCCCTTAAGGATTGAATGCTTCGAAGCTGGATTAAAAATGACTTGCTTACCCGGAAGAAGCCGTATTCCTCCAGCTGTTGCTCCAATTCGTATAAACGGAACTCGGATTCATATACATGGTCGCAGGTGTAGATATAGCATTTCCTGTCCACACTTTCTATGTATATGACCTGAGCAATATCAAGCAAATGAATTTCATCCTCTTTCCTGGCTGTCAACTGGTGATTCATCGTCCGCAATGCTGCCAGAAGCTTTTCTATATCCGGTGTCAGCTCTCTGCAGGTTACGGAGATCTCTAAATCCTGAGCCGTTTCGTCTACATTAATTTCTATCTTCAAAGAATCACCGCCCTTCCGTTGCTTTACTCATGGCATCAGTATATATAAATATGACCCGCATATCAATCCTTCAAACACAGGATGCCGTTTTTATGACATAAGATGCCGCAAAGCTGCTGATTGTGAAAAAACGAGGAAGATGGTATAATGGAATTTAAGTAATAGAAAATGCGAAGCAGTTTCTATATATGGCGCAAACAGCCTGCGCCAGCACAGGATGATAAGGAGTTCTCATGAAAATAGAAAGGTTGATCGGGATATTATCGGAGCTTTTGCAGAAGGATATGGTCACTGCACCTGAGCTGGCCCGGCGTTTTGAGGTCTCCAGAAGAACCATAGGCAGGGATATTGAGGATCTGTGCAGGGCAGGAATTCCTGTGAGTACCAGGCAGGGCATCGGGGGCGGTATCAGCATAATGGAGGGATACCGGGTGGACAGGACGCTGCTGACCTCCAGGGATATGCAGATGATCCTGGCGGGTCTCCGCAGTCTGGACAGTGTCAGCGGAAACCATTATTACAGACGGCTCATGGAAAAGCTGCAGCCGGGTTCTTCTGATTTTATTAATGGAAGGGATTCCGTTCTTATTGACCTGTCCTCCTGGCATAGGGATGCTCTGGCACTTAAAATCGAAGCGATACAGACGGCAATTGACGGAAATCACTGGCTTGCCTTTCATTACTATGGGCCAAGGGGGGAGAGCAGCCGCATCATTGAGCCCTATTATCTGGTATTTAAATGGTCAAGCTGGTATGTGTGGGGCTGGTGCAGGGCGCGGGAGGATTTCCGGCTGTTTAAACTGAACCGGATGGAGCAGCTGAACGTATCTGCAGAGCAATTTGAGAGCAGGGAAGTTCCTCTGCCGGATCTGCAGGACGAGCGTGTTTTTCCCGGCGGTATCCCGGTGAAGGCATTGTTTGAACCGGAAATGAAATGGCGTTTGGTGGATGATTACGGGCCCTGTTGTTTTGAAGAGCAGCCGGACGGCAGACTCCTGTTTCACGGGGAGTATACGAACAGGGAAAATCTGACCCAATGGCTGCTGGCTTTCGGAGATAAGGTAAGACTTTTGGAGCCGGAAGATTTGCGGGTGGAGCTGCTGAAGACGGCAGAAGCCATGGCGGCAGTATACAGGGAGGCCAGGGAATAACGTTGATACAAGACATGAAGACAGGTACAGGCACGGATATTCACCAAACAGTAAATGCGGAGGATATGATTATGGATAATATAAGGGAGCCTTTAAAACCGTCCGGCGGCAGAACGCCGGAGACCGGGAACCGTGAGCAGCAGAGTGGGATGCAGAGCGTTCAGAATCTGGAGGCCATCATCAATGAGGGCCTTCGAACCGCCTTGCTGGAGAGGACTCCGGATCAATCCCTGGAGGTACTGCTGAAGCATCTGGGAAATGCGTTGAGCGGGGAGCGGACCTATATATTTGAAAAGAACGAGTCCGGCGGTGATGACAATACCTATGAGTGGGTGGCTGACGGGGTGACACCGGAAAAGGAGAACCTTCAGGATGTTCCCCCGGAGGTATGTGCCGTCTGGTATCGAAAATTTGAAGTCGGCAGATTTATCGTCATTCATAACCTGGAAGAGACGCGGGAGGAAGACCCGCTTATGTATGAGACGCTGAAACCCCGGAATATTCATTCCCTTGTGGTGGTTCCTCTTTATGACGACGGAAGGCCCATCGGTTTTTACGGCGTGGACAATCCGCCTGCAAAGTCACTGGAATACGCCTCAAATATGCTCCAGACCGCGGCATACTTCATTGTCTCTTCTTTGAAAAGGCGTAATCTTGTTCGTGAGCTTCAGAAGCGGAGTGATCAGGTTCTTCACGCGCTCAGCGTGGATTATCTTGGTATCTATCAGGTGAACTTCGATACGGGCGAATGTGAGATATACCGGGACAGTGAGCAGCTGAGGATGGATTGGGCAGTCAATTGCGAGGATGGTTATGAGACGGCCATGGAAAGGTATATATCCAGGTATGTAGTCCCCGGGGATCAGGAACGGCTTCGGCTGGTGACAAAAAAAGACTATGTGCTGGATCAGCTCAGGAGAAAGAATAAGTTTTATGTCCGGTATCAGGTGAAAGATAATTCTTATGGGCTGAAACATATGGAGATTCATTTTTCTGCCAGGGAGGAACTGGTGGAAGGCAACAGTGCGATTTTTGCCCAGCGGGATGTAAATGCCGTGGTGGAGCAGGAAGAGAAGTATAAACTGGAAGCAAGGCAGAGCCTGGAGAGCATTCTGGAAGGAGCCAGAACCGGTATCTGGACCATTGAGCTGGAGGAAGGGTGCCGGCCGAGGATGTATGCAGACCGAACAATGCGGATACTTTTGGGAGTACCGGATGGGATTGAGCCGGAGGAGTGCTATCAGCGCTGGTATAAAAATATTGAGCCGGGTTATGTGGAAATGGTGCAGGAATCGGTGCGGGAGATGATGGAAACCGGGCGTGCCGAAGTGATTTACCCCTGGAATCATCCTGAGCTGGGGAAAATATATGTCCGCTGTGGCGGCGTGCCGGACAGGAAATTTAACAAAACGGGGGTCTGCCTGAGCGGATACCATCAAGACATCACGGAAACTATGGTAACCCGGAAGAAGCAGGAGCAGGCCATTTTGGAGCTGCTGGAGAAAGTTAGACAGGCAAACTCGGCAAAGAGTGAATTCCTTTCCCATATGTCCCATGATCTCCGTACACCCATCAACGGGATTCTGGGAATGCTGGCCATTATGGAGAGAAGCCAGGAGGATCCTGAGCGGCAGCGGGATTGCCGGGAAAAGATCCGTGTATCCACGGAGCATCTGCTGTCACTGGTCAACGACGTCCTTCAGGTCAGCAAGCTGGAAAGCGGAAGACCTTCGGAGATAGAAGAGCCTTTTGAACTTCATGACATATTGGAAAGCTGCATTATGATTCTGTCTGCTCAGGCAGAAACGGCAGGGATTCGTCTGGTGCTGGAAGAAGCGGACATACAGCATGTGAGGCTGATTGGAAATCCACTGCACCTGAAACAGATCCTGATGGGTATTATCGACAACGGGATCAAATATAACCGGCCCAACGGCTCTGTAGTGATCCGGGTAAAGGAGACCGGCTGCGAGGAAGGGATTGCAAGTTATCGGTTTGCGATCGAAGATAACGGAATCGGTATCGGGGAGGACTTTAAAAAGCATATTTTTGAACCCTTTACTCAGGAACATCAGGGTGCAAGGACGCACTATAACGGCGCCGGGCTTGGCATGTCTATTGTGAAGAAGCTGGTAGATCAATTAGAGGGGACCATTGAAGTAGACAGTCAGATTGGCAGGGGAAGTGTATTTTATGTTACACTGCCCATACATGTAGACCAAGCGTGGAGTGCTGAGCCTTTGGAGGAGGAAGGGGATATACAGGCAGATATAGCCGGGATGCGCGTCCTTCTGGTGGAGGATAACGAGATCAACTGTGAGATTGTGGAGTTTATGTTGGAGCAGGCGGGCGCTGAGGTGGTGACTGCCAACGACGGAAAGGCGGCCGTGGATGCTTTCGAAGCCTCTGCACCGGGAAGCTTTGACTGCATACTTATGGATTTGATGATGCCGGTTATGAGTGGGTATGAGGCGGCCCGGGTGATTCGCGGATTAGACCGGCCGGACGCGGAAGCAGTGCCTATTATAGCGTTATCAGCTAACGCATTTGAGGAGGATGTGGCAATGACAAAGGATGCCGGAATGAATGAGCATCTGGCAAAGCCGGTGGACATCAACGAAGTGTTCAGGGCCATGCGCCGGCTGAAAGGGGTGACGGAAGGAGCAGAAGAATGATATTGTGATGTCCTTACACCACTTTTGATTGATGACATCCGCCTCAAAGTCGCACTTGAGAATATTTGCCTTATCGTTTGGTACGGTGTCATGGTTGGCAGGATGGTTATATTTCTTTACTACTACGGAACGAAGCCCTTGTGCAGCCATATGCTTCTGTGCCTGTTTTACCCCCGGCCAAATTTTTCGTACTCTTTCTGCCTGTTTGAAGGTGCACAAGCCAGAGCCTTGTAATAAGCGCTCCTTGGAAATTTCAAGGCTCTGTCAGTCTTAAGACGTTGGTTCTCTTTCCGGAGCGCCTTATACTCCTTGAGGGTGACCGTTTCCTCATCCGATACTTTGATCGGTGAGAGCTGTTTAGCCCGGTTGCTGAGTGCGTTCCGCTTTACGCCATATTCACGTTCCGGTTGTGGATTCGAAGTTCCTCCGGCATTCTACAGATCCATGATCTGCTGCTCAAATTCCGGAGTGTAAGATTTTTGGTTTTTCGCCATGTTGAACACTTCCGTTGCTCTTTCATTTGATAGTATAGGTTGTTCAACTTTTCCTGTCTATTCCTATATACTAAAACCAATTTCTCACTTTATGAACTCTGCCACAATATTGGATATGTCCACATCTGTGCCCTCATGGAGTATTTCCAAAAAGCTCTCCGTCGTAGCAATACTATACTGATACCTCTGACAATAATTCGACAAAATAGTGAGAAATTTCTCTTTTCCTACAGCGTCCATCAATGTTTTAAGGAACATAGCGCCTCGATCATAAATGACCCACTGATAGACGGATGCTTCGTCACAAGGAACATTCACCTTTTCGTCCGCTGCGCCATTGCTTGCGATGTCCTTTAGCTCCCAATAAGGAAAGTCTATATTTCCCTCAGCATCCAGACACAACCCAGTGGCAAAATCCGAAAAGCCTTCATCCAGCCAGGGTTCCTGATTCTCATCGTTACCGACAAGACCATAAAACCATTGATGGGCCACCTCGTGAAAGGTATTTATCTTCATACTGATCTGCTCTGAACCAAATAGAACGGTAATCAGTCCCGAATATTCCATATTGGGCGAAAAATTGGTTCCTAAAGCACTGTTGGTGACAACTAGCGTATCATAAGGATACTGTACAAATATGCTGTTAAAGTATTCCAGAGAAAAAGCAGCACAGTCCATAACATACTCCATGCGCTGTCGTGTCACGTTGTCTGCCGTTTCATTAAAATAGCCTAAAATCGCTGTACTGCCCACCGTCCGCTCTAAAAGTACATAGTCCTTACAGGCAAAAACCATAATGTCTCGCCGTTTTTCTGCCCTGTAAGAATATGTCGTGATACCGTCGCTGGTCTGTCGGGAAAGTTCATCCCCATTACATGCCAAGATATATGTTTCCGGTACACGAATGGTTAAGTTATAGTCCGCCGCAGCTCCATAGCGTCCGTCACCGTTCTCCGGCAAAGGGGCAGTATCCCAGCCGTTTTGATCATACATTGCCAACTGCAGCGAGAACATAGGTAGCTGCACGTCGCCGTCACGTGACACGCCGTACATGCTCTCCAAATCGGGAATCAATATCTCACAAGCAAAGGTTAGCTCTATGGTCTGTTCCGGCTCCAACTTCTGCGCTAGCTCCACACAATACAGCACGCCCTCCTGCTCTCTCTGCCATTGCAGTGCGTTTCCGTCCTGATCCTGCACAGATAAAACTACAATATCCCCGTTCTCCACTTGGCGCAGGCCCTTAAATTTATTGCCGTAAATGTGGAAATATAGTGTTTTCGTACTGCCAGAACCTGTGTTTATGATCTCGATCGTCTCCGTATAAGCCATATGTCGCATTTCCGGATCCAAATCTGCATCAATGGCATAGGTTGTCTCAAAAGATAACTCTTCCTTTTGGCTGCACCCGCACATAGCCGTAAAGCAAGTCAGCAAAAGCAAGAAAATAATAAGTACCTGTATAGGTCTCGTTTTCAAATAGTACCTCCATCTGAATTGCAATTAAAGTCTGCACATTGGATAATTGCTTTTTTATTTCATTTACTGTTGTTGTTTTCCCGCCTGCTGTTACGGCGGCTATCGCAATCACTTTCATAAAATCACTCTTCTATCATCTATGCACAAAGTTTAAGTTTGTGCATAAGGTGTATTTCACTCTCAAACGCCGAGGGCTTATTGTTGATGCTCAATAATCCATTGTAAAATTTCCTTTTCACCAATATCACCGGATGCCAATGCAAGAATGACATCGCTTAACTCCTTTTGGCTGTAGGACAATTCATATCCGTTTAATACAAGAAAAATTAACATAAATGGAGTTTTAGTACCTGTTCTTTGCTTAAAATAATCATGTTGCAAGAACCTCATATGCTTCCGTATTCTGTTTTATTAACCGGTCAGATATTGCAAAGATATCTTCATTACTGGCAATTTTTTCCTTTTCCGCTTTACTGAAATCAATGACCAAATATCTGGGTACATTATTTTTCAGAATAACCGCCGTTCCATGTTCGTCAACTACTTTGGCTACTTTTGAAAAATTTTGATTTGCTTCTGTAATTGAAATCATTGTGTTTGTATCTATTGTCATTCTATATGCACCTCACTTCCACTTAAATTATATGTAAATTCTAGCTAGAAAACAACCTATTTTCCATTTTGATTGTCGTATAATTAAATTCTGCCCTTGTAAGTTACCCATAAGGACAAAAACAAGGGAAAATACATATTGTAAAATTATTGGAAAATCAATATTTTCCTGATATAATGAAGTGGCTTGCATATGCGGCATTTGCTATAGTTACCGATTATGCTCAGGAGGTATTAAGCATAGCCCTTTATGATGCATTTACCTCCCTGCCTGAATAATCTGCCGATTTTAGACTGTTCAGCGATAGTTTGTATTGCCGGAGGCGGCATTGCGGGAAAACAGGAGGGACAAGAATATGAGCGGTGAAAACGAATTGCTGGGAAACCTGGAAAAGCTGCATACTACGGAGCTGGACGTCGAGAGGATAATAAGAAACCTTTCCCTGGATGTTGAGGATGTGGCAGAATGGTGTCGGGAGCAGGTTAGCTCGGCCCGGGCGGATATTTCAAGAAAAGGGAAGAACTGGTATGTCAGTGTGGATGGCTGTGTAATTACGGTAAACGCGTACAGCTATACCATTATAACAGCGCATAAGGAAAAGAAGAAACGTTGATCCGTTGGGAGTCAAGTCTATAGCTGACAGCATGGAAGGCCTGTAATGAGCAGAGAGAAAAAGACAGGGAAACTCCGGATGATTGTCATAGCCGTTATTATTAGTGCCACGTTGGCAATAATCGGACCCATGTGTTACGGGAAATATCAAATCAGCAAAATACCGGAGCTGTCCTTTGCGGAGGTTTTGGAATATACGACAAAGGATAACGAGGATGCCTGCATTACTGTGGGGATTGTGAAGGGCGGGCAGGTTTCCTGGAGGGTATATGGAGAAAACGGGAAAGAGCTTCCGGCAGAAGGAAAGCTGTACCCGATCATTTTTGCCCAAAACAAGTTGGGACTGACTAATATAAAAATTTCTGAACAGGACGGTGACCTTGGAAATTACTGGGACAGGAAGTCAGACGATGCGTATTTGGCGGCAGGCACCATTACATCCGATATAACGGATATGCTTTCCTACGCACAAATGCAGCTTTCGGATCATCCATATTTCACCGAATGTCACAAGAGTCTGAAATCAATCAATGCGTCTACCAAAGACTATGAGACTATGGGCATCCATCTGGATGAGATCGGGATGGCGTGGATTATAGATGACAAAAGCGGTATAATATGGCATAATGGTGGTACGGGAAATTTAAAAACTATTACTCCATAGCAAGTGCAGTGTGTCCAAAGGACGCTATGGGTAAATCTTAATAACATCATTTTGGAGGTTGGGGAATGGTAATAAAGGCAGAACTCAAAGATATAAGCACTGTGGCAAGTCTGGCAGTGCAGATGTGGGAGGACAATACGGTAGAGGATCTGATTCAGGAGTTTACGGAAATTCTTTCCAAGGGTAACGCCCGGTTCTTTTTAAAATATGAAAATGACATTCCTGTAGGATTTTCGCAATGCCAGCTGCGCTCGGACTATGTGGAAGGAACGGAGACGACTCCTGTGGGTTACCTGGAAGGCATTTTTGTCAGGGAAGAATATCGGCATATGGGATATGCGAAAGAACTGCTGGCTGCATGCGAAGCATGGGCCAGGGATCAGGGCTGCCGGGAGTTTGCCAGCGACTGTGAGCTGGACAATACGGAAAGCTATCATTTTCATATGGCCGTGGGATTTACGGAAGCAAACAGGATTATTTGTTTTACTAAAAAAATTCTCAAGTAAGTATTCTCTTAAAATTCATGGCTCTCTTTCTAAAGCGTCTATTCAAAGTTTTCCTGTGACAGTTGATTGGCTCGGCATAGCATATACATACCAGTTCAGCCTGAACTGGTATATATATGCTATGCTGTTAAAACCAATTGACAAAAGGACTGGGGGGGGGTAAAATGCGATAAGAAGCTGCGGACATTGGCTTTGGAGCAAAAAAAGGATAAACATGTTATTCAGGAGGCATACCGCCATGAAATGTTTAAACCATCCCACGATCCGGAACCAACGCAAAATAATAAGCTGAATCAGAAAAAAATTCAGGAATTATGCAACCGGCTGTATTCTCTATTCGTTCTATGTGTGTAAGGACCAAACCCCGAACAGGACGAAAGGAGAGGAGAAAATGTCGGATGGTTTTATCAGGCAAGTGATTCAGGCGGTTATCGAATCATTCCCCATAGATCGGGCGAAAAAAACGGATATGTTACGGAGGATCACGGATCCTAAAAAGAAAAAGGGGGAGCAATAAAATATGTATTGTACTTCTTGTGGAAAACAAATCGCGGACGATGCCGCATTTTGTCCGCATTGCGGAATGCCTGTATCATCGAGCGATGAACTGGCAGAGCTGGTGGCCGCGGCGCGCATCGGCGACCAGGACGCCATTGGCGCTTTGTATGAAAAGACTTACAGTAAGGTCTATTACACTGTCAAGTCCATAATCAAGGATGAGGATACGGTGTTTGACATCGTACAGGACACTTACATAAAAGCGTTCGCCCATCTGAACAGTTTCCAGGGTGACACGAAGTTTTTACCATGGATACGCCGCATTGCCGCCAATACGGCCAGGGACTGGCTGAAAAAGAAGCGTCCTATGCTGTTTACGGAGCTGAGCTCCGGCGACGAAAAGGATACTCCCGCAGAAGAGCTGTTTCCGGATGAGCGCAGCGAGAATCTGCCGGACCAGGTCATCGATCAGGAAGAGACAAAGCGCCTGATCCGCGAGATTATCGAGGAGTTGCCGGAGGATCAGCGTGCTGCTATCGGTATGTTCTACTATGAGGAAATGTCAGTTAAAGAGATTGCCGCCGCAATGGGGGTCTCCGAGAGCGCAGTTAAGAGTCGGCTGATGTACGGGCGGAACAAAATAGAAACGAAGGTCAGGGAACTGGAGAAGCAGGGCACGAAGCTCTACAGCCTGTCTCCTCTTCCGTTCCTGCTGCTGCTTTTCCGCAATCAGAAGGCATATGCGGCCGAGGCACCGGACAGCCGGATTCTTCACGCTATCCTTGCTTCGCAGCCCATGGATGGAGCTGCAGCGGCCGGGGCCGCGCAGGGCGTCGGTACGGCAGGAGCAGGCACCGGGGCAGGGGCAAGTACCGGGGCGGCGGCTGGCAGCCTTGGTGCGCTGAAAATCGGACTGGTCACTCTTGTCGCCGCGGCAGTTGTAGGCCTTGGCATTTATGGCGGGATGCGGATCGCTTTCCGCTCTGGCGAGTCACAGAATTCTCAGACTATCGAGGGCGTCATTGACCAGAAAGAGTCGGAGGCATCTGTAGAGCCTTCTGCAGTAGAATCACAACCAACGGAAGAGGACACAAAGGATTCAACAATGGAGGCTTCCCAATCTACGGAAGAAGAGAGCTCGGAAGGGGAAGAAGAGAGCCTGGAAGCCGAGGACGAGGCAGTTTGTTCATACATTTTCTCGGATATGCCAATAGCGGCATTTGAGATAACGGGATTGGGAATTGGTCCGGATGTGGCCGTTCTCGAGGAACCTATCGTTTTTGAGGATGGTTACAGTGAACTTATACCTCTTGTTCCGATGACGCCAGGCGAAAACACATTTGTACTGTACTGCTTTTCCGGAGGGAATGAGACTGATCAGGAGTACTATGGAATATCACGGGCCAAAATCCATTCCCCGTCGGGAAGCAGTCCCTGGGAAGCAAATTCATATACGGTTAATGAGATACCTGCTGAGAATGTCCCGGAGGGCTGGGCAGGTATAAGCAAACATCATGGAGAATTTAAGGAACAAGATGCCGGAAGTCATGAGACCGTGGGTGATGAATTTGTGATGAGCCTGGATGAGCCGGGTAACGGGGAGTTTAAGAGCATAGTTGACCCCTGGCTTCATTATATAACATTTGCGGAAATCTTCCATAGCGACGCACCCGAGCCCGATGCGATACATGTGGTAGAAGTATTAACATTTACGTACGGAGATGAATACAGCGTGGAAGAGAACGTGGTTTCAGAAGTGGCGGCAGCCTTTGAAGAGCGGGGAGCGACCGTTCGGGAGATTTCCGTGGAAGAGGCTCTTGCAAGGGATCAAATAACAGTATCCGAGGAAAATGCGGACTAAGACGGAAAATGTGCAGTTATGGAGGAAAGTATGAGAAATAAGAAAACGCTTCGATCAGGAATATTGATGGTAACAGTAATGCTGTTTTTAAGTGGCTGTGGTAATCAGGCAGAGTCGGCAAGTGCAGAGTCGGCAAGTGCAGAGTCGGTGAAGACAGTACAAGAGGAAAGCATAGTGGAAAGTATGGAGAGTTCAGAAGTTGAAGACAATTCTGCGCCTGTTGAATCGGAAAAGCCGGATGTGACGGCTGAACCTACGCAGACGTCTGAGCCCGCTGAAACTGTAGCGCCTGTTGAGACGGAAGAGCCCGTTGAGAAAGAAAAGCCTGCGGACACGAAGAAGCCCGTTGAGAAAGAAAAGCCTGCGGACACGAAGAAGCCCGTTGAGAAAGAAAAGCCTGCGGACACGAAGAAGTCCGTTGAGAAAGAAAAGCCTGCTGCTACAGACAAACCTGCAAAGCCCGCAGATAACCAGGCTGCCGATGCACCTTCCGAGCCGGCACAGCCCTCCGAACCTGTTCAGCCTTCCGAGTCAACACAGCCTTCTGTACCCGCAGAATCGGAAAGCAGTGGTTCAGAACAGCCACATGAACATAATTGGGTAGCGCATACCACTCAGCGCTGGGTATCTCAAATCGTGACAGTAGTAGACGAGCCGGAACGATATGAGAAAGTAGGTGTGGCAGAAATATACTGGTATAATACAGGCACATGGGAGGTGACGAGAGACCCTGATCGTTTCACAGAATGGTGCTATGACGAGGTAGGCGGAGCATCCTGTCCCATGGCAGGATGGCATGAGGGCAATCCTTTGTTCTTAGGATATGACGAAAGCGGACATGCCCAATTTGCAGGAGATCATGTCCTCTATGATACTTATGACTATATTCCGGCAGTTACCCACGAGGAGGATCAGGGATATTACGAAACATATGTGGACTACTACTACTGCGACTGCGGCGCAACCAAATAACTTAGACGGAAGCCGTACTTTATTTTTTAGTACGAAAGCCCTTAAAAATAGGAAAAAGGAGAAACAAATGAAAGCAAAACCAATTACAACACTTTTACTGGCACTGGCCCTGGTGCTTCCCCTCTCCGCCTGCGGCGGAAACAGAGATGACGTACATACCCGTATTGAGGGAGACACGCTCTACCTCTCCGGCAGAGGAACCGTAAATCACGAAGATTTCGGCGATTTTAGTCCGGATAATGTAGTGGTTGAGAAAGGAATTACCGGGATTGGTGAAGGAGCATTCCATATGTGCGGAAACATGACCGAAATTAGTCTGCCTGAAGGTGTGAAGAGCATCGGCGATGGTGCGTTCAGTGCGTGCAGCAGTCTGAAAACGGTCACTCTGCCGGAGAGCGTGAAGAGCATCGGCGAGGGTGCATTCCGCGAATGCAGCGGTCTGCTTCTTATCAGCCTGCCCGAAAGTGTGGAGAGTATCGGCCAGGCTGCATTCTACAGGTGCAGCAGCCTGATGTCTATCACCTTGCCGGAGGGCCTGAAGAGCATCGGCGACGCTGCATTCAACGGATGCAGCAGTCTGACAGCCATTACCCTGCCGGAGGGCGTGAAAAGCATTGGCGAATATGCGTTCCTGGAATGCAGCAGCCTCACCTCTATCACCTTGCCCGAAGGCGTGGAGAGTATTGGCGCTGGTGCGTTCTATGGATGCAGCAGCCTGAGAAGTATCACTCTGCCTGACAGCGTGGAGAGTATCGGCGCTGAGGCATTCACATTGTGTGAAAGCCTGACAGAGGTGACACTGGGCACCGGCTTGACGGAATTTCCCAGCTTTGACGGCGCCTATGCGCTTACACGGATCAAAGCCCCCAGCAGCCTGCAGGAATCGGCCATAAAGTCCGGGATAGATCTGTCCCTGATTGAATGGTATTAACAGCAGGGCAGCGCCCAAAACGGAAAGTAATTGTGCTCCTTTCGGATACTGGATATAATGGAGGAAAGGAGGGCTAACCGATGGATCCGTTAAAAAAAGAAGATGCGTCAGGGAGTATGGGATTGTCGATCCGGAAAGACGGATGGTGACGGTTTACGGATTTGAAAAGGAGACGGTGGAGCATTACAGCTTTGGGGAAGCGGTGCCGGCAGGGATTTATGAGGACTTTTCCATAAGGGTGCAGTAGAGTAAAATCATAAAAAGTCCTGTAAACGGTGTAAATATGCTGTTTACAGGACTTTTTTCTTCGCAGGGGAAAATCTTCTCCGCCTGATTTATCTGCCTGAAACCTGGAAGCGCTGATAAATCGGTTTTCCAATGGCGGCAATGATTATGCCTGCGGCCAGATAGATTAGCGGGACTGCCTGCCAGGGAGTCAGATAGTGACCAAATATGGAAACCGTGTATTGTCCGAAAACATTCCAGGGTGCAAGGAAGGACCAGGGGAGCCAGTTCCAAATCTGTGCAGCCACTCTGTAATGCGTCGGAGCAGTCACAATTAAAGGCGCAATCAACAGCCCGACTGAAATTGCCAGTGTGGCAATATTACTTTTCAGCAGCTCTGACAATACCATGACAAATACACTTGTGATAACAGCAGCAGCCATCATGTTTCCATATGCGATCAATATCGCCTGGCCGCAGGTGACAGGGCTTGAGCTTGGATTGTAAATGAATTGAAAGGTCGCCTGAAATCCCCCTGTACCATACAGGCATACGGCCGATGTAAATTCTGCGGTAAAAAACAGGATGGTAATGACTATGGCAAAGGTGGTCCCCGCTGCTATTTTAGCCCAGTAGAGCCATGTTTTTCCTAAGGGAGAGGCTAATATAAGCTGGTCTGTTTTTCGGATATGTTCATCCGAAAAGATCCCCGAAAGGCATATGGCAATTAATATCAGCACAAAGAGTCCGGTGGTCTGATAGCTTGAAAACAGGGCGCGGTATCCGCCGTGTTCTTCATAGACATAGGGCTTCTTTACCTGTTCCTCCTGTTCTCTCCAAAATTCTGTTTCTCCCTTTGACAGCTTTATGTCTTCCCGCATGGAAGTAAGCCATGCCTGCCTTTTGGCGTACAGCTCGGCTTCATTTGGCTGCCATGAATACATGGCTTCAAAGGTCTGCATACCCGATGTTTTACGTATGATTTGAAAGATTTCACTGTATGGACGTGCATATTTCCGGTATTCTTCTGTTGCTTGATAAGGGGTTTCGGTGGTCTGCGGGATTTTTTGATAGGCAGCTATGGTTTCTTCCAAAAGCGCCTGATCAATTTCCCTGCCGCTCAGCTCCAGAGCATATTTTTTGTCTGTTTGATACATATTAAAGTTTGTGTCTATGAATTTCCCGTCTATATAATAGTTTCCAAGGAGTGGGGCAAACACGGAAATGACACAGATCAGAATGCCCAGCATAGAAGAAATCCACACTATTTTTTTACTCAGTAATTTTTTCCATTCGTACCCGAAGGCGGCTCCAAAATTATTCATGGTTTGTCTCATTTTTGACCTCCCCGCTAATATGCTGTAAGTAAAAATCTTCCAGACTGCCCTTGCTTTCGTTCCACTTATCCTGATAAATAAGCTTTCCGGCCTTCATGATTAAAACGGTATCGGCAATGTGCTCAATATCCGACACAATATGAGTTGACAGCAGCACAATGCTATCCTTGCCCAAAGTCTCCATCAGATTGCGGAAGCGTACTCTTTCCTTTGGATCCAGTCCGGCAGTGGGCTCGTCTACTACAAGAAGCTTTGGCTGCCCAAGTAAGGCCTGCGCGATTCCCAGGCGCTGCTTCATGCCGCCGGAATAGGTTTTTATTTTCTTTTTGGCGGCATCCTGTAAGGATACCAGCTGTAAAAGCTCCGCTGCTCTTTGCTTTGCCTGCGGCTTAGCAAGCCCCTTTAACGCCGCCATGTATAAAAGGAAGTCCTGCCCTGTGAATTCGGGATAGTAGCCAAAATCCTGGGGAAGGTATCCCAAAACAGAGCGATAATTTTCTTCACCCACATCCATACCGTCAAAAGATATACTGCCGCTTGTAGGCTTTAAAATGCCGCAGAGCATTCTCATCAGAGTTGTTTTTCCGGCGCCGTTTTCACCAAGCAGTCCGTTAACGCCCTTTTGAAGCTTTAAGGAAATACGGTCAACCGCAATATGATTTTTATATTGCTTTGATACTCGGTCTATTACAAGTTCCATGCTAGTTCCTCCGTTCCTTTCATTGTTAGATAGATTTCCCGCGCTGCTCTGCCAATCAAAAAGACAGACAAAATGATCCACCAGTGAATGTAAGTAAATTGATATAAAAAATCGGCAAGTATATGAAGTCCAAAGTTTGTCATACTTACCAGCGCAGCGGCACACATGCAGCCGTAAAATGCTTCCCTGCCGTGAAAACGGCGGGTGAACCACAGGCTGATCGTTACAGTCAGCAGATAGGGAACCAGCAGGTAGATTCCTGTCTGGAGTAAAGATAGATTGCCGCTGCGGCATAAGGGAATCAGACAGCATATGACAAGCCCGTCAAGCAACCCCAGAATACTCATCTTTGCCAACACAACACTTTTTGAGGAAAATCTTGCGGACATTTCAAGCTCCTGCATTCCATATTTTGCGGAGCGCGTGCTTTCCGTCACAGCCAGCAGGCCAAGAAAGGGTATCAGCGCGGACAGAATCCATAAGGTATTCGGATTCATGTGGTGGGCGCCCATCAGCGCAGGCACGAGCAATAGCAGGGACAGCGCCAATACCCGTTTTCGGAGATAGGTAATCTGTGCAAAAACAAACTGCCGCATACTGATCTGAGGCTTGGCGAGAGTTCTTAAAAACCGGGCTTTTTCCTGCCGGTTGGGTGCAGGAAACTCAAAGGCCTTTTTAAGCTTCTGTTTTAAAGCTCTGTTCATTCCGTAAATCCCTCCTTTATCAGTTCTTCCTTTAACTGCTTTGATGCCCTTGCCAGTCTGCGGTAAACGGCAAAACGTGATATTCCCGTAATTTTACAAATGGAAGTAACGGAAATTTCATGTACATACCGCAGAAACAATAATTCCTGATCCTCTGCCGGAAGCCTTGCCATGGCGGCTCTTAAGGCAAGGCTATTAATGATTTCCTCTGATGAATCACAGACCGAATTTTCTGCGGTATCTTCCATGCTGTAAACCGGCTTTTTCCGAAATTCATCCACACACAGATTTTTTGCGGTGGCATATAAGTATGGCAGTATTTTTCCGCTGTCCAGCTTCAGGTCCCGTCTGTAAAATCGAAGAAAAGTTTCCTGGGTAATATCCTGAGCTAATTGCCTGTCATAAATTTTGAAACAGCAATAGTGGAAAATCTTGTCGTATTGTTCTTCGAGATCCATGTGCCTGAATGCCTCCCTCCATAATGTTTAACGAATGATGCTGCTAAAATGTGCGGGTTATTTTTAAAATTATACGCTTTTACTGACCGGTTCCGAAAGGGGAAAATGAGTATTCGTAACGTCTGAATCCTGAAGAATAGGAGAAGGGAATTGATCAATTATACTATTCAATTTGACAAGTCAGATGGGAATGCTATAACTCTATGCAAGTTGATTTAAGGAAAAGTGATGACGGAAACAAGCAGCATACTAATCGCAGACAGAGAGCGTCATATGGTGGAAGACGCTTATGCGGATCGTATGTGAAAACCATTGCCCGGCTGTAATACTGAAAGTAGCTGTAAGCATTATATTTAGTTCGCCGTTTTTCGCATGTTATATGATATAATGAGTGCAAACGAAACTGATGCACTGCATGTGTCTGGTCAGGGATGATGAACAGTCGGATGATAAAGTATGAACTCCCGGCGGTATATGCCAGGAGAGGCTGCGCTATTGGAACGAGGATGTTCAGGCAGCTGTGACCGCGATAGAATTATTGAAATAACGGATAAGCGGATTATGAAGAAAATCCGGTAACCGATTAAGGAGTAACATGTAAATGGTATACAAATATTGTGAAAATGAGAATTTTGAAGATTTAGCCAGCGGAAGAGTAATTGCGCAAAAGGCGGGGTTCCCAAACTTCCCCGTCCGGCTTGCACAGGAAATATTTGGCAGGTGCTGCAGTTATCTGGAGACTCATGACAGGATATGTATTTATGATCCCTGCTGCGGTGGCGGCTATCTGTTGACGACCCTCGGATTTTTGAATTATGATAAAATAGAAACAATAATTGCATCCGACATAAGTGAGGAGGCGATACAGCTTGCCGGTGAGAATCTGTCGCTGCTTGGTAAAGACGGACTTAACCGGAGAATCGAGCAGTTAAACCAATTGCGTTTATTACATAATAAAGCGTCCCACAGCGGAGCATTGGACAGTGCCGCCAATTTGTCAAGCATATTAACAAATGCAGGACATGAAATAAAATACAAAGTGTTTCAAGCCGATATTTTGTCAAGGGCGCCCTTTGATCATCTGCATTTCAAGGCAGATATTGTCTTTACGGATGTCCCTTATGGAAATCTTGTAGAATGGCAGAAGGAAAATGAGGATAATATTAATTTGCCGGATCAGTTTCTGCCGGTAATAAAGGACAAAGGAATTGTTGCCATATGTTCAGACAAGTCACAAAAATTTTATTCCAGGCACTTTCAAAGACTGGAACGGCAGGCGGTCGGGAAACGTTTATTTCAGATATTTAAGGTGGAAAAGAAGTGCAGCTCATAATAAAGAGCAATTTTACGCCGATATAATAAGTGAGACGCATAGGGGCCTGCAGGTTTGCTGGCAAGGAATCGGATTTATGCGTGCCTATTCAGCTGATATGAGGAGCCGGAAAATGAATGTCAGAACAGTAGTTGGCGAAACTTATTCTGCCAATGCGCAGGGAAATGGAATGCTAATAGTCAATGCGGACAGTGCGAAACAGGGCAAAAACCGTTTCAAGCAGTGTGACATACTGGAAATACATGACGGGGATGAGTCTGCCTTTTACAATGATTATGACGGATATGGCAATCTGAAAGAATACGGAGACAGTTTGCGGTATAGATATTCTCATACAATAGTATATAGTACTGCATGGTTTGATGCAGCCGTGGGAAAAATCCTGGGACAGGCAGCGGAAGGCAACGATAACGGGGAGTATGACGGAACGGATCTTGTAAACGCCTGTGGTTTGGCCTATGCGAAGCGTTATGAGGATATTGAAAAAAGATACGAAGACGGCAAAGAGCAATGGTTTGATATAGACGGCACGCCACTGACCGCAGATAAGGAAACGGAGTATTTGAATGCGCATTTTGAAGCTGCCGTAACCTTTCGGATCAGCTCTGCAAAAGTAATGGCAGGGCTAATGCGGCTTCATGAGGAGATACAGGAAGTGCCACAGGAAGAAATGAAGGAACTGGAAAGTATTTTTTATCGTTCGAGAGATAGATATATGGACGCTTATAAAGCCGGCCGGATAACAGGTGAACCGCTGGTTTTTCAGAGATTTTCATTTGGCAACAGTGCTTTGCTGGCATTGTTGGTGCAGAAAAGATAAACTGCCATTTACATATCCTTCTGAAAATACCTGGATTCAATCCCATCCTCAACAAAGGTTTCTGTATCCGTAAAGGAATTTTTCAGTAAAACCCTGATAGAGGGGGCGTTCGCGGAATATGTAAATGCGCCGACAGACCTTAAACCAAACCTTTCTTTTATTTCAATGAGAAACATTTGTAACGCTTTCGTTGCAACTCCCTTACCCCAGTACGTTTTATCAAAGATGCAGTAGCTTACCATGGCATGGCGCTCTTCCTGCTGGATGCAGTAACACCAAATATCTCCGATATAGCTGCCGTCCGCATAGATTGTGCGGCCATAGCTGGTAGCCCCGGGCTGCTGTGTTTTCTCAAAATCAGCCAGTGCATCACTTTCGGTGGCGGTCTTTTGCGGAAGATGTCTGCGCACCTCCGGGTCACGAGTTCTGTGGAAATATGTGATTACAGTATCTGCCGTGCGGTTACGCAATTCCAGTATCATCTGTTGCCCCTTTCTTAATTAACGTCTTATAAGCAAATTCCCATTCCTTTTTCCTTTATAAAGAGAAGTTTATGCTAATTATAGCATAGTATGTGAATTTTTCCATGTGTTTCTCAGGGGTTTCAGGGTTATTGTTTATTTATCGAATATCAATAAAAATATATTGACATTCGACATGCCGGGTGCTATAGTAACGTTACAAAACGGCAGATTTGAAATCTGGAAAAATAGTTCATTAAAAATGCTGTTTCAGAAAACGGAGGAACCATGAAAGAAAATAAGGAAAAAGAAAATGAAGAAAAATGGAGTTTGTTGATAAGACATCCCTTTTGGGCGGCCGTGCTGTTGTCGGTAATACTGGGGGCGCTCCTGACTCTGGCGCTGCAGGTGATTGCAGGAGCAGGGCACATAATAAGGGGATCAGGTTTAGGAGGAATCGTTGCGCTGGGCGAGACTTTTACTGTAGGAATCATTATTTTGGGCGGAATTATGATATTTCCCCTGGTCTTAACGGCGGCAGAGATTTTGCTGCTGGTGAAGGGGAGGAGGAATCAGGAGATATATCAAAAAGGAAGGATCTTTGATATAGCGGGGATTGTGCTGGGAGCGCTATACAGTGTGGTCTATCTGAGCTTTTTTGCCGAGGTGTCCTTTGACAGCGACTGGCAGGAGCAGTTGGTGAACCGTCAGATCCATACCCCCGTATATACCCAGGCCTGGCTTACTGTAATCGTGGTGGCTCTGGTGGCTGTGGCCGGTTATCTGATTGTTAATTTTATTCCCTTAAAAGTAATGCCGCCGCTGATGCTGGTTTCAGGGATGGCTGCCATGTATCTGGGAGCTGTTGAAAGCGTGGTCTGGGGGATACAGGTTTTCCAGGGTGAGCTTCTTGATCATTATCTGCTGTTGTATCCGTTTTATTGTCTGCTGCTTACGGCGAGAACGGTCAGCCACAAGATGTGGGAGTGGAAGCAGCTGCTGGAGACGGATGAACTCCGGCGGCAGCAGTATTGTGGCGGAAAGGGAGTCCTGCAAAGGTGCAATTCTTTTCTGGCAAAATCGGAGCGCTGGCCATTGGCGGCATTGCTGCTGATGTGGCCTCTGCTGGGCATCCTGATCGCCTTGCTGCTATTGTTCGGACAAAAGCCTGACTCGGTAATTAAGGCATTTACAGAGACCAGTGACTGGAGCCTGTCTCAGCGGGTGGCTCCCCAGAATCTCAGCTATGACGAGCATTACCTCTGCACCGTGGCGGCAGGAGGGCACGAGAATATCGTTAAGCCTACACGGCTGGGGGTAAGGCACGGGCATCAGGTCATTGTGAACAGGCAGCTTTGTATAGCAAATGCCTTTGAGCAGGTTTTGGAGGAGCGGACACCTCGCTTTCACAGGGCAGTTCGCCGGTTTTATGATACTTATGGGTTTCCGGTTGCCAGGCTGATCCGCTCCAAAACGGCGGCGGATGTGGTTTATTTCATTATGAAGCCGTTGGAATGGATCTTTTTGGCAGTGCTTTACCTGACGGATGCGAACCCGGAAAACAGGATTGCGATCCAGTATACGGGAAAGAACCTGAAGGATTTTGAGTAAGAGGGAGAGTGGCAAGATGAAAGAAAACGGATCTGCGTTGGAGCGAAAAGCTTTTGGAGAGTCCGCAGGACCTGCGGCAGTCAGAAGGCTGACCTGGATAAAGGCGACTAAATATCTTTTGGATCTTATGTTCTGTGTAGGAATTTTGGGGACGGCATCCCTGCCCTGGAGTATCAGGTGGATCGGGAAGCAGCTGCCGCAGTTGGTTCAGCATTATGAGGAATCCGTCATTATTTACTTTGTGCTTGGTATTGCAGCAGAAAAGCTGCTTTGGGAGTTGCGGAAAATCTTTAAGACAGTGCTGGCGGAAAACTGTTTTGTTCGGGAAAATGTGGTCAGTTTGCAGAAAATGGGGAATTGGAGCTTTTTCATTGCTTTGATGGCGGGTGTCAGGAGTATTGTGTATATGACCATTGCCATGGGCGTGGTCATTCTGGTATTCCTGATTGCCGGGCTGTTCAGCAAGGTATTGGGCTTTGTATTTGAGCAGGCTGTGGCCTACAAGGAAGAGACGGACTGGACCATATAGGAGGGAGCTATGGGGATCATTGTAAATCTGGATGTTATGATGGCAAAGCGCAAAATGAGCCTTACGGATCTTGCCGGCAAGGTAGATCTTACGCTGGCAAATCTGTCCATCTTAAAAAACAATAAGGCAAGGGCGGTACGGTTTTCCACATTGGAGGCTATCTGTAAGGCATTAAACTGTCAGCCGGGGGATATTCTGGAGTATGTGGAGGATGAGGAAGGATGATGACGGGCATGGACGACGCAGGGAAGTGGAAAGGGAGACGGTGGAAACAGAAAGAATGCCGGAGAAATTCGGCTTTTCGTACCTTCAATCTGTCCAGGTGCCTGATGCTTCAGCGCCTGGAGCATACGGCAGCTTCCGGGCAGTCATCATGTAGCTGATGACCAGTACGATGTCTGCACCCGGATTTTGCCCCACATAGGTGATCATGGAATAGCCATAGGAGGTGGCAGCGATTTCCAGCCGGCCGTAAAGCTTGTTGGTGGCAGTGAATCCGGCGATAAAAACAACTCCTGCGCCATGAGGATGGCAAAGCCCTGTGTGAAGCCCTGAATGATCCCAAGCATCATCCGGTTCAGCCAGTCCGACGCCCCCAGTGCGGCAAGGGCATTAACACCCGGAAATTTGCCTACCACGGCAGTATCCACCACCGTGTAGAGCTGCTGGAAAACATTGCCTGCCATCAGTGGCAGGGCAAAGGTTAGTATTAATTTACCGGGTTTCCCCTCAGTCATGCTTTTGATATAAGATGCCATGTTTTCTCGCTGGCCGTTGCCTTTTTTATTCTAACTATACCAAAAAAGGCGGAAAAGCAAAATGTTTTTGAGATCCCGCCAGTGACCCAACTTGTAGGCTTGACATTTCCTGCTTTGTTGCATAAGGTAGAATTAGAAATAGTTACAGGTAACTTCTATAGGTGTTTGGAAAGGCGGTTATCTCAATCATGTTATTGATCGGGGCCAAAATACAGGAATGTCGGAAAATGCAGAGTTTAAACCAGGAGGAATTTGCTGCCAGGGTTGGCGTGACCAGGCAGGCGGTATCCAAATGGGAGACGGATAAAGCATATCCGGATCTGGACAAGCTGGCTACAATCTGTGATATTCTGCAGATCAGCATTACGGAATTGGTATACGGAGAAGTCGTTCCGGAACTGGAGGAGCCTGCCGGACAGACGCCGGAAATAAAAGAAAAAACTGTCGGAAAGGCACGTGGAAAAGGGGGCTTCCTGAGGCTGTGGATCCTGTTCGCGCTGATTGGAGGATTGCTCCTTTTCTGCGGAGTGCTCCTGGTGACAGTAATGACACATAATTCCTGGACGAAAGAGGATGTTTTAACAGAACGTGTGCGTGTGGAAAGGGTGTATCGGCAATATACCAAGGCGGATGTTTCCTTTTTTGACGATGTTTCCCGCAGAGTTGTGAAAACGGTGTGGTTGGATGTGAACGGTATCAGAGAAGGCGACTTTCTGTTCTGCTACACGGATGAAGATCAGAAGGGTGTTTATTATGAATACCAGGGATCTACGCTGATTGTTCTCACGGCGGCGGAGCTTGTCTTTTTTGTAATGCTTTTCATTTGCATCGGGGAACTCAGGCGGTATGCAAGGGATAACGTGCGGCATATACCGACGGATGAAATGAAGGAGAGCGAACAGCCATGAACGGGATAAAGAAAGTGTTATATACTGTGACGGTAGTCCTGTGGCTGTCTGCGCTGTTCGGTGGGCTTTGGTTCGCAGGTGTTTTCTCCATTGGCGGCAAAAGCGGCCTTTACGATGCGGCAGAAGAATTGGCGGCAGAAACGGGAAATGACAGGCCACCGGTTTGGACGGTGGTGTTCAAGGGCATGAAGTTTGTTCTGCCGCAAAAGGGAAAAGTATACCTCCATGAAAGCGGCTGCATGAATATCAGGCAGGATGAGCGGTATCTGATTCAAATAGATATTGAGGAAAATACGCTGGATGAAATGTGGTCAGATATGGAGCAAAAGAGGGAGTCGCTGATAAAATCCGGCTACTGTATGGAGAAAGAGGCGGAACGGGTCACGGGAGAGGGGTATGATTATATCCGTTATGTGCTCAGCCTGAAGGATGAAAGAGGAAGTGATCTTGACCAGACTTTTTTTGAAGTCCTTCTGGCATCGGCAGATGAAGAGAGACATTTTCTGGTGGTGATTCTGTATGATGAGATTGATGTGGAAAAGCTGGATGACACAATGCGCGAAAAGATATATGACGAGGCGCTGGTTCGGGCAAAAGGAATTTGGGAGGGTGCCTGCCGGACGGATGAGGCGGATGATGAGGTAGGAATGCTTTTCACGGAGGATAAGAGCCTTAACCCTGATCAACGATATATTCTTGAGGACACACTTGTATATGGGGACGGAGAGCACAGTCTTTCTTACAGACTTCCGGAGCATTGTATGCTGACTTTAGATAATATCGCGGGAAAGACCTATTATGACGAGGATAATCAGGCTTATATTCAGACGAATGTGGTGAAGTATACATGGTTGACGGCCAGGGAAATGGCAGAATCTGTTGCCGACAGAGAGCTTTCCCGCCCTCTTACATCAGGGGAGCTGAAGGTAAGCGGCAGGACCTTTTATTATTATACCTATTCTGTTGCGGAGTATGGGAGAAATAAAACGTCATTGGTGTATGAGTTTCACGGGTATTGCGACTTGGAGGACGGAAGTATTTATTCTATATTCGGATATGCAGATGATAATCCGGAGGCAGCCGATGAAGCCTATTATCTGGAATGGATGGATATTACAGTATTATAAATGCCAGGCTGATTCCTTGACACTTTGCCAAAATGGACTAAAATAGTAAATAGAGCAAAGAGCTTGTGAAGTGAAAATATTACATAGCGGAATTCAGCGGCGTTAAATGCCGTGAATGCTGGGGAAAGGCGGAATCAGAATATGAAGACAGCGGCAGAACTGCAGACCTTGCTGCGGCAGATAGATCATAAAAGCTATCCTGCATACAAGGACACAAGAGGAAAATATCAGTTTCAGCAATATGTGTTATCTATAGACCATGTGCAGGGGGATCCCTTTGCGGCACCCTCAAAGGTCAGTATTATAGTGCCGGGAAAGGTTGCCGGCTTTGCGGGGGAATGTTATGACAGCAATGTCAGAAAGATTGCGTTTCAGGACTTTCTGCTGCGGAGGATGGCGGCGAAGATCAAGGATTATTCCTTTAAAGCAAAGGGTTCCGGCAAAAGCGGCCTTCTGGGGATCAGCCATCCGGGACAGGAGGTGCTGGAGCGCAGCGCCTGCATGGTGAACACTGCAAACGGGGATCTGACGATTCGCATGGAAATTGGTTTTCCTGCCAATGGACGTACTATCAACGCAGGAGAGCTTGGTAAAATTCTGTTTGATTTTCTGCCGCTGTGCGTTAGGCAGACTCTGCTGTCTTCTTCCTGTCCGAAAGACAGTCTTGAGAAGGTGCTGTTTCTGGCGGACGACCAGCAGTATATCCGGGAGGAACTGAAAAAGAGAGAGTTGGTGGCATTTGTGGCAAACGGTGCAATCCTGCCCAGAAAATCCGGGGTATCCTCCCTGCCCATGAAGGAGGCGGTGGCTTTTCAGAGCCCTGCGTCCATGGAAGTGGTTTTGGAGCTGCCTCATCACGGGAAGCTTGCGGGCATGGGGATTAAAAAGGGTGTCACTTTGATTGTAGGCGGCGGATACCACGGTAAATCCACGCTGCTGGAGGCGTTGGAGCTGGGAGTATACAATCATATTGGCGGAGACGGCAGGGAATATGTGATTACGGAGGATACTGCCATGAAGCTGCGGGCGGAGGACGGCAGGAGTATCCAGAAGACGGATATTTCCATGTTTATCCGTAATCTGCCCAACGGCAGGGATACCAAATGCTTTTACACGGAGGATGCCAGTGGCAGTACCTCTCAGGCGGCCAATACGATAGAGGCCATGGAAGCGGGAGCAGGCCTGTTTTTGATTGACGAGGACACCAGCGCCACCAATTTTATGATTCGCGATGAGCTGATGCAGCGGGTGGTGAGCCGGGACGTGGAGCCCATCATTCCCTTTATTGACAAAGTGCGGGAGCTGTATGAGGATTACGGTATCTCTACCATACTGGTGGCGGGCAGCTGCGGCTCTTATTTTCACAAGTCGGACTGCATTGTGCAGATGAATAAGTACCAGCCTGTGGAAATCACCGAATTTGCCAAAAAGGAGGCGGAGAGCTATCCCTATATTCTGGGAGCGGCAGATAAATCGGAAAAGCCGGATTATTACCGGGTGGTAAAAAGAGATATGGCCTTTGCCAAAGACGACCGTATCAAAATGAGAACGGACGGCGTGGACGGCTTTTCCATAAACCGGGAAGAGGTGGACCTGCGGTATGTGGAACAGCTGGTGGATCCGGAGCAGGTGACGGCATTGTCCTACATGATTAAGAATATGAAGCTCCATGATTTTGACGGTAAAAAGACATTGGGCCAGGCAGTGGAGAATATGTATAACCGTATCGGGGAAAGGGGCTTTGGCGCTTTCTGCGGCGGCAGTCAGGGACGGGGCGGAGAAGGGGGCGACGCAGGTTCCCTTCCCGGCAACCTTGCCATACCGAGAAAGCAGGAGCTGTACGCGGCTTTGAACCGGTGCCGGGAGCTGATTCAGATACAGGTGTGAAAGGAATGAAGATTTTCTAAGCGGACAAGAGGGGCATGTCTGAAAAGTGAGAGGAATGCAAGAGGGGAGGGACTTATGAACGTGCGCAGTATGGATCAGCAGAAGAAGGTGGATTACATGCTCAGCGAGCCGGTACCGCATCTGGTCTGTCAGATGGCGGTGCCCACTATCATCAGTATGCTGGTGACTTCCTTTTATAATATGGCGGATACCTTTTTTGTGGGAAAGCTGAATACCCAGGCTACGGCAGCGGTGGGCGTGGTCTTTTCGGTGATGGCGTTTATTCAGGCGTTTGGCTTCTTCTTCGGCCACGGCTCCGGCAATTTTATTTCCCGGAAGCTGGGTGCCGGAGAGTTTGAAGAGTCAAACCGTATGGCGGCAGTGGGGTTTTATACGGCCTTTTTTGCCGGGGTGATCGCGGGAGTTCTGGGGATTATTTTCCTGACGCCGCTGGCGAAGGCGCTGGGGTCCACGCCCACGATTCTGCCCTATACAAAAGACTATCTGCGGATTATTTTGGTGGGCTGTCCCTTTATGATGTCCTCGCTGGTGCTGAACAACCAGCTTCGTTTCCAGGGCAGTGCGTCATATGCCATGGTGGGGATCGTCACCGGGGCGGTGCTGAATATTGTGCTGGACCCTCTGCTGATCTTTGTCTGTGATATGGGCGTGGCAGGAGCGGCGCTGGCCACGGTGGTGAGCCAGGTGGTCAGCTTTGTGATCTTGTTTATCATGAGCAGAAAGGGTGGCAACATCCGGATTCAATTTAAGAATTTTAAGCCCTCATGGATACTTTACTGGGAGATGTTTAAGGGTGGTATTCCTTCCCTTTGCCGACAGGGACTTGCCAGTATTGCCCAGATCTGCTTAAACCGCGCTGCCGGTACATATGGCGGGGATTTCAGTGACGCGGCCATCGCGGCACTGTCCATTGTGGGACGCGTTTCCATGTTTGCCAATTCCGCGCTGATTGGTTTCGGCCAGGGTTTCCAGCCGGTTTGCGGTATGAATTACGGAGCAAAGCAGTATTCCCGGGTGCGGGAGGCCTTTCGGTTCTGTGTGAAATATGCGGCGGTTTTCCTGATCGTGGTTTCCGTGGCAGGTTTTGTATTTGCAGAGCCGCTGGTAACCGTGTTCCGCAAAGAGGATGGGGACGTGATCCGTATCGGCACATTGGCACTGCGGCTGCAATGTCTGGTGTTCCCGCTGAATGCCTGGATCGTCATGTGCAATATGATGCTGCAGTCTATCGGCAAGGCGGCGAAGGCGTCTCTTGTGGCGGCGGCCAGACAGGGTATTTTCTTTATCCCCCTGATCTGGATTCTGCCTGCTTTTTTCGGCCTGCTGGGAGTGCAGATGTGCCAGACCTGGTCTGATGCCTGTTCCTTCCTGCTGTCACTGCCTTTAGGAGTAAGCGTACTGCGGGAGATGAAAGCGCAGGAAGCGGAAAATGCGGGTGCACGGGCAGATGCCGGATAGCGCGTTACCCTAACAGCTCAGACAGGGCACTGAACTGTTAGGCGTTACCAAAGTACGAAAGCAGAGGTGGAAATTTTGGCTTGACAGATTAACCATATGCTGGTACAGTAAAAATTGATATTAGGCGAAACGCTTGATCCACGCTTGTCAGGGAAAATTTCTCTGGCAAGCTTTTTTTATTTTATAGCAATCTGCGCTTTTTCTAGCAAGTTGTGCTTTCAGGCGCGTGATTTTACGAGTCTGCAAAGCAGATTTTACACTGGCAGCTTTGTAACCAATCGTGATAACGTGTTTCGCCATGAACAAAAAGGAGGAGGAAAGCAATGATTACAATCAGCAAATTTGACGTACAAAACCCCAGGTATAGGAATCTTTTAAACAGAAAAGGCAGCATACCGGCGGAGGTTGAGACTACAGTCAGGGAGGTGTTGAAAAGTGTAAGGGAAAAAGGCGATGAAGCACTGAAGTATTACATGAAAAAATTTGACGGCGTTGATCCTGACAAAATCGGATTCTTTGTTTCCGACCGGGAATTTGACGAGGCAAGGGAAAAGGTATCCCCCGAATTTAAAGAGGCGGTGAAAAGGGCCTGTGACAATCTTTTCGCATTTCACAAAAGGCAATTTCCGGCAGGCTTTTCGGAAGAAAATGGGGACGGTGTCATCCTGGAGCGCAGGTATACGCCGATCAACAGCGTTGCCGTTACCGTTCCCGGAAATATGGCGCCGCTGGTTTCCACCCTGTATATGAACCTCGTCCCGGCAATCGTTGCCGGCGTTCCCAATCTGTACATACTGACAAAGCCCAGGATTGACGGAACCATTGACGAACATTTATTATATGTGGCGGATTATCTGAAGGTAAGAAATTTCCTGAAGATTTCGGGTTCACAGGGACTGGCGGCCGTCGCTTACGGGACGGAGGGCATCCGAAAGGTTGACGCCATAGTCGGTCCCGGAAATAATTATACGCAGATGGCAAAAAAGCTGTTGTTCGGCGAGGTGAAAATAGATTCCGTCGCGGGCCCTTCCGAAATTGCAGTGATTGCCGATGAAAATGCCAATCCCGCTTTCATCGCCGCCGATCTGATGTCCCAGGCAGAGCATGGAACGGGCTTTGAAGCCAGTACGGCTTTCTGTCTGTCTGAGGATCAGGCGCAGCAGATCAGAAAGGAAATCAATACTCTGTGCAAAGAAAACAATCTGATCGACACCACGAAAAGGAGCTTTGATAAGTATGGCGATATTTTTGTGGTGGATTCCGTGGAAGAAGCCGTACAGGCGGTTAATGAAATTGCACCGGAGCATGTGGAGCTGTTTCTGGAGGATTATGAGGCGGTGCTTGACCGCCTGACAAACGCCGGTGCGGTATTTGTGGGGGAATACAGCACCGAACCGGTGGGCGATTATTTCTGCGGTACAAACCATATTCTTCCCACCTGCGGTACCGCCAGATTTTCCTCAGGCATGTCGGTTGGGGAATTTATGAGAGGGTACAGCGTAATTCATTATACGGAGGCGGCCCTGAAAAAGAATGCGGACCATATCGTCCGGCTTGCGGAAGCGGAAGGAATGAAGGCCCATGCCCTGGCGGTAAAGGTGAGGGAATGATGTATGTATATTGATAATCTGATGAAAAGGAGTATAATAGCATTACGAACATCTGTAAAAAAAGTCTGACAGGAGTGCCGAAATAACGGCGGCAGGAAAGGAAGAAAATGACGAACCTGGCAGTGAGAATTCTATGCGGACTTCTGGCCGGAGCGGCGACATATGGGGTGTTTTCCTTTTTCCTGCTGAAAAAGGGCCCCCGGATGATTAAGCCCGTTCCAAGGGAGCCGCGTCTGGAGCTGTTGAGAAACTACGGCGGATATGCTCCCGGCCCGGAGCCGGAAAAATATCAGACGGTCTTTGTCTTAAACCGGAAAATACCTGATATTTTACGAAGGTACGATTATTTGTCGTATTCCGGCAGGGCCTCTGCAGATCAGGATGATTTTGTCTTTGCGATGCTTGATTTTGTATGTGACCATTTTAAGCATAGCAGCAATGCGCGCCTGCCCCGGGACCACAGCATGGCGGGAATCATTGAGGGATGCAGGCGGAACGGGGGCGCGACGAATTGCAGGGGACTGTCGCTGATCCTGGCTGAGCTCCTGAGAATGAATGGAATCCGGGCCCGGCATGTGACATGCAAGCCCTATGAGGAACCCTTTACGGACTGTCATGTGGTGGTTGACTGCTGCATGCCCTCGGGAAAAAGGATTATGCTGGATCCCACATACAGGTTGTACTTCGTGGAGGATAACGGCGGGTATGTCTCCGTTGCCCGGCTTCGGGAGGGGATTATTTCAGGGGTTGATTTTTACCCCAATGCAGCTGCCTCTTACAATGGGGAAGCGTTTATTCATGGCAATTACAGGGAATATATGGCTAAGAACCTGCTGCGGTTAAACGCGAATTTAAGGCTTGACGATTCGCGGCCTGACAGGCCGGACGCAGAGATAGAGCTGGTTCCGGCGGGATATGCGACGGAAGGCTTTCCAAAGAGGATACAATTTGTAACCGATCCGGCGGTGTTTTGGAATATGTAAGGGTGCGCAGACGAATCCTGAAACAGCCGGGGCGGAATTTTTACGGATGGGGCAAATATGCGAAAAGAGGATAGATTTACTGATATGGACGGATTTCTGTACGAAACTCATATGCACACCTCGGAAGCCAGCGCCTGCGCGGTCAGTACCGGGGCGGAAATGGCCCGGGCTTATAAGAGGGCAGGTTATACGGGCATTATTATCACGGATCACTTCTTCTATGGGAATACGGCAGTGGACAGAAGCCTTCCCTGGAGGCAGTGGGTGGAGCGCTTCTGCCTGGGCTACGAACATGCCAAGGCGGAAGGGGACAGAATCGGTCTGCAGGTCTTTTTCGGCTGGGAATCCGGGTACAGCGGGACGGAATTTCTTGTTTATGGGCCGGACAGGAACTGGCTTCTGGAGCATCCCGAGATTCGGGATGCCACGGTGGAAGAGCAGTTTAAACTGGTGCATGAGGGCGGCGGCATCATCAGCCAGGCCCATCCCTACCGGGAAGCCAGCTATATCCGGGAAATCCGTACTTATCCGGATTTTGCAGACGCGGTGGAGGGCGTCAATGCCAGCCATTCCAGCCGGGAAAAGAAAGAGCGGCATCCGGAGTATAATGAGCGGGCGCTTGAGTATGCGGGGGAGCATGGGCTGCCTCTGACGGCCGGCTCCGACCAGCACAGCACGCATATGCTATGGGGAGGGATGGTCTTTCCCCGGAAGCTTAAAGACATTCATGATTTCGGACAGGCCGTACTGAGCAGGGAGGCGGTGCGCCTTCTGGACGGTATGGAATGATATGCCGCTGTGCCCTTTAACTGGTTTTTTGCCCAATAATATATTTCTTTGCGGTTTCCTGGTAAATTTTGGTTATGTTTTGGAGCACGTCCGTGTGGGAAAAGGTTTTGTGGTAGATAATGTTAGTCTCGCGGATCATGCTCAGGTTTTCGATGGGGAGGGCGGTAATCTTTCCCTTCCGCAGCTCATCCATACAGGCGCTTTTGGGCAGAATGGACACCCCCAGCTCCTTGCGGATCAGGTCCTTGATGGTGGCAATATTGTCCACCTCCATGGTGACGTCAAAGGCATCAATGCTGTCGTCGATGCCCTCCAGGGTGGCCTCAAAAAGGCTGCGGGTGGCGGAGGAAGAGGAGCGGAGGATCAGCCGCTCCCTTTTCAATTCTGCCAGAGTCACCAGGGAATGTCTGGAAAGAGGGTTATTGTTGGACATGACGCAGACCAGATAGTCCGTGTCCAGCATCAGGGCATTAAAGTTTAAGTTGGTATTTTTCCCGTCCACAACGGCAATATCAATTTCAAAATTTTCCAGCATAGTATAAAGATTTTTTATAGTATCAGTGATAACCGTAATGCTTATGTTTGGATTTTCGTTACTGTATCTGGCAAGTACCTCTATCATCAGATTGCTTTCTGAGGTGTGGGTTACGCCCACACGGATCTTATTCAAATCCCGCTTGGCGTCGGCAATTTCCGCCCGCATCTGGGCATCCAGGGCCTTGATCCTCCTGGCGTATTTTACAAGGATTTCTCCTTCTTTTGTCAGCATTAAGCCGTTTTTCTTGCGCACGAAAAGCTGCTCTCCATAAGCTTTCTCCAATTGGCTGATGTGGTGGCTGACTGCGGGCTGGGTCAGGGAAAGCGCCTCTGCGGCCCGGGTAAAATTTCTCAAATCCGCAACTGCCAGCAGGGTTTCAAACTTGGAATCGATCATATAGCCTCCTGAATTCATATAAAATATTTATTGATGTTTAAAAAAACATAATTTTACTTTATTACTGGAATAGTGTAACATATAATAAATTATGATGCAAGAGATATGGGGAAAGGGGAAGGGATGCTGGATTTACTTTATGATAAGCTTCAGGATTCGTCAGGGGTAGCTGCCATTATTATTTCCGTGGCATTTATGTTGTTTACAGGGTATGCTATGACCCGTATTACCAAGAAGCTGCGCCTGCCCAACGTAACGGCATACATAGTAGCCGGGATTTTGCTGGGGCCTTATTGCTTTAAGATTGTTCCTCCTGCCCTTGTGGAGGGAATGGATTTTATTGCCGACATTGCCCTGGCCTTTATTGCTTTCGGCACGGGAGAATTTTTCCGGGTTTCCGCGTTGAAGAAAAACGGTCTGAAGGTGGTGGTCATCACAGTGCTGGAATCCCTGATGGCGTCGGCTTTGATCTTTGTGGTTACCTTTTTCCTGCTGCGGCTGGATCTGACTTTTTCGGTGGTTCTGGCGGCACTGGCGGCGGCTACGGCTCCGGCTTCCACGGTGATGACCATTCGGCAGACGGGGGCAAAGGGTGATTTTGTGGATACCCTGCTGCAGGTAGTGGCGCTGGATGACGTGGTGGGACTGATTGCCTACAGCATTGCGATTTCCGTGGCGCTGGCTGCAAAGACAGGCAGGTTCAGCGCCGTGAGCATTTTACAGCCCATTCTGGTGAATTTCGGGGTGCTTCTGCTGGGCGGCCTGTTTGGAGGGCTGATGAAGCTATTGATGCCGAAGAAGCGTTCCACGGATAACCGATTGATTATTTCCGTGGCCACTTTGTTTGCCTTCTGCGGGATCTGTGCGCTGCTGGACGTGTCGCCTTTGCTGGGCTGCATGTCCATGGGCATGGTCTACATTAATATTACGGAAGACGATAAGCTGTTTAAGCAGCTGAATTATTTCAGCCCGCCGATTCTGCTGCTGTTTTTTGTCCGTTCCGGCTTAAGCTTCAAGCTGGATGCCCTGGTTGACAGTTCTGCTTCGGTGGGGGCGGTTCCCCTTTTGGCGGTGGGGATTCTCTATTTTCTGGTTCGTATTATCGGAAAATACGGCGGGGCTTTTCTTGGATGCCTGCTGGTAAAGAAAAAGAAGGAAGTGCGGAATTACCTGGGACTGGCGCTGATCCCCCAGGCGGGGGTCGCTATCGGGCTTGCGGCCTTAGGAGCCAGAACCCTGGGCGGGGAGACGGGCAGTGCCCTGCAGACCATTATTCTGGCCTCCAGTGTTTTGTATGAGCTCATCGGCCCGGCCTGCGCCAAGCTTTCTCTGTACCTGTCGAAATCCTATTCCCATGAGCTGGAGGATCTGACGCCGGAGATTACGGCATCCCCGGAGAAGAAGTTAAGTGAGGTGGAGCTGCTGATCCAGCGGATTCAGGCGATCCAAAAGGAGCTGCCGGGGCATCTGAATACTCCGTCAGAGGAAGAGATTGCCTTTACGGAGGCAGCGGAGGAGCAGTATGCCATGCTGCGGCATTCCCATATGGCAGGCAGGAGGTTAGGATGAACGAGATAATTTATGACCCGTTGGCGAGATGGCTGGGAGAATGGGCCAGCGATATAGGGATCGGTTCCGTGTGCCTGCGGCTGACGATTGCAGTCCTGCTCGCTGCGGTGATCGGCTGCGAGCGCGCCAGCAAGCGGCATTCGGCGGGGCTTCGGACCTTTATTCTGGTGTCCTTTTCTTCGGCCCTTGTGATGCTGTTGGACTTATTTCTGATGCAGGAGACGCCGGTAAAGTTTCCGTTTTTGTCTGCGGCATCCGTAATCAGCATTGCCATGCTCAGCGGAAATTCTATTTTATTCAGCTCAAGGAACCAGATCAAGGGTCTGACCACATCCGCAGGGCTGTGGTCCTGCGGTATCATTGGACTGACTGCAGGGGCAGGATTTTATACGGTGACATTGATTTCCTTTTTGCTGCTTTTATGTATTCTGACTTACCTGCCGGCGGTGGAGACTTACCTGAAAAACCGATCCAATCATTTTGAAATCCACTTGGAACTAAAGAGCAGGGAGAACCTGCAGGATTTCGTGACAACAATCCGCAGACTGGGGCTGAGGATTGATGACATTGAGTCAAACAGCGCCTATCTGGGATCCGGCTTAAGCGTGTATTCCGTGACCATTACCATTGCCAGCCAGGAATTAAAGAAATACAAAACCCACAGTGAAATTATTGAGGCCCTGGGTTCCCTGGATTATATTTACCATATCGAGGAAATGAATTGAGGGGAGTAAATCACTCCTCCAGCATCAGTTGTATCCGGCTCTGGATATTCCGGGCGGTTTCCTCCGCGGTGCGGTCTCCTGTAAAATAAGCGTTTGTCTCTTCCAGCACCAGATCAATGACCGTGTAATGCACCAGGTCGGCCGTGACATTTCCGCTTAGAATCAGATCAGCAAGCCGTTCTGCTTCACCCTCTGCTGCGGGAGCGGCGTAGATACCGTTAATGTGGATACCGGATTGAGAAGAATCCCACTGCGCATACCAGCAGGATTCCCTGGCTGCCCAGGCGGATGTGTAACCGCTCATATGCCCTTGGTAATCCTCGGCAAAAAGTGTCCGCAGGAACTCCAGGGCGCCTTCCTTATTGCGGCTTTGGGAATAGATTCCGCAGGCATCCACGGCATTATTTACCAGAAGGACCTGGCTGCCTGTGGCAGGATACCCGTAAAGCACCGCCTTTTCTCCGTAGCAGGCATGTACCGTCAGATAACTGCCGGGATCGTGTGCGGAAAGCTGTACCATCATTGCATCGGGTGCATCTTCAAAGCTGAATTTTACCAGGCTCTTATCTCCATAGTCTCTGCAAAATTCCAGAAGGCTTATAAATTCCGGGGTATCGAAGGATGCCGTTTTTTCCTTCCGGTTGATAAATTCATTCTGCCGTCCCCGAAGGAGCATTCCCAAAAGGCTGCCTGCGGTGCCGTCCCTGTTGGCAGGCAGTGCCAGGCCGGCCGCCTCCGTAAAGGTCTGGTAATCCCAGCTTTCCGTTTCTGGCAGATACTCCGGATTGACGGCAAAGCCCCAGAGAGTGAAATGGGGCACCGCCATGCAGAGTTTTCCTTCTACCCGGTACAGCTCGTGTATCGCCCGAACCATGTCGTCGTTTAGCTCCTCTTCGAGCAGCCAGGGCTCCAGATCCTCCAGATACCCTTTTTCGGCATATGCGGTGTAATTGTCCACACAGCGGGAATACAGATCCAGAATATCCGGCCCCCTGCCGGAAGTGACCGCCGCCTGCATCTGCAGCCTTTGGTCACTGATGCTTTTACCGTCATATTCCTTCACGGTAATATAATAATCCGGATTACTCCTGTTGAAGGAAGTAATGCGCTCCCGCATGGTTTCGCTTAAGGAGACGGTACCGTAGACCAGCACCGTCCGCTCTCCCTCGGGTCCGTTTTGGGCAGCCAGCTCTTCCCAGATTCCCCCGGTGTCACCGGCCTGCTCCACAAGGTATACGGCTCCCTCTTCCGGATGCCACAGCCCTCCCAGAAGATTGGTGGATACGCCTGCGTCAATGCTGTTAAAGTGGGAGACGATTTCTCCGGTTTCATTATTGAGAAACAGGATTCGATTGTCCACTGCCAGTACCAGGGTATCCGTATCCTCCGTCATAATTGACGCAAGGTGGATTGTGGGCAGCGGGATCGTCCACTGCTCTTTCACCTTTCCGTCTGCCGTCAGGGAGTACAGAGTGATTTTTCGGCCTGACTTTGCAACGGCGGCCACTGTTCCCGGCGTCTTTTCCAGCAGAAATGCGATACTGCCCTTTACCTTGTAGATCGTCTTTCGGCCGTTCTCCGGCGAATACTTCCAGATCTCATCTTCGTTTGCAAACCAGGCATTTTCCCCTGTGTCTGCAAAAAATACGGTGGGCTGCACCTGCTCCGGTGCCTCCTCCCGGGGAATAGAAAGTAAGGTTTCCCAGGATCCGCCTTCCGGGCATTTCCGTACCTGCACCGTCTCCCCGCAGGATACTGCGGCATACAACATATCGCCGGCCGCCGATATGCCCATAATCATTTCCTGCTCGCCCTGTTTCCATTGCAGGCTCCGGGCGGTTCCGGTACTGAGCTCGCGTTCATAAATGCCGCCACCCATGTCCGCGGCCAATGCCCACAAACGGCGGCTGCCCGCAGCGACCTGGACGGGGCGGTGGTTCTCCCCGGCGAAGCTGATTTCTTCCGCTGCCTTTACGCCGAAGAATATTTCTTTTCCAAAGGAAAGCTCCTGCGCCCCGCAGGAAGTAAGGCAAAGATTCAGCAAAAGAAAACTTATGAAATAGATGATTTTTGGATGAGTTTTTTTCATGGCGAAGTACCTTTCCCAGAATAAAGCGGCATCTGTTTAAATTATTTCAGATGCCGCTTTTGGAGTGCGCCTTGTAGTGTCTGTTTCCGTCATGCCGTAATTTCATGGTGGATCTGCAGCTCATACAACTTTCGGTAGATGCCGTTCTGGGCCAGTAATTCCTGATGGGTACCCCGCTCTCGGATTTTCCCCTTGTGCATGACCATGATGCAGTCCGCGTGCTGGATGGTGGAAAGCCTGTGGGCCACCATGATGGTGGTGCGTCCCCGCATCAGCTTTTCCAGTGCTTCCTGGATCAGCAGCTCCGTCTCCGTGTCAATGTTGGCGGTGGCTTCGTCCATAACCAGGATGCGGGGTTTGTGGGCCAGGGTCCGGGCGAAGGACAAAAGCTGGCGCTCCCCGGCGGAGAAGGTGGAACCCCGCTCGGAAACAGGCTCTTCATAGCCCTTGGGCAGCCTTTCAATAAAGTGGGAGGCATTCACATACTCTGCCGCGGCTTTGATTTCTTCGGGAGAGATTTCGTCATTGTAAAGCCGGATATTGCTTTCCACCGTCCCCTCAAAGATGAATACATCCTGCTGCATCTGGCCGATGGCACTGCGCAGCTGCTTTTTGCTTAAGTTCCGTATGTCAACGCCATCGATATAAATATGTCCCTGCTGGATGTCATAGTATCTTCCGATCAGATTGAGGATAGAAGATTTGCCTGCGCCGGTGGCTCCCACAAAAGCTACGCTCTGCCCCGGCTCAATTACGAAAGACACATCTCGCAGCACGTAATTCTCGTTATCGTAGGCAAACCATACATGGTCAAACTCAATCCGCCCCCTGATTTCCGGAAGAACAACGGGCTCGTCTGCCTCCGGAACCAGGGTTTCCTCGTCCATAATGGTAAAAATCTTTTCGCCGGAGGCCAGGGAAGACTGCAGTGTGGAAAACTGCTCCGCCAGCTCCTGGATGGGGTCAAAGAAGGACTGGATATACTGGGCAAAAATATACAGGGTGCCGATGGGAATGATTTCACTTAAGACATCCTTGCTGCCAAGACCCAGCACCAGCATCAGGGACAGTACGCTGAGAATGTAAATCAGGGGGCGGAAAATGGCAAACACCAGCATTTCCCGATAGAACGCTCTGTAGTATTTATAATTTTTGTCATTGAATTCCTCGAATTTCCTGTCTTCCCGGCCAAAGAGCTGGATTATGCGCATCCCGGAGAGGTTTTCCGAAAGAAAAGTATTCAGGTCGGTGAGCCGTGTTCTGGTAATACGATAGGTTTTTCTGGAAATCTTGCGGAATACTACGGTCAGTACGGCTACTACCGGCAGCAGGATAAAGGAAATCAACGCCAGTTTCCAGTCCAGTGCCAGCATAACGGCGGCCAGCCCCGTAATCTTTACAATGTTGCGGAACAGCCGTACCAGAATGCCGGAATACATCTCGCTCAAGGCTTCCACGTCGTTCGTGACTCTTGTCACCAGCTTCCCCACGGGAGTCAGGTCAAAATAACGGCTGCTCAGCTTCTGGATATGGGCGTAAAGCTCCTGACGGACGGTATGGATGATCTGCTGACCGGTTTTCTGCAGCAGCCATATGGGGACTACGGTGAAAAAGAAGCTTAAGACCAGCACAATACCATATTTTATGGAAGTCCCTATAATAATATCATAGCTTCCCTGCTCTTCAAACAGGTTGATGGCGTCGCCGATCAGAATAGGGCGGTAAAGCTCCAGGCCCGTCAGGCCCAATACCAGAAGCAGGCAGAGAATGACCCGGCCCGCATATGGTTTCATATAGGAGAGGAGGCGCAGTAAAACGCTTCCCTTATAAACGGATTCTATTTTATCTTCCTGCATAATGTCCTCGTTTCCGCGCCGGATCCGGTACACCGCCAGGGCTTCCGACGCATGCTTTCCCTTTGATTAATCTTCCTGCAGCTCCTGTTCCAGCTGCTGCTTTTCGTTAATGTGGGCATAGAAGCCGCCCAGCGCCACCAGTTCGTCATGAGTGCCGTACTCAGCCAGTTCTCCGTCTGTCAGCACGGCAATGTGGTCGGCCTTCTGCAGGGTGGAAATGCGGTGGGCAATGACAATGGTGGTCTTATTTTTCCGCAGGCGCAGGAGATTTTCCAGAATCTGCTCTTCCGTGTCCGTGTCCACTGCCGACAGGGAGTCGTCCAGAATCAGCACGGCGGAATCCTTTAACAATGCCCTGGCAATAGAGCTTCGCTGCTTTTGGCCGCCGGAGAGGGTGACGCCTCTTTCCCCTACCAGTGTCAGGTAATTTTCTGGGAATCCCATAATGTTATCATGGATACAGGCGTTCTTTGCCGCCTGATGTATGCTTTCCCGCAGTTCCGGATGCTCCTGAATACGTTCGTCCAGGCCGAAGGCAATATTTTCCTCCAGGGTATCCGAAAACAGGAAATTATCCTGGGGAACGTATGCCATATCCCTGTGAAGAATGCTTAAGGGAATTTCGTCTATAGGCTTTCCGTCCAGAAGCAGCATTCCTTTCTCGCAGTCATAGACCCGCAGCAGCAGGTCTGCCAGGGAGGATTTACCGCTGCCGGTGCGGCCCAGAATACCAAGCATCTCTCCGGGGCGAATATGGAGGTCAATATTTTTTAACACGGGGAGTTCGCCGTCCGGGTAGGTAAAGGTCAGACCCTGAAGGCGGATGTCACCCTCCAGATGCAGCCTGCAGTCCGCCTGAAGCGGGGAATCCGCATCCACTATATCCGGTTCTTCCCGGAAGATGGCGGCTAACCGGTGAAATGCCGCCGCTGCCTGGCTGAAGGTGTTGATACAGTCACCGCAGGCAATCATGGGCCAGACCAGCATGCCTATGTAAGAATTAAAGGATACGAACTGACCGATGGAAACCTTTCCGTCCAACACCATCTTTCCGCCGAAGACCAGGGTAAGCAGGAGGCTCAGGCCGGTCACCATATCCAGTGCTGCTCCGAAGATTGCCTGGAGCTTCGCCACCGACAGATTTTTTTCCCTGTTATTGTTGCTTGCCTCCCGGAAGGCGTCAAAGTCTGCATCCTCCTGGACAAAGGCTTTCAATACCCGGACTCCCGCAAGGCTTTCCTGCGCTTTGTCAGACAGGTGGGAAAATGCTTCCTGACGCCTGGTCTGGCGCTTTTTCTGTTCGATACCGTAATAATAGCAGCCGAAAGCCACCAGGGTCAGGGGAACAAAGGCCAGCAGGGTCAGCTTAAGGTCCACGTAGAAGATCATCTTGAAAAGCACCATGATTGTCATAACTACAGCGTCAAAGGTAGTGATCACCGCCATGCCCACCGCCTGGCGGATGGCCTGGAGGTCATTGGTAAAATGGGCCATCAGGTCCCCCGTCTTGTGGCTGTTGTAGAAGCGGGCGGAAAGTATTTCCAGATGGCGGAACAGGTCGTTCCTCATACGGTATTCAATTCCCCGGGAAGCGCCGATGATGAAAAAGCGCCAGCCGAAGCGGCCCAGCATCATGATAAGGCCTGCCAGAAGAATTTTAAGCAGGATGGGTTTTACACCTTCGAAGCCGAAGCTGCCCTTCGTCAGGCCGTCAATAATTTCGCCGGTGTACTGGGGAACATAAAGGCTTGCCAGATCTACCAGCAGCAGAACGACGACACCCAGCAGGTAATGCCATTTATAGCTCCACAGATAGGGAAGCATGGATAATTTTGTCTGTTTTGTTCTACTCATAATCGTTTCCTTTGCTGCAGAGTTTGTAACGGTAAAAATCAAGGTATATTTCCGAATAAAAACCATTCTAACATATTTGAAACAAATAGAAAAGCGGCAGTATTTTTATATTTTCCTGGTTTTGTTTGTGACATTTGTCCTTCGATGCCGCCTTATTTTGTGAAAGCTTTCAAATAATTGATTACTGTGTGGGCGAAATTATAACGGATGAGCCTGCGACAGAAGTAAACCTTTTTGTACATATTCTGCGGGAACGAGAAGGCAATGTATTCGTCCGAAGCTATTTCTATTCGGAGGAGATTGGGGAGATCGCGGCCAGGTATGGGATAACTGCCTGTAAAGTCACGGTTATGCTCAATTGCACAAGAGGGAAATTAATGCAGCACCTGGAAAAGGAGGGATTTGAAAAATGCTATGGTGACGGCAGCGGGGATAAAATAAGTAATATGGGAGGAAACGCACAGACGACAGGTAATGAGAGCCTATACGGCATCTGGACTAAACCGGGGGACCTTTGCGCTTCGGTTTCATGGATTGTTTGTGCCGCCGTTGGCGGCATGTTTGAATGTGCGAGGAAAGTGTGAGGAAACAGGAGGATGGCAGAAAATATGGTATAATCAAAGATACTTTTGCTATTTCTGAGACAGAGTTCCGTTTGATCTGTGAAAAAATTTATGGTATTCTGAAGCAGGATCTAGATTAGGGTAATGCCCTCAGGGCACCTGCACCGTAAAGCAGAGTTTGAAACAGGAGAAAGCCATGTCCGGGAAAAGAAAACAGAAGCATCTGATACATCCGGTGCTGGGTAACATGAAATATTGTGAGGGGCGGGTGTGGCTTCCGCAGTCGCCGCTGGTTAAGCTCAAGATCCCTCTTTGGGGGGAATTTTACGGGGTAACGCCCGTATTTATGGCGAAGAGTGAAGACCAGGAAATTAATCCGCTTCAGGTGGAGGCCTATAGGAAATTCGAGAGCCTGGTGATGGAACAAACCGATGAGATGGAGCAAATGATTTTGGAGCATTATAAAAATGCTTCAGTGGAAAGAATTGTTCCGACAGCGGTCCTTTTTGGATACGGAGGGGAATGTCTGCTGGAGATTCGGGATGGCGGCGTTTTTATGGGATTTTCCATGTTTTTGGCACCGAAGATGTGTCTCTGCGATACCTGGATGGCAAACTGCTATATGAGAGAGGATTCCAAAGCGGCGGATATTGTCCGCCGGATACGGGAAAAGCTGTTCGGGGAAGCTGGAACGGATGGGGACAAAGCGGCAGAAGCGAAAGGGCCGGAGTATAACGAGGAAAAATCAAAACAGTTTTGGATAAAATATGCACAGGCTCTGCTGGACTATGAGCGGGAACAGGCTGAAAAAAACCGGCAGCTGCTGGAGAAATATGACAGCATTCAGAAGCCTCGGATGCCGCTGAAAAAAGCGCTGCTCGGCGCAGGCAGCATAGTACTATGCACTCTTGTACTGGGGTGGATTGGACACAGTGTAGTATCGCTGGATCTCGAAGTAATGAATCCCATTGAGCAGCTGCTTGTGCTTTTGGTCAGTATTTTCTTCTGGTTTATTTTTTCGGCGGGGTGTTTTTTTAATGTTCGTGACCTATGGTCGGATTACCTTTCGGCCAGAAAGGATTTTGACACTTACCGGTGGGAGCAGATTGAACAGGAGAGCAATCCAGGCGGATGAATGCCCTCGGAAGCCTTTTGTGCAAGGTCTTCAAGCTTCATGGATTGCTGGTGCCGGCTGTGCACCAACATGCCGGGAGGCGGCAGAATAATTGCGGGGAAAGTATCCGGTCAGATTTTGCTGGAATTTTCGGCGCAGTTACGCTAGAATATAGGAAGCCTGCGTGGCGAGCATATGAGAAGTGAAGGATTATAATATGCTAAAAGAATTATTATGGTGTGGAGGAAGAGGAAGCTTGAACACAATAGTATTTGATATGGACGGGGTTCTATTTGATACGGAGCGGCTGTGTGAGCAGAGCTGGCTGGTGACGGCTAAGGAAGCCGGACTGCCGGGGATGGAGGAAATCTTCCCTAAATGTATCGGCCTGAACGCCAATGACAGCAGAAGGATTGTGATGGAGGCTTACGGGGAGGGCTTTGATTATGAGGGATTCCGGTCCAAGGCCTCGGATTGGTTCTGGAACTACATAGAAAAGAACGGATTGCCTGTAAAGCCGGGGGTTCGGGAGCTTCTTGCCTGGCTGCAGGAACAGGGCTTTCGGGTGGGCCTTGCCTCTTCCACCAGGCGTTCCACCGTACTGAATCACCTGGAACAGGCGGGGATTCGTGATATTTTTTCGGTGATTGTCACGGGGGATATGGTGGAGCACTCCAAGCCTCAGCCGGATATTTATCTGCTGGCCTGCAGGGAGCTTGGCACGGAGCCGGGAGAGGCCTATGCCGTTGAGGATTCGCCAAACGGGATCCGTTCGGCGTATGCTGCCGGGATGACGCCTCTGATGGTGCCGGATATGATTGCACCGGATGAGGAGATGGCCCGCCTGAGCAGGAAAATATTCGGGGATTTAGGAGAGGTGCTGGAGTTTTTAAAGGAGGAATCCCAATGAAATTAATAATAACCGATCTGGAAAATTTCAAGGTTCCGGTGGAAGGAGATTACAAAATCATTCAACCTCAGGGCAATATCAGAAATTGCATCGGGTGCTTTGGATGCTGGACCAGGACCCCTGGAAGGTGCGTGATCCATGACGGGTATGAAAACACGGGGATCGATATGAGTAAGTGTACGGAACTGATTTTCGTGAGCAGATGTTATTATGGCAGTGTGAGTCCGTTTGTAAAAACTGTGCAGGACAGGGCAATTTCCTATATCCATCCGGATTTTGTGATGCGCAGGGGGGAAATGCACCATAAGCGCAGATATAGTAATGTAATCCAGTTGTCCGCATATTATTACGGAGAAACTGTCACAGATGCGGAAAAGGAGACGGCGCGGAAGATTTTGCAGGCAAATGCGGATAACTATGACGGAAGGGTAAAAAATATATATTTTTATAAATCGGCAGAGGAATTGGAGGGCATTCGTATATGAAAACGGCGCTTATTAACGGGAGCCCTAAGGTAAAATCCAGCAACAGCGGAATATTGCTGGAGGATTTAAAGGCGTATCTAGTGGAAACCGAAGCTGTGGAATTTGGACTTCACACAGGCACTGCTGCAAAAGAAAAGGCGGAGGCGCTGAACCAGGCGGATGCCCTGGTGTTCTCTTTCCCCCTTTATGTGGACGGAATTCCCGGACACCTGCTCTCGTGTCTTGCGGATCTGGAGGAGGCTTCCAGCAAAAGCAAGGGAATTCGGGTATACGGAATAGTCAACTGTGGTTTCTATGAGGGTATTCAGGCTGAGCCGGCGCTGCAGGTCCTGCAGAATTGGTGTGAAAAAGCGGGATATGTCTGGGGAGGCGGCGTAGGAGTGGGCGGCGGAGGGGGACTGGCTCAGATGCCTAAGACAAAGTCAGGTCATGGCCCGAGAGAGCCGATTGAGAAGGCACTGAAGGCGCTTGCCGAAGCGATCTGCTCGGAGCATGTGCAGGGGGACCAGCAGGCGCAGGATCATCAGCAGATACAGGAGAATCAATATGTGTCGGTTGCTTTTCCGAGATTTTTGTATAAGCTGGCGGCACAGATGGGGTGGCGTCAAATGATGAAAGCAAGCGGCGGCAAGGCGCGGGATTTAGGGAGAAGACCGGAAGGCGGCGAAGACTAAGCTGGCGCCGTAGAAGACACAGGAACGCAGAGGAGACTTGTTCATGGCATCATTGGGCATACCCCGCAACACCATAGAGATACTTAAAAAATATAATTTTAATATTCAGAAAAAATTCGGACAGAACTTTCTGATTGACACCTCTGTCCTGGACAGAATTATCAGAGCTGCCGAGATAACCGGGGAGGACTTGTGCCTGGAAATCGGTCCTGGAATCGGCACCATGACCCAATATCTGGCGGAGACGGCCCGGGAAGTGGTGGCGGTGGAAATTGATAAAAATCTGATTCCCATATTGGAAGAGACACTTTCGGATTATGGAAATGTAACGGTGATCCAAGACGATATACTGAAGGTGGATCTTAACCGGATCGTGGAACAGCGAAACGGAGGAAAACCTATAAAGGTGGTGGCAAACCTGCCCTATTATATCACCACGCCCATTATTATGGGACTGTTTGAAAAGCAGGTACCGGTGAAGAGCATTACGGTGATGGTGCAGAAGGAAGTGGCGGAGCGGATGCAGGCAGGGCCCGGCACTAAGAATTACGGTGCCCTTTCTCTGGCAGTGCAGTATTATGCCGAGCCGGAGGTTGTGGCAAATGTACCGCCCAACTGTTTTATCCCCAGGCCGGGGGTGGGAAGCGCGGTAATCCGGCTCACCAGGCATGAGAAACCAACCGTGCAGGTAGAGGATGAGCATAAGATGTTTTCCGTTATCAGGGCATCCTTTGGCCAGCGCCGCAAGACTTTGGTCAACAGCCTTACGAATTCGCCGGAGCTGGGAATCTCCAGAGAGTGCGTGGCAGAAGCATTGGAGGAGATGGGACTGCCTGCCATGGTCAGGGGGGAGGCATTGACTTTGGAGCAGTTTGCAGAGCTGAGTAACCGGATATAAAGCAGATTAACAGGAACACACGATTGAGATTATAAACCATCGCTGGATTTTCGGAATGAATTTTTGTCCGTCAGGGAAGCAAATATTTTGAATGTAATTGCAGCAGTAAGGTATGACACAGAAAGCCGTATCGTATATGCTGCAGGGGTGTTATAGATTACTCGGGTTTCCGGCCTGCAAACTATTTGCAGGCCGGATTATCAAACATTTACAACCGTTTTAATAATTCTGAAGATACATATACGCGTCCTCCAGCGTCACCGATGCCGGTCGGCAATCAATCCCGGGTTTTACCCTGCTTAAGATGCGCAGCCGAATTCCGCCTTCCGCCTGTTGCTTGGAGGAAATACGGTATTTCTGTTCCAGATCCCGCGCCTTTGCGGGATCTGTTACCGTACACTCCCAGACGTAGCCGGCTGCATGGTCCAGTAGATTTTGAATGCTGCCGGAGTACAGGAAATGTCCCTTTTTCATTACGGCAAGCTGATTGCAGGTGGCGGCCAGGTCCTCCACTACATGGGTGGAAAACAGGACGGTGCGCTTTTCCGAGAAATCCACCAAAAGATTACGAATTCTGATGCGTTCCTCCGGATCCAGGCCGGTGGTGGGCTCGTCGATAATCAGAAATTCAGGGTCGTTTAAGAGCGCCTGGATAAGGCCCACTCGCCGTTTCATGCCGCCGGAGAGCTGTTTCATCTTCTTTTTCCTGTGCTCTGTCAGGCCGGTCTTCTCCAGGTAAAATTCAATGCGCTCCCGGCAGAGTGTTTTGGGAACGTCAGCCAGGCTACCCATATATTCCAGGCATTCCTGCACGGTCAAACCCGGATATAAGTCGATCTCCTGAGGCAGATAGCCGATCTGTTTCTGTATCTTTTCATAATTTTTCTTATGGTACTGGATGCCGTCCAAGGTTACCGTGCCGTCAGTAGGGGCAAGGGTGGTGGTCAGCACCCGCATCAGTGTGGTCTTTCCGGCGCCGTTTTCTCCCAGCAGTCCAAAGATTCCGTCCGAGATTTTCAGGCTGGCATGGTCGATGGCAGTTACTTTATTTCGAAAGGTCACGGTCAGGTCATTGATTTCAATACTCATAAATTTATCCTCTTTTCTTTAACAGGGTTGGCAGGAGCAGAAGCATTGCGGCGCAGAGGGCGATGCAGATGCCCTTTCCCGCAAGCCAGCTGAAGTCACCGGTGTCTGTTATATTTCGGTAGGCATAGGAAAAAACATTCCTTGGGCCCATGACCTTTTTGGCAAAGGAGGAATTTGCCATAAGCCACAGGAGCAGGCATCCGCCGATTCCACACCACAGACTGCGGAAGATGCAGGCAAGGGTGCCTGAAAGGATGGACCAGAATGCGATTGTCACCGCCATTGCTCCCAGGAAAATGAGAAACTGTCCAATTTCGCTTCCGGCTTCCGGTTGTATAAAGCTGAATGGGCGGGGCTTTTGAAAAAGAAAAAACAGGCAAAAGCCTATTGCAGCCAGCAACAGGAGAAAGCCCTCCTGGATCAGCAGCCTTGTGCCTACGGAGCAGAGCTTTTTTTTCATCGGATACAGACGCCAGACCTCAGAACGTTTGCCGGTGATTTCCTGCACATAGGTGTCTGCGCAGAACGCTGCTGCCAGAATCGCCAGGGCAGGCTCCATAGCAGTTCCGATCTCACAGCTTACCGACACGCCCCGGATCAGGCTGAGGATGAATACAAAAAACAGTGCGAAGGATACTTTATAAGGGGGCAGGGATATTTTGATTTCTTTCTGCATTATACCCGCCTCCGTTTCCATAGTTGAATCGAAATCAGCAGAATGATAACGGATGCCGCCAGGAGGAAGCTTTGATTGAGCACCACCAGAGGCGGCTCGGCCGTATCGAAAAACTGCCCTGGAAACCGCACCATGATGGCCAGTGGCATTCCATAATAACCGTATACTCCGTCTGCGTTGTGGCCGCCCATATTGGAATAAACAATCAGGAGCAGCAAAAGCGGTACTCCGGGAAGCGGATTTTTAAATAGTAGGGAGATAAGTACATAAATGCACACGATTATGAACATATTAGGCACAATGTACAGGCAGGTTGCCGAAATAAAGTCCAGCAGCCGCACTTCAAAGCCCTGTTCCCGGGTGGAAATCAGGCAGATTGCCCAGAATGCCAGATTCAGGACAGCCAGCGTAATCAGGCAGGTTGAAAATCCGCCCAGGGCTTTCCCCAATACATAGCTTTTGGCGGTGACGGGCTTGGTGTGAAGAAGCTCATAAGTGCAATTTCTGGTATCCTGTATAAACAGTACGGCCAGCATAATCGTTGCGAAAAAACCCATATGCACTCCTGCAAGATCAGCAAATTTCCTGGAGAAGTAATAGGAATAGGGATTTTCTGAAAGAACCTGCCTAAGATAGGCATTGATTTCCTCGCTGGTTCCTTTTCTGTATTTTGTGTGCTCGTACTGCGTAGCAGCCCCAAAAAAACGATATTCCTCTTCAAAGTACTGAGAAGCCTCTGAGATACTGAGATCTTTTGATTTGCTTACAGCGGCCTGCGCCTCGGCGCTGCTCATTCCATAGCCTGTGATAAAGGATTTCTGCATGGCGGCTTCCCATAAGGCCCGGCGTTCCTCTGGGGGTGTGGGGATATAACCCTGGCAGGGTTCTCCTGCGTGAATGATCTCGGGATAATTGTTGACGATCTGCTCCCCCGGAGAGAGAAAACGAATCTGCAGATAGAGCTCCAGATTCAAGTAGACGCTCAGGATTACGACCGTGATTCCCAGCCAGAAAAGGGGCCGCTTTAAGTAGTTTGTGACTTCTCTTTTTAAGATTGCAAGCATATTTTGCCTCCCTCCATAAAATATTGCGGCGGTCCGTTGCCCATTTTCCGGTGAGCTTCAGGCAGCCTTCAAATACAGGATATAAGGTAAATCACAACAAAAAGACAATGCCGCGACAAAAGTCGGATTGTTTACACAATTCGACCGAATACCGCGGTTACCGAAGCACCGCCCTGATTTAAGTTCCCCGTCAAAAGCCTGCCGCCGTGCTTTTCACAGTACAGCCTGCTGATATACATTCCGATTCCGGCATGTTTCAGGCTGTCTTTGGCATTTTGCTGATAAAAGGGCTCCACAGACCTGATGAAGGAATCGCAAAATCCACAGCCGTCATCAGTTACGCAGATCTGACATTCGGAGCCGGTGACGGAGAGGGTGATTTCCACTGCTTCTTTTGCGTAACGGAGGGCGTTGGACAGCAGATTTTCCGTGACCTCTAATATAATTTCCTTATCACCCTGGAAGGAATCTCCTGAGGGGGCAACGTGAAGCACAATTCTTTTTCCGTATTTTTTTCCCAGAATGCTTATCTCCGCGAGAAGATCTGCCCGCAGCTGTTTGGCGGTAAGTGCATTCGGACAAATCTCACGCCGTTCCAGGCTGCTCAGCTTTCGCATGGTCTCCACGAACTTATCCATGCGGTCAAGCTGTTTTTCGCATTCTGCCAGCATTTCCATGGCCTTTTCCATGCTGATGGCTTCACCGGGGAGGTAGTCCGTCAGCATTTCATGGTATCCCTTTAAGACGGACAGGGGGGAGCGAATGTCGTGGGCAATGGCCGCGCGGAGTGCCCGTTCTTCTTCCAGGCTTCTCCACAGCAGAATATTGTTTTCCACCAGATGTTCCCGCATCCGTTCAAATTCCCGGCACAGCTGTCCCATATCGTCCTTGCTTTCGTATGAAACTTGGTACAGTAGATTGTTTTGAGAAATATGCCTGGAGGCCTGTTTCAGCTCCAGAAGGGGGTACTTTAATTTATTCCGGTAAAACAGGAAGACGGACAAGCAGCTTCCGACTATGGACAGGACCAGCACCGCATAGGTCTGCAGAAAATCGCAGACATTGTCTATACAACGGTGGGCAGGGGTCATTACAAAAGGATTGACCCTGAACTCACTTTTGGCATATTGGGAGCGCTCCGGATGAAACAGCTCCAGATATTTGCCCGGATCCATATAATTTCGCCAGACGGCAGCCTGTACATGCCAGGCTAGATGGGAAATATAGGAGGACAAAAGGAAGCTGCAGATCAGGCTGAGTATCAGATAAACAAGGATTGTTTTTCTGATGGAAAGGTTTTTTATTTTATTTGTTATCTTGTCCATCGGTATCCCATCCCCCACACGGTTTCGATATATTCTGTTTCTGTAAATACCCGTAATTTGTTACGGATTCTGCGGATCAGTTCTGTTATGACACGACTGTCGCCTTTGACATCGTAGCCACATACATTTTCATAAATTCGTTCTTTGTCAAACACTATTCCCGGATTCATGGACAGAAATTCTATGATTCCAAATTCCGCCTTTGTCAATTTCAGTAAGTTGCCTGTAATCTGTACGGTTCTGGCGGTATAATCAATAATAAGCTCATTCTGAAAACGGCAGCTTGAAGGGAGGCTGTGCCGCTGCTCACGCTTCAGATGGGCTGTAATCCGAGCATCCAGCTCTTTCAGGCTGAAGGGTTTGGTGATATAGTCGTCGCCGCCTAAAAGCAGCCCGTTGACCCGGTCGTCCTCTTCCACCTTTGCCGTCACAAACAGGATGGGACAGGATATTTTATCCCGAATAAGCCGACATAACGACAGCCCGTCCATCTGGGGCATATTAATGTCCAGCAGAATAAGATCCGGCTGATACTTTAGCTTCTCCAATGCCTCCGCGCCGTTTTCGGCAGTGAGGATTTCGAACTGTTTCATTTCAAAATGAGTTCGGAGCATGGTAACAAGTGCTTTGTCATCATCTGCAATCAATAGTTTCGTCATGAGATGCGGGTTCTCCTTTTTAAAGCAGCAGTGTGGGGACAGATCTATGTTGACGTAAGCTGACTTTGCCCTTTGCGGACATTATACCAGAATGACGGCGCGGCGGCCAGTCCTGACGGCAACTATTTCTCGTAGTATTGCGCCTGGGCATGCCAGAGCCGGCTGTACTCGTATAAGGAATATCCGTCCAGCAGGATTTGCCCCTCGTCCGGCAGAAGCAATCCGCACTTTTCCATGGCGGTATTCAGCCCGCACTCCAAAATTACCTGAAAAGAATAATATACCCATTGCTTGTATTTTCAAAGCGTGCATATTCGGACAAGATTTAGTATTTCTATTGACATGGACGGAAAATAAACCTATAATGATGAACAACAACTAAATAGAATGAATGTCTTCAAGGCAGGGTGAAATTCCCGATCGGCGGTAAAGTCCG
>CANPOY010000011.1 GCA_947575805.1 uncultured Lachnospiraceae bacterium
AAACATTTGTTGTCAAGGTTCAGTTCTTGGCTACGAGTTTTATTTTCGTAGCAACGCGCATTCGGAGTATACAGTTGTCATGTGTGACATTGACTGGTTCAAGAAGATTAACGACACCTATGGGCATGATGCCGGGGATTATGTTTTGGTTACGCTTTCAAAGCTGATTGGCGAAAATGTAAAAGACTGCGGCTTTGCAAGCCGCTGGGGCGGTGAAGAATTTTTGCTGGTCTATCAGTTAGCACATGATGCGGCAATGCAAAAGGTGCGGCAGATGCAGCAAAGAATCAGGGAGTATGATTTTACATATGAGGGTAAAACAATTAAGGTTACGATGACATTCGGCGTGGAGGCAGATAACGGTTCTGCGCCTTATGAGCGGCGGATTTCCCTGGCAGACGGGAACTTATATGTTGGTAAGAATAACGGACGGGATCAGATTATTGACGGACGGGCTGTTTAACGGCAGATCTGCTGAGGCAGGAGGAGACGGATATGAAGAAAGTTTTGGCAGGGATATTGGCAGGTATGATGGTTTTTATGGCAGGATGCAGCAATATACCCGAGAATTCGGTACACAATCTGAGTGATTTGGAGGGAAAGAAAATCGGAGTACAGTTAAAGACAACAGGTGACAGCTATGCTACCGAAATCAAGGATGCCGATGTCCAGCGCTTTGCCAAAGGACGCGACGCGGTTGAGGCGCTGCGGGCAGGGAAAATAGACGCTGTCATGCTGGACGATGCTCCGGCAAATGTATTTGTCCGGGAATATGGAGACATCAGGATTCTGGAAGAAGCCTATGCGGATGAAGAATACGGGATTGCCGTCAGCAAGGATAATCCGGAGCTTCTGCAGAGGATCAATAAAGTGCTGGAAAAACTGCAGTCTGAGGGGGTCATTGACCAAATCGTGAAAGCGTGGATAGAGGGAGGAGAAACCAGATCCGCCTATGACGGGCAGACGAAGGATTCCTATGCGGGAGGTACGCTGCTGATGCTGACCAACGCAGAATTCCCTCCTTATGAAGATAAGCTGGAAGACGGAACCATTGTGGGAATCGATATAGACATCATGAAGGCAATTTGTGACGAGCTGGACATGAAATTACAGGTGGAACATACCTCCTTTGATTCGCTGATCGCATCGTTGCAGAGAGGGACGGGGGATGTTGCCATGGCGGCAATGACGATCAACGAAAAACGGCTGGAGCAGGTAAAGTTTTCCAATATTTATATGTCCGCAAAGCAGGTTATCATCGTCAGAACCAAATAGGTTTTAGTAAATCAGATGTCGGCGTTGATAAAAATTTGCTTGTCAAGCCGTCGTTTCTGTGTTAAAATCATATTTGTTGTGGGGCAGTACCCACACGGGCCGGCGTGTCGGAATGGCAGACGAGGCAGACTCAAAATCTGTTGTGGGCAACCACGTGCGGGTTCAAGTCCCGCTGCCGGCAGGAGCAGGAGGCGACATTTTTCGAAAGAAGAATGCCGTCTCCTTTTGAATTGCAGAAAATGGCAGTAAAATGAACCTTTCGCCATTTGTATCCGTCTATGTCAATGAAAGGAGGAAATGAGGTGGATGAGTTTGAGAGATTACTGGAAGCAGAGCGAAGTCCTGTGGAACGGTTCGTGAAATTTCGGATCGCTTCCAGGGCAGATGCGGAGGATGTACTGCAGGAGGTATATTTTACGGCGTATCAGAAGTATTTCCAGCTGAAGAAGCCGGAATCCTTCAAGGCATGGATCATCAGCATCGCCAGAAACAAGTGCAACGATTATTTCCGAAGGAAAGCAGCCTGTTATGAGATACCCCTTGACGAACTGGAGGAGCAGCAGTTGTCTGACAGCAGGCACGGTTTTTCCGTGGTTTCCACTGTGAGGGAAACCTTAAGCCTGTTGGGAGATAAGGATAAGCAGATCCTGTATCTGTACTTCTGGAAGGAGATGTCTCAGGCAGAAATCTCAAGGCGGCTGAACATTCCCGTGGGGACTGTGAAAAGCAGATTGTACACGGCGAAGAAGAACTTTATGAACAAGTATCCCCGTTATTACACTGACGAATCGAAAGGAGAATGGAGTATGAAAAAGTTACCGGAATTGATGCCCGAATATAAGATTGAGGTGAGCACGGAGCCGCCCTTTGCGGTGAAATGGGAAGAGCTGATGGGATGGTTTCTGATCCCCAGGTTGGGAGAAAAGCTGTCCTGGGGGATGTATGACATGCCTTCCCGCAAATGCGGCCATATTTACGATATGGAGGTCATCGGCAAGGCAAAGGTTCACGGCATTGAAGGGGTGGAGCTCACCGCCAGAGAAGCGTCCTACTCGGATAAAAAGGATGTAATCAACCGTACCTTTGTGGCCCAGCTTACCGACACTCACTGTCGTTATCTGTCAACGATCAGAAATGACGGGGATGTCCGCAATTTTATAACCTTCCTGGACGGGGAGGAATTCCTGCCTAACTGGGGCTTTGGGGAAGATAACTGCGGCAACGAAACCAATCTGACAGTCAGGGGTGATATTCTGAGAAACGGCACGGTTATTACAAGCGCACAAAAGGCTTTCCTGCTGGACATTGTAGGGAGATATACGGTTACCATCGGCGGAAAGCGCTATGATACGGTTTGCGTCATGGATATTGAGACCTATAACTGCGGCGTTGTTTCCGAACAATTCCTGGACAGGAACGGCAGGACCATTCTCTGGCGCAGGTTCAACCGTGACGATTGGGAGCTGGACCATTACAAAAAGAAATGGAGCGAACAACTGCCGGACAATGACAGGCTTACCGTCAACGGAACTACCTATGTCCAGTGGTATGACTGCATCACGGATTACATTCTGTAAATCGACATGTCATTCCTCCGGAATGACATAACCTCCATCCTCGCCAAATTTCGTGCCGAAGGGTTCGCTTAAGGTATTGATCCGGTTCAGGATGGAGGTATAGTCTTTGGCCTCTGCCGGGGTGGGGCAGTAGTCGTTCCGGGACATGACGGAGCTGACAAAGCAGGGGATCACCCTGGCCTGCTGATCCTCCTGCTTTACCCCGTCAATAAAAGTAAAGGTCTGCTGAAAGATCATGGTCTCCTTATCTTTGGGGTTCCTGTTGGCGCCGAAACAGAAATTTCCCATGCTGTAGACGATAAATCTTCCGTTGTAGACCTCAATTCCCTGCAGGACATGGGGATGGCAGCCCAGCACCAGATCTGCGCCCCAGTCGATACATTTTTTCCCCAGCTTCTGCTGGTAGTCTTCAGGATAATCCTCCCTTTCCGCACCCCAGTGACAGCAGGCAAGGATCAGGTTGACCCCGTCATCCTGCAACTTTCGGATGCCTTCCTCCAGCCAGGTCTCCACTTTATGGCCGTCATAGACCTCGTTTACAGAGACAAAGCCGATGCGGAGTCCTTTCGTCTCAAAGATGCCGATGTTGCCGTCATAGGCATAGGGAATATCGTTTTCTTCAAACAGGGCCACGGTATCTTCGCTTCCCTGCCTGCCATAGTCCATGCGGTGATTGTTGCCGAAGCTGACGGCCTCTATGCTTCCCAGAGGCAGAATCTCAATATAGGAGGGATCGCCCTTAATATTGTACTGCTTTTCCACCAGATCCGTTGATTCCGTGAGGACTCCTTCGAAGTTCACGATGGTCATATCGTCCGCTTCAAAAATGTATTTTACATTTTGAAAAAAATATGCAGGACCCTGCTGATCGTACATTTCCCGGAAAGTTCCCGCGTAGTCGTGAATCTGCAGGATACCCAGGGACACATCCCCGGCGGCGGAAATGGTGAGCCGCGTTACCTCCGGTTCCGGTGTGGAGGCGGGTTCCGGCGTGGGGAGAGAATCCGCCTGCAGCGGTTCGGGCTGCAGGGATTCAGGCTCGGTGAGGCGGGAATCTATATTGGAGCTCTCCGTCGCTGTCAGGCCACAGCCGCAGCAGCATCCTGCCAGCAGGAGGGCGGCAGCAATTGATTGTAGGAAAAGAATATATTTACGCATTTTCATCCCCCATAGTGTAAATCATATCATGAAAGGTACTTTAACGCCGGAAGACGTTCCAGACCGTCATCAGGAGGGTATCCGGCACGAGTCCGGCCAGGATACGGTGCAGGGTGCATACAAAGCCGGGAGTGGAGACGGCGCGGCCTCTTTTGCTATCCTTCAGAGATAGACGGACCACGTCCTCCCGGCGGGAGGAAAGGGCGAAATTATTCACCTGGCAGCCGCCGTCGGTTTTTTTGGCAGAGCTGATAAATTCCGTGCCTCTGATCCAGAAAGGACATACGGCGGTGACGCGGATGCCCGTTCCGGCAAGTTCCCTGCCAAGCGCGCGGGAATAGCGATACAGGAAGGCTTTGGAGGCCGAGTACACATTCAGGTATGGCAGTGGCTGAAAGGCAGCCGCAGAGCAGATTTCCAGAATATGGGCGCCTCTGTGCATGTAGGGAAGCACGGTCTGGGTCACGGAAACCGCAGCACGGCAGTTCAGGTCGATCATACGCTCGCACTGCTCCAGCGGGATGTGCCGGTAGCTGCCGATCTTGCCGAAGCCTGCGTTGTTGACCAGCATCCGGACGTTGGGCTTCTTTTCTTTTAAGAGGGCTTCCATTTCACGGATGGATTCCGGCCTGGTCAGATCAAGGGCCAGAGGGCGCAGTACGGTAACCACATCATCCTGCAGCGCCGTCAGCCGATCGCTTCTTCGGGCAACGACCCAGATTTCGTCAAAGCTTTCACAGGCATCCAGCTGACGGACATATTCTGCGCCGAGGCCGCTGGACGCACCGGTTACAATAGCTATATTCATAAATAATATGTCCTCCCATATGTTTAACAATTATTATACACCTTTTTTTCAAAATTACTATTGATTTTTACGCTTTAAACTGCTAAACTATCCTATGAATGGAGTTCCTGTTGAGAAGTATCTACCGGGAGGCGGCGCCTTCCGGTAGGAAGAATGCGCAAAGCGGAGTGTTTACACATTTTTACCGACAGCGCGGAAACGGAGTGCAATATGAAAGAAATATCCAGTTTGATTCAATATCGGCAGAGTGTAAAGGTGGTGGATGCCACGCTGCGGGACGGAGGCCTGGTAAATGATTTTTATTTTACGGATGAATTTGCAAAGGCGCTGTATCTGACCAACCTGCGTGCCGGCGTAGACTATATGGAGTTTGGCTATAAGGGTTCCAGGGAAATGTTTGACGTGAATAAGTTCGGTAAGTGGAAGTTCTGTAAGGACGAAGACATAAGGGCCATTGTGGGAGAGAATGCCACGGATCTGAAAATTGCGGTCATGGCGGATGTGGGACGCTGCGATTACAGGACGGATATTATCAATCGTGCCGACAGCCCCATTGACCTGATTCGGGTGGCAACTTATCTGAATACCATTCCGGGTGCCGTGGAGATGATTGAGGACGCCGCCGCAAAGGGATATGAAGTGAGCTGCAATATCATGGCAATCTCCAATGTTCAGGAGGGGGAGCTGAAGGTGGCGTTGGATATTCTGGGGCAGACGCCGGTGGATGTGCTGTATATCGTGGACAGCTATGGCGCCATTTATCCGGAGCAGCTGGCCAGGCTGGCGGACATTTATATGAATGCCGCCACAAAGTACAATAAGAAGGTGGGCATTCATGCCCATAACAATCAGCAGCTGGCTTTTGCCAACACGATTGAGGCAGTGGGAGACGGTGTGGATTGGCTGGACGCTACGTATGCCTCCATGGGAAGAGGGGCAGGCAACTGTGCCATGGAGCTGCTGCTGGGATTCCTGCGCAATCCCAAATATAATGTATATCCGGCGATCCAGTTCGTAGATGCGCATTTGAATAAGCTGAAAGAGGACGGTGTGGTATGGGGATACGATCTGCAGTACCTGATGACAGGGCTTTTGAACCAGCATCCCAGGACGGCCATCCAGTTTACAAAAGAGAAAAGGCATGATTATGCCGAGTTCTACCGGGAGGTAGTGGCCCAGGACTGAAGGAAGCCGGAGAAGCAGGCGCCAAGGCGGAAAGCAATTGTTGTTTCTCCGGTTATTGGGTATAATGAACGAAAAGGAAGGCGAATGGATGGACTCATCGGCAAAGTGGTGCCGGCTGGAATATACGAAGGGTTTTCCATAAAGCTGCAGTAAAATGCTGACAAGTCCTGTAAACGGTGTAAATGCGCTGTTTACAGGATTTTTTACAGGAAAGCGGGGCAGCCCCGCGCAAGAAACAGTTGAACTTTAGACGGGGAATGTGTATACTGGAAAGTGGTTTTGTATGCGCAGAACGGTTTTGCATTTCAAGGAACCGGATCGCGGGAAAGGCAGGGAGATTACGGATGAAAATCAGCAGCATATGTGTGCAGGGAGGCTATACGCCGGGGAACGGGGAGCCCCGCCAGATCCCCATTATTCAGAGCACGACATTTAAATATGACTCCAGTGAGGACATGGGGAAGCTTTTCGACCTGGAGGCGTCTGGATACTTTTATTCCAGGCTTCAGAATCCCACTAACGACCATGTGGCGGCAAAGATCGCAGCACTGGAGGGCGGCACCGCAGCCATGCTCACCGGGAGCGGGCAGGCGGCAAATTTCTATGCTTTGTTTAATATCTGCGGTTGTGGGGATCATATTGTGGCGTCGAGCACTATTTACGGAGGCACTTTTAACCTGATTTCCGTCACCATGAAGAAGATGGGAATAGATGTTACCTTTGTGAACCCTGACGCCACCGAAGAGGAGCTGAATGCGGCATTTCAGGATAATACCAGGGTTATGTTCGGCGAGACCATAGCAAATCCGGCGCTGACGGTGCTGGATATTGAGAAGTTTGCCAGATGTGCCCATGCCCATGGGGTTCCGCTGATCATTGATAATACCTTTGCTACGCCGGTGAACTGCAGGCCCTTTGAGTGGGGGGCGGATATTGTGACCCATTCCACTACAAAGTATATGGACGGCCATGGGGCGGCTGTGGGCGGCGCTATAGTAGACAGCGGGAACTTTGACTGGATGGCACATGCGGATAAGTATCCGGGTCTGTGCACTCCCGATGAAAGCTACCATGGAATTACCTATGCCCTGAAATTTGGGAAAGAAGGGGCGTTTATCACAAAGTGCACTGCACAGCTCATGCGTGATTTCGGCTCCGTACAGAGCCCTCAGAATGCCTTTCTCCTCAATCTGGGACTGGAAAGCCTGCATGTGCGCATGAAAAGGCATTGTGAAAATGCCCAGGCGGTAGCGGAGTTCCTGGCAGGTCATGAAAAGGTGGCATATGTAAATTATTGCGGACTGCCGGAGAATAAATATTATCAGCTGGCGCAGAAATACCTTCCCGGCGGAAGCTGCGGCGTGGTGTCCTTTGGCTTAAAGGGCGGAAGGGATGCCGCCGGCGTCTTTATGGAGAGCCTGAAGCTGGCGGCTATCGAGACCCATGTGGCAGATGCCAGAACCTGTTGTCTGAATCCGGCTTCCAGCACACACCGTCAGCTGACGGATGAGCAGTTGAAGGAGGCGGGAGTGCCCGCCGAGCTGATCCGGATCAGCTGCGGTATTGAGGACAGTGAGGATCTGATCGCGGATATTGCGCAGGCACTGGCAGAAGTTTCGATTTGATAGATATGCGTGTTGAAGCGGGCAGGGAGGTATAAGAATGAAATGGGGATGCAATGTAAAGAGTTTGAAAAGCTGATACCGGGCTTTATCGGGAATAAGCTGGATTATTCGGCGATGAAGCGTTTCAGCGAGCATTTGAAACAGTGTGATAACTGCAAGGAGGAGCTGGTGATCCAGTTCCTGGTGACGGAGGGTGTCCAGCGGCTGGAGGACGGAGGAGCCTTTGATCTGCAGAAGGAGATGGATCAGAGAATCAGCAGGATCAAGCGCAGGATCAGGCTGTATGGCAATATGATCAGGCTGGGGATTGTGATGGAGATTGCGGCGGTCTGTATTCTGATCTGGATTCTGGCAGGGACATTGATGTAAGGTAAGGAGTTATGTATGGGCGAGAGCAGAAAGCTTGTCCTGATAGATGGACACAGCATCCTGAACAGAGCATATTACGGGCTGCCTGAGCTGACAAACGCTCAGGGACTGCACACCAATGCAGTATACGGATTCTTGAATATCATGTTCAAGATCCTGGAGGAGGAAAAGCCGGAATATCTGGCAGTGGCTTTTGACGTACACGCCCCCACCTTCCGACACGAAATGTACGAAGGGTATAAGGGAACCAGGAAGCCCATGCCGGAGGAGCTGCGGGAGCAGGTGCCGGTGATGAAGGATGTGCTGAAGGCCATGGGCGTGGTCATTGTGGAGCAGGCGGGAATTGAGGCGGACGATATTCTGGGAACGCTGGCAAAGAAGGCCCAGGAAACCGGCGTGGAGGTATCTCTGGTATCCGGGGACAGAGATCTTCTGCAGATTGCGGACGAGCATATCAAGATCAGAATCCCTAAGACAAAGATGGGTAAGACGGAGATTGAGGATTACTTTCCGGCTGACGTGATCAGGGCCTTCGGAGTGACGCCCCTGCAGTTTATTGACTTAAAGGCCCTGATGGGCGACACTGCGGACAATATTCCCGGTGTGCCCAAGGTTGGACAAAAGACTGCCGCGGAGCTTATGGAGCAGTACGGCTCCATGGAGGAAATTTATGCCCATGTGGAGGAAATCACCAAAAAGAGTATCCGGGAGTCCCTGATTGCCAACAGGGATCTGGCGGATCTGAGCAAGGCCCTGGCTACGATCAGGACGGACTGCGATGTGGAGCTGGACTATGAGTCGGCAAAGGCGGAAGGGTATTACACTCCGGAGGCCTATCAGCTCTTTAAGCAGCTGGAATTCAAAAACATGCTGAGCCGCTTTGAAAGTGATAATAAGGGGGAGGGCAGCCGTAAGCTGGCTGAATCCTTTGTAAAGCTGCAAAACGACGGGGAGCTGTTGAGCAGGTTGAAGGAGCCGGAGGATCAGGAAGAGATCGGACTGTTTCTGGCAGTGGAGGCGGGGACGCTTCTGGGCATTGCGGTCAGCCGCCGGGAGAGGGAAACCTTTTTCCTGCCAGTGCAGGAGCCGGAGAACCGGCAGATGTCCCTGTTTGAAGAGGAATCCGGGGAGAGCGGCGGTGTTCAGACAAAGGAATTGAAGGAGGCGCTGAAGGAGCTGTCCGGCAGGGCCAGGCTGTCTGTCTTTGACATTAAAGGGCAGTATGGATTTTTGAATCAGGATACAACCGAACGGTATTTCGATATTTTGATCGGGGCTTATCTGCTGAACCCGCTGAAAAGCGATTATGATGTGGAGACCATAGCTTCAGAGCATCTGGACCTGATGATTCCCGGCAGGGCGGAGCTTTTGGGAAAGCTGAAGCTTAAGGAGGCCATGGGGCAGAAGCCGGATCAGTTTATGGAGTATTGCTGTTATAGTGCATATGTATCCCTGCAGGCAGCAGGAGTGCTTGCGGATAAGCTGCAGAAGGCCGGGATGGACAGACTGATGCGGGAGGTTGAGATGCCCCTGTCCCTGGTGCTGTACGATATGGAGCGGGAAGGCGTGGAGGTGCGCAGGGAGGAGCTGAAGGCTTACGGAGACGCACTGGCAGCAAGGATCGGGGAGCTGGAGAGCTCTATTCATACCCAGGCAGGTGTAGACTTCAACATTAATTCTCCCAAGCAGCTGGGGGAGGTATTATTCGAGTCCATGAAGCTTCCCGGGGGGAAGAAGACTAAAACGGGCTATTCCACGGCGGCGGACGTGTTGGAGAAGCTTTCGGAGGAACATCCCATTGTCAGGGATATTCTGGAATACCGCACACTGACTAAACTGAAATCCACGTATGCAGACGGGCTGGCGGTATACATCGGAGAGGACAAAAGGATACACACCAGCTTTAATCAGACCATTACGGCTACGGGGCGTATCAGTTCCACGGAGCCTAATCTGCAGAATATCCCCATGCGTATGGAGCTGGGCAGACGGATCCGTAAGGTGTTCGTGCCCAGGGCCGGGTACGAGTTTATGGATGCGGATTATTCCCAGATCGAGCTGCGGGTGCTGGCCCATATGTCGGGGGACGAGCAGTTGATCGAGGCGTATCGCATGGAACAGGATATACACAGGATTACGGCGGCCAAGGTGTTCCACACGCCCTTCGAGGAGGTGACGGATCTGCAGCGCCGGAATGCCAAGGCGGTGAATTTCGGCATTGTCTACGGTATCAGTTCCTTCGGTCTGAGTCAGGATCTGAGCATCAGCAGAAAAGAAGCGGCGGAGTACATCGAGCAGTATTTTGCAACCTATCCGAAGGTGAAGGAATTTCTGGACAGGCTGGTACAGGACGCGAAGAAACAGGGGTATGTTACCACTATGTTCGGCAGGCGCAGGCCCATTCCCGAATTATCCTCATCCGCCTTTATGCAGCGTTCCTTCGGGGAGAGGGTGGCCATGAATTCTCCGATCCAGGGGACGGCGGCGGACATTATCAAGATCGCCATGATACGGGTGTGGAAGGCGCTGCGGGACGAGGGGCTGAAATCCCGGCTGATCCTGCAGGTACATGACGAGCTGGTGGTCGAGACGGCATTGGAAGAGGAAGAGCAGGTAAGAAAGCTTCTTGCGGAGCATATGAAGAAAGCTGCGGATCTGGCTGTAACGCTGGAGATTGACCTGCACACGGGGGAAAACTGGTATGAAGCCAAATAGCCCGAAATTCATAGGGATTACCGGCGGTGTGGGCGCGGGAAAGTCCGAAATACTGGCCTATATCAGGCGGCATTATAAATGTGAAATCTACCTGGCAGATCAGGTGGCCCATGAGGTGAAAAGACCCGGAACTGCCTGCTACAGGAAGCTGACAGAGCTTCTGGGCGAGGACATTAAGGCATCCGACGGGCAGATTGACAGCCGCAAGATGGCCGAAAGAATATTTTCCGACGGGGCGCTCTTGGAGAAGGTCAACGCATTGATTCATCCTGCGGTAAAGGAATATTTGCTGGAGCGTCTGGAAAGGGCCAGACAGGAGAGAAGCGTGGAGCTGTTTTTCGTGGAGGCGGCGCTGCTGATCGAATGCGGATACGGGGTCCTGGCAGACGAAATGTGGTATGTTTATGCGGATGAGGAGACCAGGCGCAGGCGTCTTGGCCAGTCCAGGGGATATAGTAAGGAGCGTATTGAAGGCATTATGTCAAAGCAGCTGACGGAGGAGCAGTTCAGACAGAGCTGCGATTTCGTAATTGATAACAGTGGGGTACTGACGGAGAGTTATGCGCAAATAGACAAAAAACTGGAGGCTTTTACATGGCAGGAGTAAGAGAAGGACAGGGACAGCTGGTGTTCGGGCTGGATATTGGAACCAGAAGTATTGTTGGTACGGTGGGCTACATGGGCGGCGGGAAATTCCATGTGCTGGCACAGTATTCCAAGGAGCATGATACAAGGTCCATGCTTGACGGGCAGATTCACGACATCGGCAGGGTGGGGCAGACCATCCGCCAGGTGAAGGAGATGCTGGAGGCAGATCTGAACCGGAAGCTGACAGAGGTGTGTATTGCTGCCGCAGGCCGTGTGCTGCGCACTGTCACCACTCATGCGGAGCAGAGCTTCGACGAAGACCACGAGGTCACGGAGGAAGATGTCTATTCCCTCTCTACTCTGGGGGTGGAGCAGGCTTACGAGGAGTTCGTGAAAAATAATGAGACAGAGATGAAATTTTACTGTGTGGGTTATACGCCCATGCGCCATTATATGAACGGTTATCAGATAGGAAATCTGGAAGGACATAAGGTCAGAAATATGGCAGTGGACCTGATCGCCACGTTCCTGCCGGACGACGTGGTGGACGGACTGTACAAGGCTGTGGAACAGGCGGATCTGCATGTGGCGAATCTGACGCTGGAGCCTATTGCGGCGATCCAGCTGGCTATACCCGAAAGGTTCCGGATGCTGAATATGGCGCTGGTGGATGTGGGAGCCGGCACCAGTGACATTTCCATTACCAAGGACGGGACCATAACGGCCTACGGAATGATCCCTGTAGCGGGTGACAGTCTGACGGATATTATTGTGCAGCATTGTCTGGTGGACTTTGAGACGGCAGAACGCATCAAACGCCAGGCGGGAGACCGGGAGACCGTGGAGTATCAGGATATTATGGGGCTGACTCAGAAGATCAGTGCCGGGGAAGTGGAAAAGATCCTGGCCGGCCACGTGAGGGAGATGGCAAAACAGGTAGCGGACTGTATCCGGGAGCTGAACGGTGAGAAATCAGTCAGCGCCGTGTTTGTAGTGGGCGGCGGCGGAACCATCCCCGGGTACACGGAGGCGTTGTCGGAGGAGCTGGATATTGTGAAGGAACGCGTGGCTATCAGGGGACAGGAGGTCATGCAGGGCATAGAGTTTGAAAACGTGAATCCCAGAAGGGATTCCATGATGGTGACACCTATCGGTATCTGCTTGAGCTATTATGTTCAAAGCAATAATTTTATCTTTGTGGATTTTAACGGCAAACGTGTAAAGCTGTATGACAATGGCAGGCTGTCCGTGGCGGATGCGGCGGTGCAGTCCGATTTCTCCAATGAAGACCTTTTCCCCAAGCGGGGGCGGGCCCTGACCTACCAGGTCAACGGAAAGAGCAGGATGGTGCGCGGGATCGAGGGCGAAGCGGCAGTGATTCATGTCAATGACGAGCCTGCAGATATATACAGCCAGGTACATAACGGAGATCATGTGGAGGTGATCCCCTCTACCGCGGGGGAGGCGGCGGCCATGGAGCTCGGCAGGCTGCCGGAGCTGGCGGATCGGCTTCATGTGGTTGTCAACGGAACCAGGATCGACCTGCCGAAGACGGCTTCCGTCAACGGGCACATGGAAAATGAGTTTTACCGGATTCAGGACGGGGATGACATCAAGGTAAGGAATTCCTATACCGTACGGGAAATTGCGGAGTTTATGGATGTACCCCTGGGGGGAAGGATCCTGGTGAACGATACGCCGGCAAAGCAGGATACCAAGGTCTATGAGAATTTTACCCTGAGCTGGGATGTGAACGCGGAGACTACCTTTGCGGATCTGGAGGAGGAGACCGAGGAGGAGGCCGCGAAGAGACAGGCGGCAAAGGCGGCTGCCAGGGAAGCGGCGGCAGCAAAGGCGGCAAAGGCAGCGGAGGAGGCTGCCAGACGGATTGCCGGGCAGGTTGCCGGGGATAACGGCAGTCCGGCGGGAGCTTTGGTACAGGGTTCCAATCCGGCGGAGCCGCCGGGGACAGGTTTTCAGGATTCCTGTGAAATTACGGTGGTGGTCAACAAGCTTCCTGTGGCACTAAAAGGGAAAAGCAGTTATGTATTTGTAGATGTGTTTTCCTTCATAGATTTTGACTTAAACGACTCCAGGGGACGTTCCATTGTGACGCAGTTAAACGGGCGTCGGGCGGAATATATGGAGCCGTTGGCAGAGGGAGACGCCATCGAGATTTATTGGGAAGAGAATCTGAATTCTTCCGTTTGATAATTTGGATGAGGTGGAGATTATGAGGCTGTGCAGTATAGCAAGCGGAAGCAGCGGTAACTGTATTTATGTGGGGTCGGAGACCGCTCATCTGCTTGTGGATGCAGGGATCAGCGGCAAGCGGACGGAAAGCGGTCTGCGGGAGCTGGGGCTGACGCCCGGTGAGATCGACGGGATATTGGTGACCCATGAACACGCCGATCATATCAGCGGTTTGGGGGTCATCGTCAGAAAGTATGAAATACCCGTTTACGCAACGGCGGGAACCATAGAAGCCATACGGTCAACCGGAAGCCTGGGGACACTGGACGAGGAATTGTTTCATGAGGTGAAGGAGGATCAGAAATTTACCATCAAGGATCTGACGGTGAACCCCATGCACATTTCCCACGATGCAGCCCAGCCCGTGGGGTATCGTATCTCCTACGGAAATAAGCGGGTGGCAGTGTGCACGGATCTGGGCGTGTATAATGATTACACGGTGGAATGTCTGAAGGGGATGGATGCGCTGCTGCTGGAAGCCAACCATGATGTGAATATGCTGCAGGTAGGTCCGTATCCCTATTATCTGAAGAAACGTATTCTGGGAGACAGGGGGCATCTGTCCAACGAGAGTTCGGGGCAGCTTCTGTGCCGGATTCTGCATGACGGGTTGAGGGCCGTCTTTTTAGGGCATTTGAGCAAAGAAAACAATCTTCCGGAGCTGGCCTTCGAGTCCGTTCGCATGGAGATCAATATGGGAGACACTCCTTATAAGGCGGGGGACTTTGACATTCGGGTGGCAAAGCGGGGGGAAGTCACTCCGGCTATAGAAGTATAAACGGAATGCACCCGTTCATGAATTGTTTGTGCCGGCGGCACCGGCATGTATGAAGCGTAAAGGGAGGAGAAATATGAAGAAATCGATTATTACAGTGGTGGGGAAAGATACGGTGGGCATTATTGCCAGGGTGTGTACTTATCTGGCGGATAACGGCATCAATATTCTGGATATTTCCCAGACCATAGTGCAAGGGTACTTTAACATGATGATGATTGTGGATATGGGCGGTTGCGGCAGGTCTTTCGGGGATGTATCGGATGAACTGTTGGCGCTGGGTGAAGAAATTGGTGTTGTGATCAAGTGCCAGAAGGAAGAAATCTTTGATCAGATGCACCGGATTTAAGCTGCGGAAAAGGAGACAATCATTATGATAAACTTATACGAGGTGGCGGAGACAAACCGGATGATCGAGAAAGAGAATCTGGACGTGCGTACCATTACTCTGGGGATCAGCCTGTTGGATTGTATCGATTCGGATCTGAAAATCCTCAATGAAAAAATATTCCAGAAGATCTATAATGCGGCCAAGGATCTGGTGAAGACGGGGGAAGAGATTTCACGGGAATTCGGCATTCCTATTGTCAACAAAAGGATTTCCGTGACACCCGTTTCCCTTGTGGGAGGAGCGGCCTGCAGGACGGAGGAGGACTTCGTCGGATTGGCGCGGACACTGGACAAGGTGGCGGCAGAGACGGGGGTAAACTTTATCGGCGGCTATTCCGCATTGGTGAGCAAGGGAATGACGCTGTCAGACGAGCTGCTGATCCGTTCCATTCCCAAGGCCCTTTCTGTTACCGAGCGGGTATGCGCTTCGGTGAATCTGGGCTCTACCAGAACCGGTATCAATATGGATGCAGTGAAGCTGATGGGAGAGATCGTCAGGTCTACCGCAGAATGCACAAAGGAGAATGATTCTCTGGGCTGTGCCAAGCTGGTGGTGTTCTGTAATGCGCCGGACGATAATCCCTTTATGGCGGGAGCTTTCCACGGGGTTACGGAGGCGGATAAGATTATTAACGTGGGAGTCAGCGGTCCCGGTGTGGTAAAGACGGCTCTGGAACAGGTGCGTGGGGAGAGCTTTGAGGTGCTGTGTGAAACCATTAAGAAGACGGCTTTCAAGGTGACCAGGGTGGGTCAGTTGGTGGCGAAGGAAGCTTCCGCACGCCTGAAGGTTCCCTTCGGCATTGTGGATCTGTCGCTGGCCCCGACGCCTGCCATCGGCGACAGCGTGGCGGATATTTTATGCGAGATCGGGCTGGAATACGCAGGAGCCCCCGGCACTACGGCGGCATTGGCGCTTTTAAACGATCAGGTGAAAAAGGGCGGCGTAATGGCATCTTCTTATGTGGGGGGATTAAGCGGCGCATTTATTCCTGTCAGCGAGGATCAAGGTATGATCAATGCGGTACAGGCGGGTGCGCTGACCTTGGAAAAGCTGGAAGCCATGACCTGTGTCTGCTCCGTGGGGCTGGATATGATTGCCGTTCCGGGAGACACGAAGGCAACTTCCATCGCAGGCATCATTGCCGACGAAATGGCTATTGGTATGGTAAATCAAAAAACCACGGCCGTCCGTATCATTCCCGTGATCGGGAAGGGAGTGGGAGAGACCGTGGAATTTGGCGGACTTTTAGGCTATGCACCAATTATGCCCGTGAATTCGTTTTCCTGTGATGCCTTTGTAAACCGGGGAGGCCGGATTCCTGCCCCCATCCATAGCTTTAAGAATTAATTATACGATTACCAGCGGAATGCTGTACTCGTTCACTGGCTGTTCGCCGGCAAGTCCGGCAGCTACGCCATAATAGAGCTGACTGATCTGAAGATCCTGCTTCAACATGAGATAAGTGTCTGTGGGCAGGATCTTTTCTGCGTCCGCCAGCTTTGTGACCAGAGGGATGGAGGTATGTTCCTTAATCGCGCTTAACAGGGGTTCGGCGTCTTTGCGGAAGCCCAGAATCCGGGCATAGGGAGTATGTTCCAGTTCTGAACATACTGCCATATCCTCCTTTGTAAGATTCAGCAGGATGTGCAGCAGACAGCGGCTGATCCGGGTGTAGGTCAGCTCCTTTGTCTTTAACAGATCGCAGAAGTCGTCAAAATTCCTGTATTCCGAAAGATGCCTGCAGATACGGTTGGACAGATCCGTGGAGACATCCAGGTATTTGTCGAAACCGAATTCTTTTTCCGAAAGCAGCTTATAATACAGGGCAGAAGAAAAATCATTGCAGCAGATGCCCCTGCCAAGAACCAGCTTGTCCTTTAAGATTTCATGGGCGGCAGCAGGCATATAGTAAGACACGGAGTCCAGGCCCCTGCCGTCTGCCAGCGCCTGACGGATGGCGAGAGCGGAGCAGTATATGGAGCTGATGGAATGGTCGTGATACCCGGATCCCTGCCTGGTCACGGCTACGGGCTCCATGCTGCTGTCCAGATTCATGATGGCCTTTATGTACTCGATGGCGAGAATATTGTTAGGCGAGGAAAAAATTTTCCCGTTTTCCGTTAAAGCCGGACAATGGTGAATCAAAGCGGTATTACGGGCAACAGGATAAGAGCATCCCTGTCTGAGTCGCGCTTTCAGCTCCCTTGTATAGTCTTCCGGTTCCTCCCGAAGAATGGAGGCAATCCTGCCCAGCAGGGCGGTATTGCCGCATTCGCTGCCGAAGCAGAGGTGGGTGACTACGCCCAGCTTGTCCAGAAGGGATACGGCGCCGGTGGCGAAATATTCGGCGCTGGAAGCGGAATATACGGTAGGGAGCTCCAGCACCAGATCAATGCCGTTTTGCAGAGCCATTTTGGCACGGGTATGCTTGTCTGTCAAAGCGGGGTCACCACGCTGGACAAAGTTGCCGCTGAGAACGGCAATGGTGTAGTCGGCACCGGTAAGACGCCTGGATTCTTCCAGATGATATTTGTGACCGTTGTGAAAAGGATTGTACTCTGCGATAATTCCGTTGACTTTCATAGGCGCCTCCCCGGATATCCGTTAATATAACATTTTTATGGATGGAATATATATCAGGCGATAAAACTCTGTCCGCCGTTTATGCTGCAATTTGTTAGCTCATTTCCGGGTCGTTCACAATGCCGAAAAAGGAAATGAAAAGGCAAAGATAATGTGAAAAAAATAACATAACTTGAAAGCGTTTACATCATTCTTTATAATAAGTATAATACAAATAATGAATTTTCACAATACAAAAAGGAAATGTATGTAGAAAAAGAAAAATATATGGAAAGCGGGAAGCCGCCGGAAAGGAGTGTAAAACATGGCTTATATTGACACAATCAAGGAAAGAGCCAGGATGGACAAAAAGACGATTGTACTGCCGGAATCCAATGACAAGAGAACGCTGATTGCGGCAGCAAAAATTATGGAGGAAGGAATTGCCGATATTATTATGATCGGCAACGAGGAGAAGATCATGGACGGTGCCGGATGGCTGGAAGTAGACCTGACCGGTGTTAAGGTGATCAATCCTGCCACTACCGATATGCTAGAGGAATATGTAAACCTTCTGTATGAGACCCGGAAGGCTAAGGGGATGACGCCGGAGGCGGCAAGGGAGATCCTGCTGAAGGATTATCTGACTTTTGGCATTGTGATGGTAAAGGCAAACGACGCTGACGGTATGGTGGCCGGCGCGTGTCATTCTACCGCGGATACCCTCAGACCGGCGCTTCAGATTCTGAAGACGGCGCCCGGCGTCAAGCTGGTTTCTGCATTCTTTATCATGGACACGCAGTTCAAGGATCAGGGCGAGAACGGGACGCTGCTGTTTGCCGACTGTGGACTGAATCAGGATCCCACTGCCGAAGAGCTTGCGGCTATTGCCGACACTTCATCCAGAAGCTTTAAATCCTTGATCGGCCCGAAGCCGGTCATTGCCATGCTGAGCCATTCCACAAAGGGCAGCGCAAAGCATCCCCTGGTGGACAAGGTGGTAGAGGCAACGCGGATCGCTCAGGAGCAGTACCCTCATTTGACCCTCGACGGCGAGCTCCAGACCGATGCGGCTCTGGTTCCCGGCGTTGCAAAATCCAAGGCCCCCGGCAGCCCCGTAGGCGGGAGGGCGAACGTATTGATTTTCCCCAATTTGGATGCCGGGAATATCGGGTACAAGCTGGTGCAGAGGCTTGGCGGTGCAGACGCATACGGGCCTATGCTGCAGGGTATTTCCAAGCCTGTCAATGACCTGTCCCGAGGCTGTTCCTGGCAAGATATTGTGGGTGTCGTGGCGCTGACGGCCGTACAGGCACAGCTGATCTGATGCGGCGTAATGTGAGAAGAATTACCAACCGCCGAAAACGCCCGGGCGAACAGGTTCGTTCTGAGCAAGTGTATTTTATGACATAGATTAAGTCGCAGAAGGGCTGCGACATGGAGGGTAGTGTAATATGAAAGTATTAGTGATTAACTGCGGAAGTTCTTCGCTGAAATTTCAGCTGATTGACTCCGCATCCGAATGTTGTCTGGCAAAAGGCCTGTGTGAGAGGATCGGCATTGACGGGAGTATGATTACCTATGCACCGGAAGGCGGGGAGAAGGAGAAGAGCGTTACGCCCATGCCGGATCATACCGAGGCGATCCGCCTGGTGCTGGAAGCCTTAGCTAATTCGAAGACCGGCGTGGTAAAGAGCCTGGATGAGATCGGCGCGGTGGGGCACAGAGTCGTCCACGGCGGGGAGAAATTTGCACAGTCCGTTGTAATTGACGACGAAGTGATGCAAGCTATCGAGGAGTGCAATGATCTGGCGCCTCTTCATAATCCCGCAAACCTGATCGGTATCAATGCCTGCAAGGCGCTGATGCCGGACACGCCCATGGTGGCCGTGTTTGACACTGCGTTCCATCAGACCATGCCGGAAGAGGCCTATATGTATGGCCTGCCCTATGAATATTATCGGAAGTATAAGATCAGGAGATACGGTTTCCACGGCACCAGCCATTCTTACGTGTCCAACAGGGCGGCCCAGGTATTGGGAAGGAACTATGAAAATATGAAGATCATTGTCTGCCATCTGGGAAACGGGGCCAGTGTCTCCGCCGTAAAGGACGGTAAATGTGTGGATACCTCCATGGGTCTGACGCCCCTGCAGGGGCTGATCATGGGAACACGCTCCGGCGACATTGATCCCGCGATCATGGAGTTCCTTGCCCATAAGGAAAGCAAGAGCATTGATGAGATCATGGCTGTCCTGAATAAGAAGTCGGGAGTATTGGGGCTGTCCGATAATCTATCTTCCGACTTCCGTGACCTGGAGGAGGGCTACGACAAGGGGGATGAAAATGCAGTCCGCGCACTGAAAACTTTCTGCTATAACGTGGCGAAATATGTCGGCGCTTATGCTGCGGCAATGAACGGGGTGGATGTGATCTGCTTTACCGCAGGCGTAGGAGAAAATGCGGCAATTGTCCGTACCTTTGTCTGCGAATACCTTGGTTATCTGGGAGTAAAGATCGACCAGGAGGCCAATGGCAGGCGGGGGGAGGATATTGTGATTTCCACTGTTGACAGCAGGACCACGGTGATGGTGATCCCCACCAACGAAGAGCTTGCCATCGCCAGGGAGACGGTAAAGCTGGTATAACAGGAATGTAACTTTTTTAAACTGTCTCATTGCATTTGTTCCTTTACCGGAGTATTCTGATTTCAGCAGCAGTCAGGCTGCAGCATGGAGTTGCATGAATATGGCAAACGAAGACAAAAAGGATTTTAATGCAATGCTCAATGCGTTATTACAAAGGGCAGGAAGAACCTTCGGTACTATGTTCAGGAGTATGAGAAGGCGCTCCTGGATCTGAAATCTTTAGAAATTATTTAGATATTTTATGGGAACCGGATACATTTCTGTGTCAGAATAGAAAAACGAAAGGCATGGAAAGAACAATGGAGCACAAAGGAGAAAATAGGAACCAAAAGATTGCAGCGGGGGTCTGGATCCTGCTTGGAGCTATGCTGGTCATCTGTCTGGCGTTTTTCCTGCGGACACTGAAGGAGACGCAGGAGGCGGGATTAACTTCCGATGATAATGGCAGGATCCTGGCGGTGAACGTGAGGGAGGAGGAAATGGCGGCTCCGCTGGAAAAGACTATAGACGGGACGGTATCCGACAGATCCGGATCGAAGGATACCGAGGAGAGCGAAGAGGATTATCCTGACAAATGCGGACTGGACAGAGTGGATCGTCCCATGCAGAGGAGCAGTCGGGAGGTGCTTGCCAGGCTGCGGGAGTTGGGAGAGGATAACGAGCTGATAGAGGATATTGTACAGAACCGATCCGATTACCCGGAACGGGTGCTGGAGGCGCTGGCAAACAATCCGGAGATGGCGGATTTTGTGTCCCACTGGAACGGTCTGGAAAAGGCTGCATCGGGGGGCATCACGGACAGCGAGAAAATGCAGGAGTTCCCCCTGTTTTTACAGTGGGATCCCAGATGGGGGTATGTGGAGTACGGAGATGAAAGCTGTATCGCCCTCTCAGGCTGTGGACCCACCTGCCTTTCCATGGCGCTCTATTATCTGACGGATGACGAGGATATGACTCCGGATAAGGTGGGACAATACAGCATGGAGAACGGTCACTATATCTCGGGGACAGGGACGGCATGGGCCCTGATGGAGGATATGGCGGCGGAATGCGGGGTGGATTGCAGGCAGTCTGCGGCCACGGAGGAAGGGATGAAGGAGGCGTTGGATAACGGTGCGATAATTATTCTTTCCATGGGGCCCGGAGAGTTCACGGCGGCAGGACATTTTATTGTCGTGTACGGGTACGACAGACATGGATTCATGGTCAACGACCCTAACTGTGTGGCCCGCAGCAGAAGTCAGTGGAACTATTCCGAGCTGGAGCGGCAGATCAAGAATATGTGGGTTCTGTCCAACGAAAGTGCTGATTCTCATCACGGGGATACGGAGATCGCGGAGAGCATCCGTTAGTTTCCGACAATATCAGACCATATTGTGCCTTGCGGGGCTGAAGCACATGTGGAAGAAAAAAGCGGCGAAAGGAGAGAGAAACATGCAGTTGGCTGTGCTGGCGGATATTCACGGAAATGCTACAGCCTTTCAGGAATGCGTTGAATATGCGTTGTCCAGGGGCATTACTACATTTGTTATACTGGGGGATTATACGGGGGAGCTTCCCGGCTGCAGGAAGACCCTGGATTATCTGTATGACTTAAGGAATAAGTATACCTGTTACTGTATTCGGGGAAACAGGGAGGAATACATGCTGGATTATCGGAAAGCAGGAGAGGTGGGCTGGAATAAAGGAAACTCCGCGTCAGGGTGTCTTCTTTATGTGTATGAGCAGCTTACAGGGCAGGATCTGGACTTTTTTGAAAGTCTGCCCATAAGTCAGACACTTTCCTTTCCCGATTCTCCGCCACTGACTATATGCCATGGCTCTCCCCGCAGGGTGAACGAGAAGATGGAACCGGGGAAAGAAGCAACCCATGATGCCATGGAAAGCGAGAGCAGCCCTTATATTCTGTGCGGGCATACTCATATACAGGGCGAGATACGTCATGGAGGGAAAACGGCATGGAACCCGGGATCGGTGGGTGTTCCGCTGAAAAGTGGCGGGCAGGCCCAGTTCAGCCTGCTGTATGGCGCGGACGGAAGCTGGAGGCAGGAGTTTATAAGCCTTACATATGACGTGGATGAGGTGATCCGGCAGATCGCGGATTCCGGAATGGATGCCTATGCGCCTTATTGGTGTAAGATTACAAGATATATGATTCAGGGTGTGGAGATTGACCACGCGGATGTGCTTGACAGGGCGATGGAGCTGTGCCGGCTGAAAGAAGGGCATTGTGTATGGCCGGAAATACCGGAGGAATGCTGGGGACAGGCTTTTCGGGAGCTGTTGCCGAAGGACGCCTGATCCGGGCGGTTTTAAGTTCCGGTATCAATACGGGAATAATTTTTAAGGCATTTAGAAGAATTCATACAAAAAGGCTTGACACAGGATAGGGTGTGGAGTAATATGATACAAAATAAATAGCGGATATAAACCGTAGATGTGGAGATAAAAACGGTGCAGCTTTCCTGACAGAAGGAGGCTGCCGTTGACCGGATAATTCTGGTCAGCGTGTGCACTTACAGAGAGACCGGAGGCTGAGAAAGGTCGGAACGCAGGCTGTTAAATGGACCATGGAGGGCGCGGCGAAAAGGAAATTCTGAATTTCCTGAGTATACTGCGACGTGAGGCACGCGTAAGCTGCCGGGGATATAATGGTACACTTGATGTACATAGTATCTTAAGAGAGCGTCTTTTCAGGCGAAACAAGGTGGCACCGCGGGGAAATTGTAATCTCGTCCTTGGCAGAACAGGAATGTTCTGCCGGGGATTTTTTTTGCGGGCATATGCGGAATCGGATTTTGAAGGCCAGACCTATCGTGTCTGATTCCGTGGATGGGCTGGAGCCAGGGGCAAGCAGACAGAAAGGAGGCAGGTGCTGCGTGACGCCGGCGGCGTGATGGGAACATTGAAAGATATAGGAAGAGAGAACAGGGAGGAAAACATGAGCAGAGGACGTTACGGAGTACACGGAGGGCAGTATGTGCCGGAGATTTTGATGAATGAGCTCATTTGTCTGGAGGAGAGTTATGAACATTATAAAAACGATTCGGAGTTTATAAGCGAGCTGAATACACATTTGAACGAATATGCAGGCAGACCTTCTTTGCTGTATTATGCGGAGAAAATGACTGAGGATCTGGGCGGGGCCAGGATTTACTTAAAGCGCGAGGACTTAAATCATACCGGCTCCCACAAAATCAATAATGTATTGGGGCAGGTCCTGCTGGCAAAGAAAATGGGTAAGACCCGGATTATCGCCGAAACGGGAGCAGGCCAGCACGGGGTTGCCACAGCCACAGCCGCAGCGCTTCTGGGTCTGGAATGCGAAATTTACATGGGGAAGGAGGATACACAGCGGCAGGCGCTGAATGTATACCGCATGAAGCTGCTGGGGGCAAGGGTACATTCGGTCACTACAGGCACCCAAACCTTAAAGGATGCGGTCAATGCGTGTATGAGAGAGTGGACCAACCGGGTAAACGATACTCTTTATGTTCTCGGTTCCGTTATGGGGCCCCATCCTTTTCCCATGATTGTCCGGGATTTCCAGAGCGTGATCAGCCGCGAGGCCAGGCAGCAGATTCTGGAAAAGGAGGGAAAACTTCCGGCGGCAGTGGTGGCCTGCGTGGGAGGCGGAAGCAATTCCATGGGTATGTTCTGGAATTTCATCGAGGATAAGGAGGTGGAACTGATCGGCTGTGAAGCGGCGGGGAAAGGCGTGGATACGGCACTGACTGCCGCTACTATTGCCACGGGCTCCCCGGGAATCTTCCATGGCATGAAATCCTATTTCTGCCAGGATGAGTATGGGCAGATAGCACCGGTGTACTCTATATCCGCCGGGCTGGATTACCCCGGGATCGGGCCGGAACATGCTTATCTCCATGACATTGGCAGGGCAGGCTATGTTCCTGTTACAGATGATGAGGCGGTGGATGCTTTCGAATATATTGCCAGAACGGAAGGAATCATTTGTGCCGTGGAGAGCGCCCATGCCGTAGCCCACGTGCGGAAGATCGCGAAGAATTATAGTCCGGATCAGAGCATTATCATTTGTCTGTCCGGCAGGGGAGATAAGGACGTGGCGGCTATTGCCAGATACCGGGGCGTGGAGATACATGACTAGGAGGATAAGAATAATTCAAAGGAGTGACAGGAGTATGTTAGAGAATAGATTAAGACCAGTGTTTGACAAACCTAACAAAAGGGCTTTCATTTGTTTTTTGACTGCGGGGGATCCAACGACGGACTGCACAGTGGAATATATTTTGGAGATGGAGCGGGCAGGGGCAGACTTGGTAGAGATTGGCATTCCTTTTTCCGATCCTACAGCGGAAGGCGTGGTGATTCAGGATGCCAATATCCGGGCTTTGAAAAACGGCATGACCACGGACGGCGCCTTTGAGATAGTAAGGAGAGTCAGGGAAAAGTCCCGGATTCCTCTGGCATTTATGACCTATGCCAATCCGGTGTTCCATTACGGTTACGAGAGATTTTTTACAAAGTGTGAACAGCTTGCAGTGGACGCCGTGATTATTCCGGATATGCCCTATGAAGAGAAACAGGAAATGGAGGGGTCTGCAAATGCCCACAGCGTGGCGGTGATTTCCATGATTGCGCCTGCCTCGGAGGATCGAATTCGGGAGATCGCTTCCGAGGCAAGGGGCTTCATTTATGTAGTGTCCTCCCTGGGTGTTGCCGGAGCGTGCAGCGAGATCGTGACGGATCTCGGGGCCATTGTGGATAGCATCCGCCGGGTGACGGACGTACCCTGCGCCATTGGCTCTGACATCAGTACACCGGAGCAGGCGAAAAAGATGGCGGCTTTGTCCGACGGGGTCATCCTGGGGAGTGCCGTCGTGAAACTGATCGCAGAGTACGGGGAGCAGGCGGGGCCGGAAATATACAGGTATGTGAAGAGCATGAAGGATGCCTTGACGGAGAGCGGGGAACAAGGAATCTAATACAGTATCCCGGATTCCGGGAGGGCAGGAGGTCGTTATTTTTGCTGCTTTGAGCCGCACCATTTACATTTGCCGGCGGTTAAAGAGCAGTGCCGACAGCGCCGTACAGGCTGCGACCAGTGCCAGGGATACGGCCACAGCAGGAAAAAAGCCGTGGGGAGAGCTTTCTCCGGTGAGAAGACTGCTACCGTTCAACAGGCGGGTGGGGATGTACTTCGTCACGCGTGGCAGTATGGAAAGGAAGTACATGACGGCGACCGAGCCTCCCGTCCCCAGGAGGACGCCGGAGGAGCTGTCGGAAAGGGCGGAAAAGATGGTGATCAGCGAGGTTACCAGTATGCCGAAGAGCCAGGCGCACAGCGCCGCCGTCACAAGGTTTTCGGTGACGGAAGCCTTCCAGTAAGCGGCAGTATACACATAGGTGATGCCGAAGCAGATGAAATATCCGACAGTCCACATGAACGCCATTACGCAGAATTTCGCCATCGCCGCCCGGCGCTGGGGAAGGCATCTGGTGACCACAGGAATCAGGGTTCCCCGGCGGTATTCGTCGATGAAGATACCGCTGCACAGAAGAGTATAAGCGACAAGCGCAAGGGGAAGATTCTTGAAGAACTGTCCCCAGGACGTAAGGGCGTCCACAGGAACCTGGGTAACGGTCAGGCCTGTCTCCGCCAGTTGCTGTGCCATCATTCCCATCAGCCATGGCGTCAGCTTTGCAAAGGCCGGCGCCATGACCCCAAACAAAACAAAGATACTCCCCAGGATCACCATTCGTCCTGTGCGCTGCCATTCCATGAATTCTTTTTTCATAAACGCATTCATGCCGTTCATGCGATACCTCCATAATTCCGCCCGGCGGAATCTGATGTTTCCGGAAAAAGCGTCAGGCATACTTATCCGCCTTTTCCTCTGTCACCCTTGTAAATATATCCTCCAGAGACACTTCATGCCGTTCCAGGCGTCGGATGTTCAGCCCTCTGGCGGCAATAAAGTGCAGGATTTCAGGCAGCATTTCGCAGTTTTCCAGAATACAAACCTGATTTTCGTATTTTAATGCGGAAGCTTCCGCAGGCTTTAAGGCAGGAAATTGCGCAAGCAGCAGCCGGGTCTCTTCCGGGTGGACAAGCTCAATGTCCGTGGGCGCGGTTACATTCGTAAAGTTTTGCCGCAGGTCTTCCGGCGATCCGTCGGCCACGATATGTCCCTGATGCAGAAATGCCACTTTTTCACAGACGCGTTCCACATCGGACAGAATGTGAGAGGAGAAGAGCACAGTGGTTTGCTCCTTTGCGGCTGTCAGGATGTCAAGAATTTCCCTTCTTCCCACGGGATCCAACGCCGAGGTGGGCTCGTCGCAGATCAGGAGCTTCGGGCGGTGGAACAGCGCCGCCGCAATGCCGAGGCGCTGCTTCATTCCACGGGAGAATCCTTTGATGCGGCGCTTTTCGGAAGCAAGTCCCACCAGCTTCAATAGTTCTTCACAACGCCTGTTTATGTCCTTGCGGGACATTCTGGATAGCGTCCCGCAGAAATGCAGATATTCCTCCGGCGTCATATACGGATAAAATTCCGGTACATCGGGAAGATAACCGATATATTGGTTGGCGGGACTGCAACCAAATATAACAGGTGTTTTATTCACGATGATCTCGCCGCTGTCTGCGGGAATCAGTCCGAGAATCAGTTTCATGGAGGTGGTTTTGCCGGCGCCGTTTTGACCGACGAAACCATAGATCGTGTGTTCCGGTACATAAATACACAGGTTATGTAACACTTGTATTTTGCCGAAACGTTTGGAAACATGTGACAAAGTCAGCATATCAGTCTTCCTTTCCAAGTGCGAAATACAGAATCGGGCCGATGAATTCCATACCGATGATGCTGATGATCAGCCACATGGTGCGGTTTCCGCGCTTATAGGATTTATGAGTCAATATGTGGTGAAGGGTGAAGGCCAGCAGTGCAAATTGGATAATAACAAGTGGTATTATAAAGGGCAGTAATTCTTTGATGTCAGGCATAATCGTCTCCGTTCCGCCGCCTTTTGTCCGGCGGCATATAATTTGATTACATTTCGCCGGCAAGTCGGCTTTGAATCTGCCGAAAGACTACATTATCTTTCAGCTTCTCGAATGCGGGATGGGAAAAGGCCGCGGTAATATTCTGCTGCAGCAAGTGCAGATCCCGGGGAGCGGCGCTGCCCAGAGGCAGTCGTTCTATCCATTCGTCCAGCAGATCAAAATATTTGTCGCCGTGCAGAACAGGAGCCTTGAGAAAGCCGGTAATACATTTTTCGAATTTTGACAGCGCATTCAGCGCGTCCGAAAGGAGGTCATTTCGGGTATAAAATACAGCTGTTTCATAATGGAAGCGGGCGGCGCTGTTGGGATGCAGTTCGTCTATACGGCAGGCTTCCAGTATAGCGGTGATCCGGCGGATCGTTTCCAGACACCGTGCCGGATCCTCGTATAGAGTCAGTTCTGCGGTTCCGGCTGCAACAAGCTGCAACAGGGTCTGATACTGTGTGATCTGGGCGTAGCTGCGGGCCTGTGGCAGATTACCGGACATTTGGCAGGCTTGTATCAGCACCTGGTTGCACTGCGTGGATAAACGGTTGGGATCGGTCATCAGGGGTTCCAGAATCCTGACGGCCTCTCCGGCGTTTCCCTGCTGCATTTTCAGGGTAGCTTGGAGTACGGCGGCGTCAGAACAGATGCCGGCATCCGTGCAGTTTTCCGTGATTCTCCCGCACCAGGAGAACGCAGTGGAGATCATTTTTTGCCGATCTACCGGATTTTCCGGGAGCATGAAGTGGTTGAAGTACAGGATGCAGAGCTGGAGCAGCAGGGGATAGCAGGAATAATAGCGCCGGGCCAGCGCTTCGGCCTCGGCGGTGACTTCTGCAAACGGGCGTTTTGAAAACTTTTCGGTAAGCTCCAGATAGCAGCGGCGGATCTGTTCCCGGGAGAGCTGTGCTTCGTATCCCATAAGCGAGTCAACAGACACTCCGAAAAATGCCGCAAGCTGGGGCAGCAGCAGAATGTCCGGCAGACTCTGGGCGTTTTCCCATTTTGAGACAGAAGCCTTTGTTACACCGAGAAAGGATGCCAGCTCCTCCTGGGTAATGCGCCGCTCCCGGCGCAGGCGCGTCAGGTTATCCGATAAATGAATCTGATCCATTTTGCCTCCTTCCGGATGAAGACCCTATGATTCCCGGGCCATCAGGTTGCCTATGAGCGAAAGCTCCGATGTTTCAGGTATATTAGACCATATTCCGGGGTGTCTGTAAATGGAGGGATCCGATATTCTCAGTGGGAAAAATCAACTGTCGGGAAACAAAAGAGAAACACGGTAAAATGAATGAAAAAAGGAAGCGGCATAGCACCTGTTACCGATGCCGTGCCGCTTATATTCATAGAGAAGTGCATACAAAAACGTTTACGGCCTTAACCCCATGCCGCCCTCTAAGGTGAGAGTCTCGCCGGAGAGGTACTTGAAATCGGGAGATGCCAGCTGCACGCAGACTCGTCCGATTTCCTTTTCCACATCGCCGTAATGACCCATGGGAGGCATGTGCACGTTTGCCTTGAAAGCTTCGGGGTATGCTTTTTCAAACTGCTCCAGCTGTGCCGTCCATGCCAGAGGGCAGATGACATTCACATTGATGCCGTCCTTTCCCCATTCTGTGGCAGCCACTCTGGAGAGACCCCGGATGCCTTCTTTGGCAGCGGCATATGCACATTGCCCGAAGTTGCCGAAGAGCCCCGCGCCGGAGGCAAAGTTGATCACGGTGCCCCTGGTTTCCTTTAAGTGAGGATAACATGCCTTCATATAATAAAATGCAGCATACAGGCCGGAGTAAAGGGCCAGGTCAAACTGCTCCGTGGTGTGGTCGGCCAGGGTCACGCCGGAAGCGGAAGCCTGGGCGTTGTTAATCACTACGTCGATCCTGCCGAAGGTTTCCATAGTCTTGCTGACGACTTCGTTTACCACGGATTCGTTATCGGAGCCGGCGGAAACGTCTGCCGCCGAGGTCAGTACCTGAATGCCGTAAAGGCGCTCCAGCTCTTCCTTTGCGTCGTCCAGCTTCTTTGTGTTGCGTCCGGTGAGGACCAGATTTGCCCCCTCTTTTGCATAGGCGGTGGCAATACCGTAGCCGATGGAGCCGCAGGAACCGTCTGAAAGAACAGCTCGTCCCCCGCCTGTGATGATCGCTGTTTTACCTTGTAAAAAGCCCATTTGATACCCTCCTGTCTGTTATTATGATTGATTTATGGTTTCATTATAGCAAGCCCCCTTTGCGCGGTCAAGGGGCATTCAGAGAGGTTTCCCCTGTATCCTCAGAAGGGTATGGGAGGGGATTCTGACCGACGGCTATGTGATCCGCGGCTGCATCTTACCCTGTGAAAAGCGTATCTTACCCCAAATTCATTGCGGGAAACCGGGGACGGCTGTATGCTGGCAGTGAAAGGAGGGGCCGGCCCCCGAAATTTGCCCGGGGAAGAGGCAAACCGGCGAAGGGAGATATATGGAAAAAAGCATAGAAGTAAAGGGTCTGAAAAAGTATTTTAGAGAGGTGAAGGCAGTAGACGACGTAAGTTTCACGGTGGAGACCGGAGAGTTGTTTGGCTTCTTAGGGGTCAATGGGGCGGGGAAGTCCACCACCGTCAATATGCTCTGTACCCTCTTTGCACCGACGGCAGGGGAGATCCGTATCTGCGGATACCGAATGGGAAAAGAGGATGAAAAGATCAGGAAGAGTATCGGGGTGGTATGGCAGCACAACTGTCTGGACGAACGGCTGACGGTGAAGGAGAATCTGTTTGTGAGAGGTTCGCTGTACGGATATACGGAAAGGGAACTTCGGGAGAGAGTGGAGGGAGTCTGCCGCAGATTGTGCCTGGAGAAGCTTTATAGCAGGCAATACGCAAAGCTGTCGGGAGGTCAGAAGCGTCTGTGCGAGCTGGGGGCGGCATTGATTCATACACCGGGAATATTATTTCTGGACGAACCTACAACGGGGCTGGATCCGGCTACCAGAAAGCTGGTATGGGAGAGCCTGGAGAATCTGCGGCAGGAGGGCGGCATGACGGTTTTTCTCACCACTCATTATATGGAAGAGGCGGCAAGAGCAGGACATATTGCCATCCTTGACAGCGGGAGGATCAGGGAGTTCGGTACGCCCTTTGAACTGAAAGAGAAGTATGCCCGGGATAAGCTGCGGCTGTGGCCGAAACCGGATATGGTCCGGCAGGCAGAAGGGGTGTTGGCGGAAATGCTGCCGGAGACGAAGAGTGCGCTGCGGCAGGAGGCAGGGCTTCTGACCGTGGACCTGGCAGACAGCATGGCGGCAATGCCGGTTTTAAACAGGGTGGCAGATTGCATCTCCGGCTTTGAATTGGTTCAGGGAACCATGGACGATGTGTTTTTAAATGTAACAGGCAAAAGTCTGGCAGTAGCGGGAGGAGAAGAATGAGGACGGTATTCTATCTGATTAAGAGGAACAGCAGGGTATTTTTAAGAGACAAGGCGGCGGTTTTCTTCTCGGTGCTGTCCATGCTGGTCGTGCTGATGCTGATGGTAGTTTTTCTGGGGAAAATGCACGGTGACGATCTGGTGAAGGTTCTGGCGGAGCTTGGCGGGGAGCGGGATGCGGCGCTGGATAAGAAAAATGCCGATTACCTGATTCAGCTCTGGGTGCTGGCTGGGATTCTGGCTGTGAACTCCGTGACGGTGACGTTGACGGTGCTGGGAATCATGGTACAGGATGAGACGAGGAAGCGGAGTATGGCGTTCTATGTGACGCCGGTGAGCAGGATCAAGTTATCCCTGGGTTACATCATTTCCGCCTGGCTGGTGGGCACCGGAATGTGTGTGTTGACTCTGGCGGCAGGGGAGGTCTATTTCCTGATAAGCGGATACGGCTTCCTGGGGGCGGCGGCTTTTTTCCGGCTGGCGGGCCTGATCGCGGTATGCACCTTTACCTTTTCCGCCCTGGGCTATCTATTGGCGCTTTTCGTGCACAGCGACAGCGCCTGGAGCGGGCTGCTTACGGTCATTGGGACGCTGGTGGGCTTCCTGGGGGGAATCTATCTGTCCCTGGGGTCCCTTTCGGAGGGGCTGCAGAATTTGTTAAAATGTCTGCCGGTGCTGCCATGCACCGCCATGCTGCGGGAGGCATGCACCGGGGAGGCGATACGGGAGACTTTTGCGGGGCTGCCGGAGACGGCGGGGGATGTATTTCGCAGGGAGATGGGAATCACGCTGTTTTGGGGAGAAAAGGAGATTACGACCTTGGAACAGGTGGCATTTCTGCTCACTTATGCTATAATAGCCATAGCGGCAGCGGCGCTGGTGAACAGGAAACGCAAGCTGCGGGACCGCTGAAGCGCAGGAATTTGAGCCGCAGCTTAGCTGCAACATGGAGGATTGAATGAAAATAACGATACAGGACTGCCCGCCGGAAGAGGAAGAGGAAATCATTATTCGCTGCAGATCGCTGGACGACTCTTTGCTGCAGATGATTTATTCCCTGCGGGCAGGGCGAGTGAAGCTGACGGTATCCAAGGGGGACAGGATCTTTCAGGTACAACCTTCGGATATTTTCTATTTTGAAGCAGTGGACAACAGAGTGTTCGCTTATATGGAAAAAGAGGTTTTTGATACCAAAAGCAAGCTGTACGAGCTGGAAAAGCAGTTGGATCATACGGATTTTTTCAGGGCATCCAAATCTACAATTATTAATCTGGCAAAGGTAAGGAATATCTGTCCGGCATTTAACGGGCGCTTTGAGGCCTGTATGGAGAACGGGGAAAAGCTGATTGTATCCAGGCAGTATGTGCCTGACCTGAAGAAAAAGCTGGGGCTTTAGGAGGGAACACAATGTGCAGACGAAAAATAGAGTTTCTCTTTCATATTTTCAGTATGATAACATCCTGTATGGTAATTGCAGTGGCGCTTTTTACTACCGTAATCAATCCTACGGAAAGAATTTTGTCTACGACGCTCTGGCAGATCGTGGCGGTAGCAGCGGTGCTTACGGTGCCCTCCCTGATCTATCCCTGGGACCGGTCTATGGGAAAGACGGAGATTGCGGTGAGGACGGTAATCCATTACGTGCTGGTCAATGTGATCGTTCTGGTCTCCGGGCGGATGTTTGACTGGTACAGCGCGGAGGATGCGCTGAGCGTTGCCGCCATGCTGGTTACCATTGCCGTTATTTTCGCAATCGTTTCCGGGATTTCCTGGAGCAAGTCGGCAAGAGATGCAAAGCGGATGAACGAAAGATTAAAGGGATATGCGAAAAAAGCTGTTGACAACTCGGGCGCCCCTATGTATAATGAATCAGTGTGTGAAGACGATTCGTATTAGTGTGCTGTTTCCTATTAACTTACAGGAGTCGCTATGTTAGTGAATTTATCCGATGTATTCACATCCGAGGGCAGACGGATCAGCATGGAGGTGCCGCTTGAAATGACGTGCTTTCAAAGCGGGGCGGCATGCTTTGAAATCAGGGAAAAGTCCCCGGTGACGTTTACGTTTTCCAACATGGAAGCCGGCAAGGTTAAGGTGGAGGGAAATGTGAGCCTGAAGCTCCAGACAAGCTGTGACAGATGTCTGACGGAGGTAATAACGGCGCTTGACCTTCCGTTTGAGAGGGTGGTGCTCTCTCCGGAGGCGGAGGACAGGGAGGCTGTGGACGATCTGAGCTTCATGGAAGGCTACCAGCTGAATACGGAAACTTTTGTGTTCAATGAGATCATTGGAAACTGGCCTGCAAAGATTCTGTGCAGGGAAGACTGCAAGGGGCTTTGTCTCGTGTGTGGACAGAATCTGAATGAGAGGGAATGCGGATGTGATACTTTTGTCCCTGACCCGCGAATGGCCGTGATTCAAGATATTTTCAATGCGAATAAGGAGGTGTAACGATGTCTATTTGTCCCAAGAATAAATCTTCTAAAAGCAGAAGAGACAAGAGAAGAGCAAACTGGAAGATGAGCGCTCCTACTCTGGTAAAGTGCAGCAAGTGCGGCGCATTGACAGTGCCTCACAGAGTCTGCAAGGCCTGCGGTTCTTACAATAAGAAGCAGGTTGTAGAGGTTGATTGACGAATCAGGGAAGGCTGTCGGCGTCGAAGGTGCCGGCAGCTTTTTTGTCTTATTTATCTTATCGGGAGTCAGGGTATGTTGGAAAAGATAAAAAGCCTGTTTGGGCAGGTGGATATGACCCAGGGGAGGCCCTGGGAGCGGATTGTAGTATTTACGATCCCCATGCTGATCGGCAATATTGCCCAGCAGATGTACAATACGGTAGACAGCATTGTGGTGGGAAAGTATGAGGGGGATAATGCCCTGGCGGCGGTGGGAAGCGCAAGCCCCATTTTTAATCTGTTGCTTGTACTGTTTGTGGGTATTTCCATGGGAGCGGGCATTATGGTTTCGCAGTATTACGGCTCCAGGGACAGGGAAAACCTTTCCAGGACTATCGGCAGCACAATCACGCTGACCGCCATAGCGTCTGTTTTGCTGATGATTGCAGGCACCTTTGCGATCCGGCCTGTGCTGGAGCTTCTGGATACCCCGGAAAGCATTATTGACTGGTGTACTTCGTATCTGATGATCCTGCTGTGGGGTATCGTCGGGCTGGCTTATTATAATATCTTATGCGGGATCCTGCGGGGGTTGGGAGATTCCCTGTCCGCCCTGGTGTACCTGCTGATTGCCACGGTGATCAATATTGTGCTGGATGTATGGTTTGTGGCGGGATTACATATGGGCGTGTCCGGAGTGGCATTGGCTACGGTGATTGCCCAGCTGATTTCCGCCGTACTGTGTGTGATAAAGCTGCGAAAAATGACGGAATTCTTTGATTTGAAAGCTCAGTATCTCAAGCCGGACAGAGTTACCATGCTGACGGTGATCAGGCTGGGACTGCCTTCCGGTATTACTCAGGCGATATTTTCCCTGGCCATGGTGGTGGTACAGTCTCTGACCAACAGCTTCGGAGAGATGATCATTGCGGCAAATGTTATCATCATGAGGGTGGACGGTTTTGCCATGATGCCCAATTTCTCCTTCGGTACGGCAATGACTACCTACGCCGGGCAGAATGTGGGCGCCAGGCAGATGGATCGGGTTAAGCAGGGAGCCAAAGAGGGCACTTTGATCGCCGTCGGTACTTCTGCAGTGATTACCGGCCTGATTCTGCTGTTCGGGCCGTATCTGATGGGGATCTTTACAAATACGAAAGAGCTTGCGCAGCTGAGCGCAAATATGATGAGAATTCTGGCCCTGGGCTATATTGCCATGGCGGTGACCCAAAGTCTGTCAGGGGTGATGCGGGGGGCAGGGGATACGGTAACACCCATGTGGATTTCCCTGGTGACCACGGTGGCCATCCGTGTTCCGCTGGTATACGCCCTTGTGGAGGTGACCAAAACACCGGAGCTTCCCCAGGGACGTTACGAGAGCCTGTGGATTTCACTGCTGTGCGCATGGGTGCTGGGGGCGCTGATCACCTTTATCTTCTATCGGATCGGGAGATGGAAGAAAAAAGCGCTGTAAACAGGTGAAAAGGCAAGTGGGAAAGTGTGATTTTCCACTTGCTTTTTGTTTTGCGATCTATTATAGTAAGTTATGGTGCGAAATCTTCTTGGAAATGGAGGATGGCAATGGCAGAAATGGTAAATGTGGCGGTAGATGCCATGGGCGGGGACAATGCCCCGTTTGAAATCGTCAAGGGCGCGGTGGAAGCCATAAACGAGGATAAGCGTGTAAGGGTATTCCTGGTTGGCAAGGAGCCGGTTATCAGGGAAGAGCTGAAGAAATATACATATAACGAAGAGCAGCTTGAAGTCGTGCACGCGGAGGAGATCATCGAGACCGGGGAACCGCCGGTAATGGCGATTCGCACGAAGAAGAATTCTTCTATTGTAAAGGCACTGTATCTGGTGAAGGAAGGAAAATGCGACGCGTTTGTGTCCGCAGGAAGCACGGGAGCCGTGCTGGTGGGCGGGCAGGTCATTGTGGGACGGATTAGGGGTGTGGAGAGGCCTCCTCTTGCGCCCATTATTCCCAATGCGGGGGGTGTCAGCCTTTTGCTGGACTGTGGCGCCAATGTGGATGCCAGACCCTCTCAGCTGCTGCAGTTTGCAAAGATGGGAAGCATTTATATGGAGAGCGTCCTGGGTGTCAGAAATCCTAAAGTCGGCCTGGTTAATATCGGGGTGGAGGAAGAGAAGGGAAACGCATTGACAAAGGAGACTTATCCCCTGCTTCAAAACTGTCCCGAGATCAACTTCGTGGGAAACGTGGAAGCCAGAGATATTCCGGAGGGTGTGGCGGATGTGCTTGTCTGCGAAGCCTTTGCGGGAAATATCGTGTTGAAGATGCTGGAAGGTGTCAGTGGCGTGCTGGTGAAGAAGATCAAGGCCGGTATGATGAGCAGCCTGCGCAGCAAGATTGGTGCGCTTCTTGTGAAGCCGGCGCTGAAGCAGACTCTGAAGGCTTTCAGCACGGAAGAGTACGGCGGGGCGCCCCTGCTGGGTTTGAACGGCCTGGTGGTAAAGACCCACGGCAGCAGCAAGGCGATAGAGGTGCGTCATTCAATCCTGCAGTGTATTGCGTTTAAGGAACAGAACATCAATGAAAAAATAAAAGAACAGATCGTTCTGGAAGATTAAAGGAAAGAGGGAAAATAATATGGAATTTGAAAAGCTGAAAAAAATCATTGCGGAAGTTTTGAATGTGGATCCTGACGAAATCACTATGGAAACAACTTTCCTGGATGACCTTGGGGCGGACTCTCTGGATGTATTTCAGATCGTTATGGGAATCGAGGAGACCTTTGACATTGAGATACCTGCAGACCAGGCTGAGAAAATCAAAACCGTTGAGGAAGCAGTGGACCTGATCAAGGGCGCCTTGAACTGAATTGTCTGTATCAGGCGGCCTGTGAAGCACAGGGCTGGTTACTATATTGACGTCAGCAATAGAATCCACGCTTCGCGAGTCTTCTATTGTCATGAATAAGAGCAGTACGTATCAGCGGACTGCTCTTTGCATTGAAAAGGCAAGGTAAAAATGTTGGAAGGTTATACGGCAAAAAATCTGGAAGAGCGGATAGGATATGAATTTCGGGATATTTCCCTGTTAAAGAGGGCGCTGACTCACAGCTCCTTTACCAATGAACAGAAAATCAACAGAACGGGAGACTATGAGAGGCTGGAATTTCTGGGGGATGCCGTGCTGGAGCTGGTATCCAGCGAATTCCTGTTTTATGAATATCCTGAGGTGCCCGAGGGAGAGCTTACAAAGATGCGGGCGTCTATGGTCTGTGAACCGTCCCTCGCGTTCTGTGCAAGGGATCTGGAGCTGGGCAAATTCATATTGCTGGGCAGGGGTGAGGACAACACCGGCGGCCGGGAGCGGGACAGCATTATCTCCGATGTGATGGAGGCGGTCACGGGGGCCATCTATCTTGACGGAGGAATGGAGGCGGCAAGGACGTTTATCAACCGTTTCATTCTCTCTGACCTGGAGGACAAGCAGCTCTTTTATGACAGCAAGAGCAATCTGCAGGAGCTGATCCAGGGAAAGCTGAAAAAGCAGTTCCGATATGAGCTGATAGAAGAAAGCGGGCCGGAGCATAACAAGACCTTCAGGGTTTCCGTGCACATGGAAGACGAGGTTCTGGGAGAGGGTTCGGGAAGGACAAAAAAGGCGGCGGAGCAGCAGGCGGCGTACAGGGCGCTGCTGCTTTTGAGGGACAGGGGTTATGTATTTAAAAAGTATTGAGGTACAGGGCTTTAAGTCATTTGCCAATAAAATAGTGTTTCAGTTTCATAATGGCATTACCGGTATCGTGGGGCCTAACGGCAGCGGCAAGAGCAATGTGGCCGATGCGGTCCGCTGGGTGCTGGGAGAGCAGCGGGTCAAGCAGCTCCGCGGCGCCAGCATGCAGGATGTCATTTTCTCAGGCACGGAAAACAGGAAGCCATTGAGTTATGCTTATGTAGCCATAACCCTTGACAACAGTGATCATCAGCTGTCGATTGATTTTGATGAGGTTACGGTGGCAAGGCGTATTTACCGTTCCGGAGAAAGTGAATATCTGATCAACGGAAGTCCCTGCCGGCTGAAGGACGTAAACGAACTGTTTTATGATACCGGTATCGGCAAGGAAGGCTACTCCATTATCGGGCAGGGCCAGATCGACAAGATCTTAAGCGGCAGACCGGAGGAACGCAGGGAGCTTTTTGACGAGGCGGCGGGCATCGTGAAGTTCAAGCGCCGTAAGGCGGCAGCCCAGGTCAAGCTGGAAAACGAAAAGCAGAACCTTGTGCGTGTCAACGACATACTTTCGGAGCTGGAGAAGCAGGTGGAGCCTCTGGAACGGCAGTCAGAGGTGGCGAAAATTTATCTGCGCAGAAAGGAAGAACTGAAGAACCTGGATGTAAATGTGTTTCTGCTGGAGAACGGACGGCTGAAGGAACAACTGCAGCAGGTGGAGGAAAAGTACGGCCTGGCCAGCGGGGATCTTGTCGAAATCACCGGGAAATACGAAGGGATCAGGGAAGAATACGAACGTATCCAGTCGGAAATCGAGAGCCTGGAGGAGACTATCGAACAAGCCAGGAGCAGCCTGACCGATACGGGGCTGATGCGGGGAAAGCTGGAGGGCGAAAAGAACGTCTTAAAGGAGCAGATCAACTCGGCAAAAGGCAGCGAGGCTCATCTGACAAACCGCCGTACTGCGCTGGAAGAAGAAATCAGCGGCAAGGAGAAGGATAAGGAGGGCATCCTTACCGAGAAGGTTGATACGGATGCCCAGGTACAGGAGATTGCGGCTACTGCGGAAGCAGAGAAGAAGAAGCTGGATGAGATCCAGGGAAAGATCGCGGAGCTGAACAATGCCATTGAAGCGGGAAAGAATACCATCATCGGCGAGCTGAACCAAAGGGCTACCATCAAGTCTAAAATGGGTCGTTTTGACACCATGATGGAGCAGGTGAATATCCGCAGGGCGGAGCTGAATTCCAGGCTTCTGCGGGCGAAATCCGACGAGGCGGCGAGAGAGGAAAATTTAAAAAAGCTGGAGGCCGAATTTGAGGCGATTACGGATGCCCTGAGAGAGATGACAGAGGGGGAAGCGGCTGCGGAGCAGGCTCTGGGAGAAATGCGGAAGGAGCTGGCGGAAAAGGATGCCAGGCTTCGGGAGACCCAGAGCGCTTACCACATGGAGAAATCCAGGCTGGAGGCATTGTCCAATCTGACCGAGCGCTATGAAGGATATGGCGGCAGCGTCAAAAAGGTTATGGAGCAAAAAGAGAAAACTCCCGGTATTATCGGAGTAGTGGCGGACATCATCAAGGTGGAGAAAAAGTATGAGACTGCTATCGAGACGGCGCTGGGGGGAAACATCCAGAATATCGTCACGGACGATGAGGAAACTGCCAAGAAGATGATCCGGTTTTTAAAGGAGAACAGGCTGGGGCGTGCCACATTCCTTCCCCTTACCAGCATTACGAAGCCCCAGGAATTCAAGAATCCGGACGCCCTCTCTGAAAAGGGAGTGATCGGTATGGCGGATGAGCTGGTACAGACGCAAGGACGATACCGCAATGTGGCCCGGGCAATGCTGGGGCGCATCGTGGTGGTGGATCATGTGGACAATGCGGTGAAAATTGCCAGAAAGTATGATTACGGTATCCGTATGGTCACGCTGGAGGGAGAGCTGCTTGTGCCGGGGGGAGCCATCAGCGGCGGAGCCTTTAAGAACAGCAGTAACCTTCTGGGAAGGCGCCGGGAGATTGACGAGCTGCAAAAAAACGTGAAAAAGCTGCTTGCGGCTGTGGATGCCACCAACAGGGAGATCGACGAGACCAAGGCAAGCCGGAACAGGCTGCGCATGGAGCTGGAGACTTTAAAGGCAGACATGCAGAAAAAGTCCATAGAGCAGAATACGGTCAGGCTGAATATCAGTCAATCAAAAGAACGTATGGAAGAGGAAGAAGAAACAAAGGCTTCCTTAAAGCTGGAGGAACAGGAGATCGAGGACAGGATTTTCGAGATCAGAAACGATAAGGAGTCCATCCAGCAGGAGCTGTCCCAAAGCGAAGCGCTGGAAAAAAACATCCAGGAGCAGATCACAAAATTCCAGCAGGAGCTGGAGGAGCAGCGCAAGCTGGAAACGGAAGCGGCAGCCCTTGTATCCGAGTGGGAGATGAAGGTGGAAAAGATGCGGCAGACGCTTGGTTTCAAGCAGGCAAACGTCGACCGTATCGATGAGGAAATAGCCCGTTCCCGCGCCGAGCTGGCGGAGATTCTGGAAGCTCTGGAGGAGAACCGGCAGGAGACCGAGCGCAGGAAGCAGAATATTCTTGAGATAGAAAAGACCATTGCGGCCTCTTTTGACGCCCAGAACGAATCTGAGGACAGGCTGAAGGAGAGCATGGCGCATAAAGAGGAACTGTCCGCAAGGCAGAAAAATTTCTTCCGGAGCAGGGAAGAAATGTCGGAAAAGATGGCGTCTCTGGATAAGGAAGTTTACCGTCTGGCGGCCCAGAAGGAGAGACTGGAGGAAAATCTGGAATCTCAGATCAGTTATATGTGGGATGAATATGAGATCACTTTAAGCGATGCGGCAGCGATTCGGGACGATAGTCTGACCGATCTGTCCTCCATGAAAAAGCAGATTACTTCCCTGCGGGATCAGATTAAGAAGCTGGGAGACGTGAACGTGAATGCCATTGAGGATTATAAGAATCTGATGGATCGTTTTACTTTCATGCAGACCCAGCACGACGACCTGGTGGAGGCGGAAAAAACCCTGGAGGGCATTATCGAGGAGCTGGACAGCGCCATGAGAAAGCAGTTCACCGAAAAGTTTGCCGAGATCAACAGGGAATTCGACAAGGTATTCAAGGAGCTGTTTGGTGGCGGAAAGGGTACTCTTGAGCTTCTGGAGGAGGAAGATATACTGGAGGCAGGCATACGGATCATTGCCCAGCCTCCCGGAAAGAAGCTGCAGAATATGATGCAGCTGTCCGGCGGAGAGAAGGCGCTGACTGCCATTTCCCTGTTGTTTGCCATCCAGAATCTGAAGCCCTCGCCCTTCTGCCTGCTGGATGAGATTGAGGCTGCGCTGGATGACTCCAATGTGGGCCGCTTCGCAAAGTATCTGCATAAGCTGACGAAGAATACCCAGTTCATCGTGATTACCCACAGAAGAGGAACCATGGAACAGGTGGACCGGCTATACGGCATTACCATGCAGGAGAAAGGTGTATCCACACTGGTCAGCGTCAATCTGATCGAGAAAGACCTGACTTGATGAATTGAAGCGAAAGGAAACGGTATGAGCGAAGAGAAGCAGGAAGAAAAGAAGGAAAAGAAAGGTTTTTTTGCCAGGCTCAAGCAGGGGCTGACCAAAACCAGGGATAATATTGTCAGGGGGATCGATTCGGTATTCAGCGGTTTCTCGTCCATAGACGACGATTTCTATGAAGAGCTGGAAGAGATCCTGATTATGGGAGACATTGGGGTTAATGCCACCGGCGATATTCTGGAACGGTTAAAGCGGGAGGTTAAGGAAAAGCATGTCAAAGAGCCGTCCGGATGCAAGCAGCTGCTGATTGAGAGTATCAGGGAGCAGATGCAGGTAGACACGGCGGCTTATGATTTCGAGCAGGAGAAATCCGTGATTATGGTGATCGGCGTGAACGGTGTGGGCAAGACTACCTCCGTGGGCAAGCTGGCGGGCAGGCTGAAGGAAAGCGGCAGAAAAGTGCTGATTGCTGCGGCGGATACCTTTCGGGCGGCAGCGGGAGACCAGCTTGCCGAGTGGGCCAGACGTGCGGAGGTTCCCATGGTGGGAGGCAGCGAGGGCGCGGACCCTGCCAGCGTCGTATACGACGCCGTGACGGCGGCAAAGGCACGAGGGGTTGACGTGCTCCTGATTGATACCGCGGGACGGCTTCACAATAAAAAGAACCTGATGGAAGAACTGCGCAAGATGAATCGGATTATTGACAGGGAGTTTCCGGATGCCCACAGGGAGAATCTGATTGTGCTGGACGGCACTACAGGTCAGAATGCGTTGGTGCAGGCAAGGGAGTTCGGTGAGGTGGCGGAGCTCACAGGCATCATCCTGACAAAGATGGACGGGACGGCAAAGGGAGGCATCGCGGTGGCCATCCAGTCGGAGCTGAATATTCCGGTAAAATATATCGGAGTGGGGGAAGGCATAGAGGATCTGCAGAGATTCGACGCAGATGAATTTGTAAATGCCCTGTTTGATGTGAGCGGGGAAGAAGACGGGGATGACTGACAAATTTTGGTTGTGAAAACAGACTAAACGAAGTATACGAAGAATGTCATAGTGTGAGAATAAGCCTTGAGGCTATAGGAGGATGAAGATGGAAGAACAGATGCTGACGCTGGAGAGATTCGAGGAGGCTGCAGAGATCGTTAAGCAGGTGACACTGGAGACAAAGCTGATCTTCAGCGAATTCTTAAGTGAACAGACGGGCAACAGGATATATCTGAAACCGGAAAACATGCAGTATACGGGAGCCTATAAGCTGCGGGGAGCATATTATAAGATGAGCACTCTTTCCCCGGAGGAGAGAGCAAAGGGATTGATTACCGCATCGGCGGGAAATCATGCCCAGGGGGTGGCTTACGCGGCGAAGTGCTATGGCTCAAAGGCCACGATAGTCATGCCCACAACTACACCCCTGATGAAGGTAAACCGTACCAAGGGCTATGGCGCGGAAGTGGTACTCCACGGCGATGTGTATGATGAGGCCTGTGCAAAAGCTTATGAGCTGGCTAAGGAGCATGGGTATACCTTCATACATCCCTTTGATGATCTGGCAGTAGCGACCGGACAGGGAACCATAGCCATGGAAATCGTGAAAGAGCTTCCGCTGGTGGATTACATTCTTGTGCCCATTGGCGGCGGCGGGCTGGCTACCGGCGTATCCGTGCTGGCAAAGCTGTTAAATCCCAAGATCAAAGTAATCGGCGTGGAACCTGCAGGGGCCAATTGTATGCAGGCGTCTCTGGCAGCGGACAAGGTGACTACGCTTCCTACGGTAAATACCATCGCTGACGGCACTGCAGTCAAGACTCCGGGCAGCAGGCTGTTCCCCTATATCAGGGAAAATCTGGATGACATTATTACGGTGGAAGACAGGGAGCTGGTGGTGGCGTTTCTGGATATGGTGGAAAATCACAAGATGGTGGTGGAGAATTCCGGCCTGTTGACGGTGGCGGCCTTAAAACACCTTGAGGTGAGGGATAAGAAGGTGGTTTCCATCTTAAGCGGCGGCAACATGGACGTGATTACCATGTCTTCCGTGGTGCAGCAGGGACTGATCATGCGGGATCGGATATTCACGGTATCCGTGCTGCTTCCGGATAAGCCCGGTGAACTGTGCAGGATTTCCGGAGTGATCGCCGATATGGACGGCAATGTGATCAAGCTGGAACATAATCAATTCGTTTCCATCAACAGAAATGCGGCAGTGGAGCTTCGTATCACCATGGAGGCTTTCGGGACGGATCATAAGAACCGGATCATAGAATCCCTGGAGAAGGAAGGATACCAGCCGAAGCTGTCGCCCACAGTAATCTAAGCGACATGGAGGAGTAAACGTAATATGGCAATGACCAGGCAGCAAGTGGCGGAGATTAAGTTTGAGGAGAAAAAGACGCTGAAACGCCGGGTGATCGATTATCTTGAAATCACGGCAGCGGCGTTTCTGTATTCTGTGGCAGTGAGCCTGTTTCTGGATCCCAATGCGCTGGCACCGGGAGGCGTTACCGGTATCGCTATCATTCTGAATCGGATTACCGGGCTGGAGACCGGTACATGGGTGTTGTTTATCAATATCCCCATTATAGCGGTGGGAACCTGGAAATTCGGTTTGCGTTTTATTCTTTCCACCATGTATTGCACCGCGCTGACATCAGGCTTTATCAATCTGCTGTCGCCTTATGGGCCGGCGACTACGGATCACTTCCTGGCAGCGATAGCGGGCGGGGCATTGATGGCGATGGGAATCGGCCTTGTATTTAAGGCGGGCGCCACCACCGGGGGAACGGATATACTTATTAAGCTGCTGCGGCTGAAATTTCCTCATCTTAAGACCGGTGTGTTGTTTCTGATTACGGATGCTTCTATTGTAACCGCGTCGGCGTTCGTGTTCCAGAATCTGAATGTTGCGCTGTATGCAGGGCTGGTGGTCGTAATCAATTCGGTCCTGCTGGATGTGGTCCTGTACGGGCGGGACAGCGCAAAGCTGATCTTTATCATCAGCGACCGGCATGAGGCCATCACCGTGCGGCTGCTGGAGGATCTGGACATCGGTGTGACCTACATTTCAGGTGAGGGGGCATACAGCGGCAAGGATAAGAAGGTCATCATGTGCGTTATGAAGAAGCAGATTTCTCCTCAGGCGGAAACCATTGTGCGGGAGGAGGATCCGGGGGCATTTATCATTGTCACCAGTGCTACGGAAATATTTGGCGAGGGGTATAAAAGCATATACAGCGAGAAGCTTTAAGTGTAAAACTGTAAAGAAAAAATACTTGACACCTGCGCCGGGATATAGTAAGATAGGCAGAGTCATAAGAAAATCAGAGGCAGTCAGGCAAATGGATAAGATTTATGAACAGACGATGCTGTTTGATTTTTACGGGGAGCTGCTGACAGAGCATCAGCGCCTGGTATATACGGAAGCGGTGTATAACGATTTGTCTCTGGGGGAGATCGCCGAAGAGTGCGGCATCAGCAGGCAGGGAGTTCACGATCTGATCAGGCGCTGCAATAAGATATTAAAAGAGTATGAGAGCAAGCTTCATCTGGTAGAACGCTTTGCAAAGGCGAAGGAGACAATCAGTGAGATTCAGGAACTGTCCGGGGTGTCCGGTGAAAGGAAATCTGCGGGAGAGCTTCAGAACAGGCTGGAACGCATAGGCATGTTATCCCGGGAATTGCTGGAGGAGCTTTAGAAGCGGTAGATTCAGACGGTTATAAGGAGTCGCAGGTGGCATTTGAGAGCTTAACAGATAAACTTCAAAGAGTATTCAGAAATCTGCGCAGCAAGGGCAGGCTTACGGAAGAGGACGTCAGAGCGGCGCTGCGGGAAGTGAAGATGGCGCTGCTGGAAGCCGATGTCAACTTTAAGGTGGTGAAGCAGTTCATCAAGGCTGTGGAGGAACGCGCCATCGGCCAGGACGTCATGAACGGCTTAAATCCCGGGCAAATGGTGATCAAGATTGTAAACGAAGAGATGATTGCCCTTATGGGAAGCGAAACCACGGAGATTACCATGCAGCCGGGGAAAGCTGTCACCGTAATTATGATGGCCGGCCTTCAGGGTGCAGGAAAGACGACGGCGGTGGCAAAGATCGCCGGGAAGCTGAAGACCAAGGGAAAGAAATCTCTGTTGGCAGCCTGCGATATATACAGACCGGCAGCTATCGAACAGCTGCAGATCAACGGCAGGAAACAAGAGGTGGACGTGTTTGAAATGGGAACGGACCACAAGCCTGTGGAAATCGCCAGGTCAGCCATAGCCCATGCGGAGAAGAACGGACACAATGTTGTGATCCTGGATACTGCTGGCCGCCTCCACATTGACGAAGACATGATGGCGGAGCTGCAGGAGATCAAGGCCGGCGTCGCAGTACATCAGACGCTGCTGGTGGTAGATGCCATGACCGGACAGGATGCCGTGAATGTGGCAAAAGAGTTTGATGAAAAAGTGGGCATAGACGGTGTGGTTCTCTCCAAGATGGACGGTGACACCAGGGGCGGTGCGGCACTTTCCATTAAAGCGGTTACAGGAAAGCCTATCCTGTATGTCAGCATGGGCGAGAAGCTTTCCGACCTGGAACAGTTCTATCCGGATCGCATGGCAAACAGGATTCTGGGTATGGGGGATGTGCTGTCCCTGATTGAAAAAGCCCAGGAGAACATAGATATAGACGAAGAAAAAAGCCGCGAAATGGCTGGCCGGATGAAGAAAGGAAAGTTTGATTTTGAAGACTACCTGGAAAGCCTGAAACAGATGCGGAATATGGGTGGCTTGTCCAGCATCTTGGGAATGCTGCCGGGTATGGGCATAAAGAGTGCGGATATTGACTCGGAAGCGTCTGACAGGCAGCTGCGGCAATCGGAGGCCATTGTCCTTTCCATGACAAAGGCGGAACGGCGTAATCCCAAGCTGCTGAATCCTCAGAGGAAATACCGGATCGCCAAGGGAGCCGGAGTGGATGTCGCGGTGGTAAATCGCTTTGTCAAGCAGTTTGAACAGAGCCAGAAGGTGATGAAGCAGCTCGGTGGCGGCGGAAAGCACGGAAGGGGAATGTTCGGGGGGTTCCCCGGCAGGAAGGGAGGCTTCCCGTTTTAGGGATGAATACGGGGGAACGCCGGTTGGCGGGAAACCTGTTCATATACAGGGCGGAAGCCCAAAATAATATTACAAAATGTAATCAATGGAGGAAAAAGCAATGGCAGTAAAGATCAGGTTAAGAAGAATGGGACAGAAGAAGGCTCCTTATTATAGAATCGTTGTGGCTGATTCTCGTTCCCCCAGAGACGGAAGATTTATTGAGGAGATCGGCACCTATGATCCCAGCACCAATCCCAGTACCTTCAAGGTAAATGAGGAGCTGGCAAAGAAGTGGCTGGCTAACGGTGCACAGCCTACTGAACAGGTAGCTAAGCTGTTTAAGGTGGCCGGCATCGAAAAATAAATTTTGATTCTTTGGAGGTGGCTTATGAAGGAATTAGTTGAAGTAGTAGCAAAAGCGCTTGTAGACAATCCGGATGAGGTTGTTGTGACCGAGAAGAGCGAAGGCAGAAATACAGTTATCGAACTTCATGTAGCTGCATCCGATATGGGTAAAGTTATCGGCAAGCAGGGCAGGATCGCAAAGGCGATTCGTTCTGTGGTAAAGGCTGCATCATCCAAAGATAACAAAAGAGTGGATGTTGAAATTGTGTAAGCTGTAAAGGTGAGGAGGAACAGAACTGGTTCCTCCTTGTTTGTTTGCCGGAACGGAAAGTAATCCAGACGGCTGAGAGCTTTGAGTGCGCGCGCTGTTATTCTGATGGATGCGCAGTCGTACTCTTTTCAGGAGAAAACAATGGAAGATTTTTTTCAGGTGGGAGTGATTACCTCCACTCACGGAATTAAGGGAGAAGTTAAGGTATTTCCCACAACAGATGACCCCAGGCGGTTCAAGCGCCTGCAGGAGGTCATTCTGGACACGGGAAAGGAGCGTCTGGTGCTGGAGGTGGAGGGAGTCAAATTCTTTAAGCAGTTTGTCATCCTGAAATTCAAGGGGCTGGACAACATTAACGATGTAGAAAAGTACCGCAGGATGCCCCTCTTGGTCACCAGAAAGAATGCGGTCAGGCTGGCAAAGGACGAGTACTTTGTAGCGGATCTGATCGGGCTGGAGGTACGGGACGAAGACGGCGCAAAGATAGGCCGTTTACAGGATGTGATAGAAACCGGGGCCAATGATGTGTATGACATTGAAATGGACGACGGCAGAAGGCTGCTTCTTCCGGCAATCAGGCAATGCGTCCTGGAGGTGGACATAGAGGCAGGATATATCAGAATTCATATTCTGGAAGGGCTGCTGGACCCGTAGACGGCAATATAGGGATGCAATGCTGCCCGGGGAAGGTACAGTCATGGACAGGCGCAACCATCATCATAGCAGGAAAGGGGAACTGATAATTGACTATTTCCAGGAATATGGTATGATACTGTCATTGACTTTTTTTAAGGCATACTTTTTGACCTTGGGATTGTGAGATTCCGCGAAGCGGAATCATGGAGGGCAGCATGAAATTCCATATATTAACACTTTTTCCGGAGATGGTGAGGCAGGGGCTGGAGACAAGCATTATAGGCCGGGCTGTGGAAAAGGGACTGATCCGGCTGAATCCGGTTAATATCAGGGATTTCACTTTGGAGAAGCATGGCAGAGTGGACGATTATCCTTATGGCGGCGGCGCAGGCATGTTAATGCAGGCGCAGCCTGTTTTTGATGCCTGGAAGTCCGTCTGCGGGAATGGGGATGAAGCTGCCGGGGAAAATGTTGCTGACAGCGGCACGTCCGATGTTCTGGAGGGCAGGACCAGACGTCTGAGAACGATTTATGTCACGCCCCAGGGGGAGCCCTTCACCCAGAGAAAGGCCAGGGAGCTTGCCGGAGAGGAGGAGCTTGTTATCCTCTGTGGGCATTATGAAGGCATTGACGAGCGGGTTTTGGAGGAAGTGGTGACAGACTGTATTTCCATTGGAGACTATGTACTCACCGGCGGGGAGCTGGCAGCCATGGTGATCGTGGATGCGGTGGGAAGGCTGGTGCCGGGGGTTTTGGGAAACGAATTTTCCGCGGAGGCGGAGAGCTTTCACGGGGATCTGCTGGAATACCCGCAGTATTCCCGGCCGGAAACGTGGCACGGAAAGAAGGTGCCGGAGGTGCTTTTGTCCGGCGATCATGCGAAGGTAGATCGGTGGAGACTGGAGAAAGCCAAGGAGCGGACCGCGGCAGTGCGCCCCGATCTTTACCATAAATATGAAGAAAAGCAGGCTTTGATTAAAAGACTGTCAAGGGATAAGAGAAATCAGATACACATTATGGAGAGTCTTGCTGCGGGACGGGGAGAAATCCTGTATCGAAAGGACGGAGGAATTCTTGTCTGCGACCGGGAGGCCAAGGTATGTATGCTGTCCCGTGAAGCCGGGGGAGGCAAGGCTGGCGTTAAGCCGGAGGAACTGCTGTCTGCGGAGGCGGGGGGAGGAAAGTACGGTGTGAAGCCGGAAGCGCTGCTGTCCGCGGTGCCGGAGGAAGCAGAATGGATGGCAGTTCCGGAAGGGAGGCTGGCGGAGGAGCTGCGGGAAAGAGGCTTCAGGATCTGCGGAAAATTCAGCCGGTATCTTTATACTCCGAAACAGACGCTGCCGGTTCGATACAGGGACATCCGCAGACTGACTGTCGGAGATCTGGATTATGTCAGGGAACATATCGACAGACTGAGGATCGGGGAGCCGGCTGCGGAACCTTCGGCCTGCAGTGATGAAAGCTGTTGTCCGGAAACGGAACAGTATCTGCAGGAGCGTATCCGTGCCGGGGCAATGTACGGCGCCTTTGCGGAGTGCAGGCAGATCGGCTTTGTTGGAATACACAGAGGAGGCGGCATTGGGATGCTGTATGTGGAGAAGGAATACCGCAGGCAGGGTATAGGGGAAGCGCTGCTGTCCTACAATATCAATCGTATTCTGGAGCAGGGCCGGACTCCCTATCTTCATCTGCGGCAGGACGGCTTCGGGGCAGAGGGACATCAGGAGGAGGCTTCCATTTCGGGAAAGATGTCTGTGCCGGATGGAGGACGAGAGGCAAAGCTTACCCCGGAGAGGACTTTTGAACGGGAGGGCACCCGGATCATGGAGCATCTTCTGGAGAAACTGGGGCTGTATAGGGCCGGCCGGGAATTATGCTGGCTGCGTCGGGATACTGCAGTGCAATCGGAGGAGGGAATATGCGTTTAGAAACGCAAAGACTGATTATAAGAATGATGAAGGGGAAAAAGAAAAAAACAATTTTGAGTGCAGGAACGATTCTGGGAGTGATACTGGTGTGTGTCTTTCTGTTTGTCTACATGGCATACGTGAAAGGCTTTTACTCTGCCAGTGAAAAGATTGTCGGTGAATATACGGGATTGGCGGAATTAAGCTTTTTAGGGGATAAAGAATGTTATAAGATTGCATTGAACAGATTTGGCCAGCCGATCTTCGAAGACCCTGATGCCGCATTCAAACAGGCTGCCATGGATTATGAAGAGGCAATTAATCTGATTTATGAAACCTTTCAGGCCGAATATGAGCTGAAACCGTTCGGTAAAAAGAACTATCAGATGTATCTGACTCTTGGATGGCAGATTCCTACCGGAAACGAAGAGATTCGCAGACAGGGAAGTAATCTGACAAAATTTCTGGATCTATATGAAAACAGTGAAAAAAGATGGTATCTGACACCGATAGGCTGGGTTTTGGAGTAAGGAACCCCGGCCTGTTTTTTCAGGATCGGCACTGAGGACGCAAAAAACACTTGCATTTCCACCCCGGTTGTGGTAAAATCTGACTGTTGCGTACACAAGGACGGTCCTCTGTTACAGAATTGTATTAAGAACGTCTGCATTTGTTAAAGGAGGCTCGTATGAGTGATATTATCAGAGAGATCGAAGCAGAACAGCTGAAAGAAAAGGTGGATGAATTCAATGTGGGAGATACCGTCAGGGTCTATGGTAAGATCAAGGAGGGTAACCGCGAGAGAATTCAGGTATTTGAGGGAACCGTTCTGAAGAGACAGGGCGGAAGCAGCAGGGAGACTTTCACGGTGAGAAAGGTTTCCAACGGTATCGGCGTAGAGAAGACCTGGCCGGTACATTCTCCTAATGTAGAGAAGATTGAGGTAGTGAGAAGAGGTAAGGTAAGGCGTGCAAAGCTGAATTATCTGAGAGGCCGAATCGGCAAGAAGGCCCGGGTAAAAGAGCTTGTAAAGTAAAAGGGCTGAGGGGACAATTACTTTATGTAGTTGTCCTTTTCTATTTTTTATTTCTATGGTATAATGATTCTGCTGACGCAGAATTCAGAAGGAAACGGAGATATGGCGAAAAAGAGTAAGGGTCTGACTTTTTACAAAAGAAGAAAAAAAATCAGTCCGGCCATGATCCGGGAGGTATTCATCTGGATATTCGGCCTGTTGGCGGCGGTATTTATTGCGACGGTGCTTGTTTTCTTCTTTGGAATGACTACGAACGTGGTCGGTGTGTCTATGGAGCCTGTGCTGTATAACGGGCAGCAGATATTCATAAATCGGTTTTTGTATGTGCTTTTTGCACCCGGGCGGGGGGATGTGGTGGTATTTCTGCCAAACGGCAACGAGAACGCCCATTATTATGTGAAACGTGTGGTGGCCGTTCCCGGGGATCATCTGCTGGTGAAGGACGGGATACTCTATGTAAACGGAATTGAGAGCGAGTGGGTGACCGATTATATAGCCGACCCCGGTATTGCTGAAAACGAACTGACCCTGGAGAGCGGGGAGTTCTTCTGCATCGGTGATAATCCCGGCAACAGCGAGGACAGCCGGTCCGCCAATATCGGCCCGGTGAAGGAGGCAGACATTATAGGAAAGGTGTGGTTTCGTGCCAGGTGTGCAGAGCAGGGCATGGGCTTTGTGAAATAGAAGATGAATTACCAATGGTATCCCGGTCATATGACGAAGGCAAAGCGTATGATGCAGGAGAATATAAAGCTGATTGACCTGGTGATTGAGCTGGTGGACGCACGGATTCCCTTGAGCAGCCGTAATCCGGACATCGACGGGCTGGGCAGGAATAAGTCACGGATCGTATTGCTGAACAAGGCGGATCTTGCCGATCCGGTGTATAACGCACAATGGCTGGAATATTTTAAAGCCCGGGGAGCCTGTGTGTTGGAAATAAACGCTAAGAGCGGCGGGGGGGTCCGGGGGATCAATCAACTGGTGCAGGAGGCATGCAGGGAAAAGCTGGAGCGGGACAGGAAACGGGGGATCGTAAATCGTCCTGTCAGAGCTATGGTAGTGGGAATCCCCAATGTGGGAAAGTCTACTTTCATCAATTCTTTTGCGGGGAAAGCCTGTGCGAAGACCGGCAATAAGCCGGGAGTTACAAAAGGGAAGCAGTGGATCCGGCTGAATAAGGGTCTGGAGCTTCTGGATACGCCCGGGATTTTGTGGCCGAAATTTGAAGACAAAGAAGTGGGAATGCGGCTGGCATTTATCGGCTCCATGAACGATGAAATTCTTGTCAGTGAGGAGCTGGCATGCGATTTGTTATGCTGCCTGAAGGAATGGTACCCAAAGAACGTCTGTGAGCGATACGGTATACAGTGGAAGGAGACCTTTGCCGAGGCGCTGGAGGACATTGCCCGCAGTAGAGGCTGCTATACCAAGGGAGAGCAGCTTGATCGGAAGAAGGCGGCGGATATGCTGCTGGATGATTTCAGAAGCGGGCGTCTGGGCCGGATTACCCTGGAACGTCCCGGAAACCAGACAGACGGAGTCTGATGCGGGTCCGGAAGGCAGACCGGGTCTGACAGGGTTTTGTGAGGCAGCCGGACAAAGCCTGCCGGGAGTTCGGCAGCTTTTTACGATTATAAAATGCTTCGGCATGGAGGAATACAATGAATAAAGTCATGAAGGAAATGATAAGTACGCTGTTGTACCTTTTGATCGTTCTTTGCCTCACCTGGGTTGTCATTCAGTTTGTAGGCCAGCGTACGGAGGTGGATGGGTCTTCCATGGAGCCAACTCTCTCTCACGGCGATAATCTGATCGTGGATAAGATTTCTTATCGTTTTCGGGATCCGGAACGGTTTGACATTATCGTGTTTCCGTATAAGTATGAGAGTAAGACATATTTCATAAAGAGGATTATCGGTTTGCCGGGAGAAACGGTACAGATCGATGAGCAGGGTAAAATCTACATCAATGGCGAGGTTCTTGCCGAGGGTTACGGCAGGGAAGTGATCAGGGCTGAGCTCATAGGACTGGCCAGAGAGCCGATAGAGCTGGGAGAGGACGAATATTTCGTTCTGGGTGATAATCGGAATAACAGCAGCGACAGCCGTACGGAGGCGGTGGGAAATATCAAGCGGAGCGACATCATCGGCAAAGCGTGGCTCCGGGTCTGGCCGTTTAGTAAATTCGGCATACTGAGGCATCAGTAGAAAAGGAAGATCACGGGAAAAGCGTTTCGGCAGGAGGAGTCAGAATGCTGGGCATCGGAGAGATAAAAGGGGAGTTTCAGGCAGCTTCTGTGGAAGAGCTGCCTGAATTTATAAAACGATACGAAGAAGATCAGCGGAGCGGTGTACGGCAGATGGTGAGATCTGCCGGGAAGAAACTGGCGGCACTGGAAAAGGAAAAAGCGCGTATCGAGGAGCTTCGGGTATACGAAGAGAAGTACGGAGATTGTGAATTTATCTGCGGTATCGATGAAGCCGGCAGAGGGCCGCTGGCGGGGCCGGTGGTGGCGGGGGCAGTGATCCTGCCGAAGAATTGCCGCATTTTATATGTAAACGATTCCAAGCAACTGACCGAAAAAAAAAGAGAGGAGCTTTATACCGTGATCCTGGAGACGGCAGTCAGCTGGGGGGTAGGGTATGCCTCTCCGGAGCGCATCGACGAGATCAACATTCTGCAGGCCACCTATGAGGCGATGCGGGAGGCAGTGGGAATGCTTGATCCTCAGCCGGACATTCTGCTCAACGACGCGGTGACCATCCCTGGGGTAGGGATCCGGCAGATTCCCATTATCAAGGGAGATGCCAGGAGCCTTACCATCGGTGCTGCCAGCATTATTGCCAAGGTGACCAGGGACCGGTTGATGCTGGAGTATGACAGGGTTTTTCCAGAGTATGGTTTTGCGGCAAATAAGGGATACGGAAGTGCGGCGCATATGGAGGCACTGAAAAAGTACGGCCCCACGCCTATACACAGAAGAAGCTTTCTCAAAAATATTTTTTCCGACGGAAAGGAAACATAGCATGAAACTTTCACAGCTATTTACGGGGCGTCCCCGGACGGAAGAGCGTGTCGGGGGAAAAGGGCGTGCTTCTCAGTCACAGTCTGCTGCCCGCACGGCTGATCTCAACCGCCAGATTCGTTCGCTGGTGCCGGGGCAGACTATCCGGGGGGAGATCGTGTCCAGAAACGGCAGCGAGGTGCAGATCCGCCTGTCGGATGATATGGTGATGAACGCCAGGGTGGATCAGAGCATAAATCTTGAACTGGGCAAGAACGTGACCTTTGAGGTAAAAAGCAATGGCGGGTCGCTATCCTTGAGTCCGCTGTTTACAAATATTGCCGCGGACGCCAACGTGCTGAAAGCTCTGGACATGGCAGGACTGCCGGTCAATGAGATTTCCGTGAGCATGACGGAACAGATGATGAAAGCAGGACTGCCTGTGAACAGGAATTCTCTGCAGCAGGTATATCGGGAGATCAACAGCTTCCCGGGCGGGAGAGTTTCCGATGTGGTGGATCTGCACAGGCTGCAGCTGCCGGTTAATGAGGAAAATATGAGACAAATGGAGTCCTACCGCAATCTGACGCACCAGCTGATCAAAGGCATGACTTCGATTCTTGACGAGCTTCCCGGAGCGGCAGGTAATATGCTGTCCGCGGGAAACGAAGGTGCCGCCGCAGGATTGTACAGAGAGCTTTTTGCCATGATAAAAGGAGAGACGGGAACAATTGCGGATTTCATTCCGGAAGCGACGCAGAAGGCAGTTGCGGAGATGGCGGAGGGCATTGCAAACGGAGAGACCCTCCTGCAGGAAGCAGCAGGGACAGCCGGAGAGGCGGAAGCGGCGAAGAAGGGCGGAGAGAGCCTGGAAGCCGCTCTGCGGGAATCGGGCAGGACGGGTGGTGAAGCAGGCCTTGCGGAAGCCGGGGCAGGGCTGCCTGAAAAAGATGTAAATCAGCCCGTGCCAGGGGAGGGCATATCCAGAACCATGATGCCGGAGCTGCCCAATTCACCGGGTGCGGGAGGCGCGGCAGTTCACGTTTCCGAAAGGATCCGGGCGGCAGTGACTGAAGGTATGCTTCAGGTGCTTGATGATTTACAGATGCCTCCCGAGGAGAAAGGTATCCTGCAGGAAGCCATTCAGCGTTTCGGACAGGGCCGGATGACAACCAACGAGCTTTTCGATACGGCGGCCAGGATGCTGGAAGCTGCCGGGCATACGGAAGGCGGCATTCGGCAGATGCACAGATTGTTTGCCGGGAAAGACTTTCAGAGCATATTGACGTCACAGATAAAGGAAATGTGGACACTCCGTCCGGGGGAGGTTTCGCAGCCGGAAAAGGTGGAGGAGCTGTACAGAAGGATCGACAGGCAGGTGAAAGGGCTGTTACAGGCACTGGAGACCGGAGGCCAGGAAAACAGCACGGCATACAGGGCGGCGGCTAATCTGTCCCAGAATGTGGACTTTATGAACCAGATCAATCAGATGTACGCGTATGTCCAGCTGCCCCTGCGCCAGCTGCAGTCGGAGGCCCACGGTGATCTGTATGTCTATGCCAATAAGCGGAGTCTGGCGGACAACGACGGTAAGGTAAGCGCTCTGCTGCACCTGGATATGGAGCACCTGGGGCCGCTGGATGTCTATGTGACGCTGCAGGAGGCAAGGGTAAGCACGAAGTTTTATGTTGCAGACGATGAGATACTTGATTTTATAGAAGGACATTTGGATATACTTACCAAAAGACTGGAAAAAAGAGGCTATAGCTGCACGGTGTCCATGACCATGAGAAATGAAAAGAAGGCACAGGAGGGCGGCGGTCTGGCTCCGCTTCTTCAGCAGGAGTCGGGAATGCTTCTGTCCCAGTATGCGTTTGATGTCAGAACCTAGCTCGAGAGATCATGGAGGGCACTATGGAACAGGAAAAAGGAAAGCAGGATAAGGTGAAGCAGGCGATAGCGCTGGAGTATGACCCGTCTGATGATGCCCCCAGGGTCATTGCCAGCGGACGGGGCCTGCTGGCGGAAAGAATTATCGAAAAGGCGAAGGAAAGCGATGTACCCATCCACAGGGATGATAAGCTGGCCGATACTCTTTCCAGACTGGAAATCGGTGAGATGATTCCTCCCGAGCTGTACGAGGTAGTTGCAGAGATCCTGATTTTTGTGGATTCCATGGATAAACTGAAAAATAAGGTAAGAGTGTGAAGAGAATTTCTAAGTATGCAAAATACGCAAACAAAGAAAGGCGGAGGAAAGCATGAACAAACGGGCGGCAGGGGCGGCCTGGGAGCAGAAGGCGGCAGAGTATCTGGCTTTTCACGGCATGGAGATCAGGGAGCGTAATTATCAAAACCGGCAGGGAGAGATAGATATTATCGGCTGCCATGAAGGGTATCTGGTGTTTGTGGAGGTAAAATACCGCAGAAGCAGTGAAAAGGGCAGTGCCCTGGAGGCGGTGACGACTGGAAAGCAGCGGCAGATCTGCAAGGTCGCGGATTATTACAGATATACCCGTGGGCTTGGCGAGAGCACGGCGGTACGCTACGATGTGGTGGCCATTCAGGGGGACAAAATAGAGTGGCTGAAAAATGCTTTTCCCCATATTTATACAAGAAATCGTTAAAAGGGGCAGGAAATGTTTGCAGTAAAGAGGACAGAGCGGGCGGAGGGCCCGGTGCTGACACAGAAGGAAGTGAAGACGGAAGACGGCGGTGTACTGGAATTCTTAACATTCCCGTCGCTGGAGGAGACCGGAATGGTCAGGCATTTGTTTACCACCAGGCTGGGGGGCGTCAGCGAGGGAGAGTTTTCCACGATGAATCTGAGCTTTACCAGGGGAGACCGGCCTGACCATGTGGCGGAAAACTACAGGAGGGCAGGGGCGGTGCTGGGTTGCAGGCCGGAGGATATGGTGAGCACCCATCAGACTCATACCACGAACATTCGGCGGGTGACGGAGGCGGACCGGGGAAAGGGAATTACCTGTCCCCGGGATTATGAGAATATAGACGGCCTGGTCACGAATGTACCGGGAATCGTGCTGGCAGCTTTTTCTGCAGACTGTGTGCCCCTGTTTTTCGTGGATCCGGTGCACCGGGCAGTGGGATTGGCACATTCCGGCTGGCGGGGAACTGCGGCGGGAATGGGGAGAGATATGATCCGGGTCATGGGGGAAGCCTATGGTACAAGGCCGGAGGACCTTAGAGCCGCCATAGGGCCCTCCATCTGCGGGGACTGCTACGAGGTGGACGGTGATGTGGCCGGGCAATTCGGCAGATTTCCGGGGGCGGTGAGGCCGGGCAGGATCCAGGGCAAGTACCAGCTGGACCTCTGGGAGGCCAACCGGCAGATCCTGCTGGCGGCGGGAGTGAAGAGCGGAAGAATTGCAGTGACGGATATTTGTACCTGCTGTAACAGTGATTATTTGTTTTCCCACCGGGCGAGCGGGGAACGGAGGGGAAATCTGGGTGCCTTTCTGGGCATAAAATAGCGGAGTAAAAAGATTTGGGCTTCAATGACAAATACTTATGGCGGGTATATACCCTCCTGTGTGGCGGAATGAGAGGAAACTATGGCAAATATACTTGTATGTGATGACGATAAGGAGATCGTGGATGCGATTGAAATATATCTGAGCCAGGACGGCTACCGTATACTTAAGGCATATGACGGCGAGCAGGCGATGGAAATTCTAAAAAAGGAGGAAGTGCACCTTCTGATCATGGATGTTATGATGCCCAAGCTGGACGGAATCAGGGCGACGTTAAAGATTCGGGAGCACAGCAGTATTCCCATTATTATGCTTTCTGCCAAATCCGAGGACACGGACAAGATTCTGGGCCTGAATATCGGGGCGGACGATTACATCACGAAGCCCTTTAACCCGCTGGAGCTGGCGGCGAGAGTGAAGTCCAACCTGCGTCGGTATACCTCCCTGGGAAGCCTGAGCACCGACAATAAGTCGGTGTACCAGGTGGGAGGGCTTGCAATCAACGACGAAACCAAGCAGGTTACAGTGGACGGCGAGCCGGTGAAGCTGACGCCCATCGAGTATAATATTTTGTTCCTGCTGGTGAAGAATCAGGGAAGGGTTTTCTCCATTGACCAGATCTATGAGAGTATCTGGAACGAGGACGCTATCGGCGCCGACAATACTGTGGCCGTACATATTCGGCACATTCGTGAAAAGATTGAGATAAATCCCAGGGAACCCCGGTATTTGAAGGTAGTGTGGGGCGTAGGCTATAAAATAGACAAGCAGTAATGCTGGAAACGGGGGCATATGAAGAAGCCTGGAATAAAAAGAGTATTGATCGGACTGGCGCAGCATTTGGCTGCAGCAGGAATCCTGCTGGCCGTGGCGGGTATCATGTTAAATTCTTATATTGAGATGGATGCCATTGACGGCAAGAAGATATACAGGATCTTTCCCGTCAATAACAGACAGGAATTTGAAGAGTCAGAGGTATACCACGATCTCTTTCGAAACGCAATCCAGGATATTACCCAGCTGGTGGCGATCAAGGACGTGTTTGAGACAAAGGGCGAGCTGGATCTGCTGAAGAAAATCGATGTCACAGAATATGCCGGTAAGATCGGAGCAGACAAGGGCTGCTCTGTTTCCGCAGTCTATGATCTGGACGACCTGATCAAATGGGGGAAGCACGGTGTCAGCTATACGAACCATACCATGAGCATATCAAACTTTGTCAATAACTTTGGCTATATTATTTACCCGGAAAATTATACCCTCGATGATTACGGACAGCTTTGCTTTGACGGTTTTTACAGAATGGGAGAGGGCACGCCGGAGACCGGTGTGGTACCGTCAGGAGAGGATGGGCTTCCGGCGGAGGGAGCGGTACCTGCGTATTACGGTAAGAGTGAGGAAGAAATTACGGTGGTTAAGGAGGAAATACGGGCATCCAAATACACCAGGGACCAGTTGGAGGATCTTGCCTTTGCCTATATTATGGCACAGAATCCGGAAGGGATAGAGATGTCCCGGGAGGATGGCGTGATCCGGGTGACGGTGCCGGTTTTAAACAGCCGCTACGGCACGGTGGAAGGGGAAAAGCAGCTGATCCGACTGGCGGATAACTGGGTGGACTATCTCAGGCTGCAGAGCAATTTAGTGGTGACGATTGAATCGCTGGCGCAGCATTACTTTAAATATCAGGTCTGCAACAGCGCCTATGAGGCGGGCAAGAGCAATGTCAAATATGTGGTGCGTATGATGACAGATGACGGTATACACACCTATGCCAATGTGCCGGATCTGGGGGACGCTTCTGATGAGGATGTGACGGAACTGTTTTCCGAGTACAGAAGATATTTGATTTATTATCCGGACAGCCTGATTTTTATGGGGAATACGGTCATGAGCGAGGAAGAGATCTATGAGTATATCAGCGCCTATGATTATGCCTATCCGGACACCACCCATATATGGCTGGGCATAGATACGGATTATACCGCCCGAGATGCTTTTTACAACGCGAACGCGGTGTATGAAAGAATTGTGTCCAATATGGGACGGTATATTGCACTTTTCGTTATTCTGCTGCTGCTGTGGCTGGGCATGGGAATCTATTTGTCTGTCACGGCGGGAGTGACGGTGCAGGAGGACGGGGAGAAGGTCTGCCGCCTGAAGAGATTTGACCACGTTTGGACGGAGGCGTTGATTCTGCTGACGGCGCTTTTTGTCCTTGGCGGCCGTTTCGGCTTCCATCAGATTACCGACATTGCGGAGAATACGGCGGTGACAACGGAACAGACGGAAGAATCAGGGCTGGAATTTTCCAGGCTTTATCAATACGGGGTATTTGCGGCCTACGGCGTTTACCTGAGCGTTGCGGCAGGCATTGTGTGGTACAGCTTTGTGCGGAGATTCAGGGTTCGCAGTCTTTGGAGAGACAGTTTGCTGCGCCATATGGGCAGCGGCAGTGGAAAGGTATTACGGTTTATTGTCGGTCACAGGAATTCCGTCATCAGTATCCTGCTGCCCTACAATCTGTTTTTGTTCATTAACCTGGCGGCGGTGGTGGGTGTATACAGGCTGTGGGAACAGGGAGCAGCCGCCGCCATTCTGGTGGTATGTACCGTGGCCTTTGACGGTTTCGTGGGCGTGATGCTGTTCAGACGGGGAGGAGAGCAGAACGAAATCGTGGATGGCATTAACAGGATACGAAACGGCGAGGTGGATTATAAGCTGGATACGGCCGCCCTGCATGGTGCGAATAAAGAACTGGCGGACGCGGTGAATAATATCGGCGAAGGCATAGGAAAAGCGGTCAAGACAAGTATGCGGGATGAACAGATGAAGGCAGACCTGATTACCAATGTTTCCCATGATATAAAGACGCCCCTGACATCCATTATCAACTATGTGGATCTGCTAAAGCGCCTGGAGATCAAGGAGGATCCGGCGAAAGGGTATATTGATATTCTTGACAGTAAGGCTCAAAGGCTCAAGCAGCTCACTGATGACCTGGTGGAGGCTTCCAAGATTTCTTCGGGAAATATTGAGCTGGACAGGGAAAAAGTAAATCTGACGGAGCTGCTTAACCAGGGGATCGGGGAATTCTCCGAAAGGCTGGAGGAAAGCGGTCTGCAGGTGGTCTTTGAGGAGAGCGGCGTGCCGGCCTATATCCTGGCGGACAGCAGACGCATGTGGAGAGTGGTGGAAAATCTGCTCAATAATATCTGTAAATATGCGCTGGAGGGTACCAGGGTCTATTTTGACGTGGAAGTGGCTGACGGAAGGGTACGAGCCCTGGTTAAAAATATCTCCCGACAGCAGATGAATATCAAACCGGAGGAACTGACGGAAAGATTTATCCGGGGTGATCTGGCCAGAAGCACGGAGGGAAGCGGGCTGGGACTGTCCATCGCCCAGAGCCTGACCAGGCTCCAGGGAGGAGAGTTCTCAATTTATCTGGACGGGGATCTGTTTAAGACGACGCTGGACTTCCCCTGCTACAGCGGGCAACCCGGCCAGAGCCGGCAGGAGAATTAATCCGGGTTGACGTCTACATCCCGGCGATCATTGTAAGCTTCCAGAATGCTGTGCATTTTATCCGTCGTCTCCATGACGTCGCTCATGGAGGCAGCGTGATTCATAAAGTCTATCAGAGAAGCGATAAACTTGCTCATATCAGCCTCGATAAAATACGGTCTGGTATAAAGCTCAGGGGGCAGATAAGTCAGGTCGGTGGTGACAAGCTTGTCGAAACAGCCCTGTTCATACGCGGCGTCAAACGCCTGCAGCCCATCGGTAAAGAGGCCGAAGGTACAGCAGATGAATACCCGTCTTGCGTTTCGCAGCTTTAACTGCCTGGCTGTGTCGATCATGCTGCCGCCGGAGGAAATCATATCGTCGATGATAATGACATCCTTGCCGTCCACACTGTCTCCCAGAAATTCATGGTCCACAATGGGGTTCTTGCCGCCGATAATGGTGGAATAATCCCTGCGCTTATAAAACATCCCGGTATCTACCCCCAGAACGGTGGCAAAGTAGATGGCGCGGTCTAAAGCGCCTTCATCGGGGCTGATCACCACCAGGTGATCCTTGTCTACGATCAGATCGTCCTCTGAGGCCAGCAGAGCCTTAATAAACTGGTCATGAGGAATAAAATTGTCAAAGCCGTTTAATGGCGTTGCGTTTTGGACCGTGGGATCGTGAGCATCAAAAGTAATAAGGTTATGGATTCCCATGCTCCGCAGTTCCCTCAGCGCATAAGCGCAGTCCAGGGATTCGCGACCGTTCCTTTTATGCTGCCTGCTCTCATAAAGAAAAGGCATAATCACATTGATACGGCGCGCCTTTCCGTTACAGGCGGAGATGACTCGTTTCAGATCCTGATAATGGTCGTCCGGAGACATATGGTTGATGAAACCGTTCATGGAATAGGTGATGCTGTGATTGCAGACATCCACCAGCAGAAAGAGGTCCTTGCCGCGGATGCTCTCGCCAAGAATCGCCTTGGCTTCTCCCGAACCAAAACGGGGCGTGGAGACGTTGACAAGGAAATCATTCTCGATATAGCCGTGGAAGGCGGGATCGTTTTTCACCTTGTCGTTGCGGATGCTCTTTCGAAATTCCACCAGATAATCATTGATCCTGCGTCCCATGCGTTCCGCGGAGGGCAGTGCGACAAGCTTTAAGGGAGCCACAGGCATTGCATTTTCAAGCTTTTGTAAGTTTGGCATATGTTTTCACCTCACACTTAATATATATCATTATGCCGGTGGCGCGTCAAGAAAATTTGTGTAAAAATGTGGTGTTACAGAAGGAAAAATATGTTACTATGGAATGGCAGCCGGACAGGCAAAATAATGGGAGAGCAGTATAAATGGAAGGGAAAAGGAAACATATCATTAAAAATATAGTTCCCGGCAGTATTGCGGAGGAGCTGGAGATTGAGGCAGGGGACAGTATTTTGTCCATAAACGATACGGAGATAGAGGATATTTTTGACTACCAGTTTCTGGCGCAGGACAGCTATATAGAAGTGCTGGTGGAGAAGCCGGACGGCGAGCAGTGGCTTTTGGAGGTGGACAAGGATTTCGGCGAAGATCTGGGGATAGAGTTTGAAAACGGCCTGATGGACGATTACCGGCATTGCCACAATCACTGCGTGTTCTGCTTTATTGATCAGATGCCGCCGGGCATGCGGGACAATCTGTATTTTAAGGACGATGATTCCAGACTTTCCTTTCTGCAGGGCAATTACGTGACGCTGACCAATATGTCCGACCATGATGTGGAAAGAATCTGCAAATACCGTCTGTCTCCTATCAATATATCTTTTCAGACCATGAATCCGGAGCTGCGATGCAAAATGCTGAACAATCGTTTTGCGGGAGAAGCGCTGAAAAAGGTGGACATACTGTTCCGGGAGGGGATTCACATGAACGGGCAGATTGTCCTCTGCAAGGGATTGAATGACGGGAAGGAGCTGCAGTACAGTATAAAGCAGCTGATGAAATATATTCCGGCGCTTGAAAGCCTGTCTGTGGTGCCGGTGGGTCTGACGAAATACCGGCATGGGCTGTATCCGCTGGAGCCCTTTACCGGGGAGGAGGCAGCCGGAGTCATTGACATGATCGAGGCATATCAGAGGGAATGCCTTGAAAAGTACGGCATACATTTTGTCCATGCAAGTGACGAGTGGTATATCCTGGCGGGAAGAGAGGTGCCGGAGGAGGCACGTTATGACGGGTATCTGCAGATGGAGAACGGCGTGGGTATGCTGCGGCTGCTTTTGAATGAATTTGATGAAGCCATGGAACGACGGCGAATGCAGGACGGCTTCCCCTGTAATTCTTATTCCGGGGAGCTGGCCACTGCCACGGGGATGCTTGCTTATCCCTATATCCGGCGCATGGCGGAGAAGATGGAGGAAAATTATCCTCATATCAGGCTGCATGTGTATCCCATCCGAAATTGCTTCTTCGGGGAGAAGGTCACGGTTTCCGGGCTGCTTACCGGACAGGACCTGAAAGAGCAGCTGAAGGGGAAAGCGCTGGGAACGACGCTGCTTCTGCCGGAAAATATGGTAAGGGTAGATGAGGGGATCTTTTTGGATGATATTACCGTAAAGGAGATGGAAAAGGCTTTACAAGTTCCCGTAGATATT
>CANPOY010000012.1 GCA_947575805.1 uncultured Lachnospiraceae bacterium
CCGACTCCGGTTCCGGCGTGATCGTCCCTCCGGCCGTACCGGGATCCGACTCCGGCTCCGGCGTGATCGTCCCCCCGGCCGTGCCGGGATCCGACTCCGGCTCCGGTGTGGTTGTCCCCCCGGCCGTGCCGGGATCCGACTCCGGTTCCGGCGTGGTTGTTCCCCCGGCCGTGTCGGGGTCCGACGGCGAATCGAAATCCTTCCCATCCTGATCCAGATCCGTCAGCCTTAAGGAATCACTCTCCACCATACCCAGCTTTGCAGCGGCAGCCTTGATCTCGGCATCCGTCAGCGGCAGCTTGTCCTTTGTAGCTATTCCCATAATCAGGGCTGTCACCACAATACCGATGCCCAGCCCTCTCAAATAAAACTTCAATTTCACTCCAGCCTCCATGATTCCGCTTAGAAGTATCTCTATTGGTTCCTGAACAGATCAATGACCAGCTTTACTTCACCGACACCAAGGCCCAGTTCTTTTGCGATAGCCACTTTGGATTTGCCCTGGTTATAAAGCTCCAATATCCTCTCGTTATTATTCCGCCCTTCAGCCGCCTTCTCCTGCAGAAAGCTTACCCTGCCGTCAGTAACAGCGGGCTGTGCGGTCTGTGAAACAGGCGCCGCCGGCACGGCAGTCGGTGCAATAGACGTCTGCGACGTGGAAGGCACTGACATGGAAGCCATTGGTACAGAAGACGCCTGCACCACTGTCAGCGGCTGTGCCCCACGCGCCTGTGCCGCCGCCAATCTTGCCAGTGCCGACTGAGCAGGTGGCTGGGGCATCTCCGGCATGGATGCCGATGGAACAGGCACGGGCCTTGCTGCCACCCGCGGGGCAGCCACAGGCTGGCTCTCCGCTCCAGTCACTACCGTCGGAACTGCCGGCACACTGGCCATCGCTATCAGGCCGTTTACCCGTTCTTCTACCTCTTTCACCGTACGGTCTACCGTGGAGACCGTTTCCTTCAGGTTACTGTGCTTGCTGTTGAGCATATCATAAAGGAACATGGCTTCCTCATGGTTCTTGTGGATCTCCGAGAGGACGGTATCGGAATACTCGCTCACCGCCATAATTTTCTCATTGGAAAGCCGCTCCAGGGAACGTTCCGTTTTTTCCATGGCATAGGTTACTGCCTCCTCCACCGCGTCGTCCACCTGGCCCTTGATACTCTCCATCTCATTGCTCACCATATCCGCAATTTCACTTTTCATCAGCGCCTTGGACTGTTCTGAGACCTCGCCCTTCTTATCCGGGATCAGAAAGCTCAATATAAATATGATTCCGCCCGCAGCCAGCAGGACAATCTCCGTAATCTCCATCTTCTCATTCCTTTTCCGCAGCGTCACGATCCTTTACGCTGCCTGTTCCTTCCGATGTCCCCCTCACATCAGATTTTAATGTCAAAGCTCTTCTTCTCCTTCACCACCATCTGTTCCCTGGGTGGCTGTTTCCGGCGCTTTCCGCCGTCGCCGCGATACTCGTTGCTGCCCTTATCCCGGGCATCCTGCTTTTTCCCAGACCACCGGGCATCATCACCGCTATGCACCTCTTTTGTCAGCTTCTGCTCATTTTTCTGCACCTGAAACTGCCCGTTGCTCTGATCTGCAAAGGCTTTATTATCCTCATTCTGTTTGATCGTAGAATAGTCCTGTGCCCTTGACACCGTCGTCAATTCTATGGAGCTGAATGCCATACCTGTACCCCCTTGCCCGCATATATTGCCTTTTAAAGGGACATCATTTTGACCTCTCCCCGATCCCGCACAAACTTGCAGTAATGATAGCTGGTATGGATCGTCTTGGTCGCGTCTCCTATGATAATCGTTGTTCCCGGATACATCTCATTATTCACTAAAATTTCCGCCTGCTTTTGGGTCTCCATCATTTTGCGCAGTTTCTCCAGCCGAATATCCAACTCCTTGAGCTCCCCCGTCTTCTCCTCCACCAGGGCTGCCACGGTCTTCATATATTTCAGCTGGCTCTCGTTGAACTGTGCTCCCTTCTTCATCTTTTCCTTGAAGGTTTCCAGTATCACCTCCGCATTCTGTACCGTCTTCAGGGTATCTGCCTGGGTCTTTTGAAGCCTGGTGTACTGAGTTTTGATCAGGGGATTGACGCCTACTTCCAGGATGGTAGTGGCACCCATGCTGGCACCGATGGACTTGGCCTCAATCCTTTTGGCCGCCTGCACATAGCCGCCCACAATCAAGCCCTTCTTTCCCTCCACGATGACCTCCGTCCCCGCGGATACCCGGCTATGTAAAATTGCGCCGGAATGTACGAAACCGCCGGCCACAACTCTGGCATTCTCCAGAAACTTTACCATCACGTCACCGCCTGCCTTCAGCATTCCGCCTGCAGCGCCGTTCATTCCCTTTCCGATGGTAATGCAGCCCCCCGCAATGATCTTCGCCCCCTCTACCAGGCCCTCTATAATTACGTTTCCTCCGGCCTTCACCTCGAAATTGGCATTCACATTCCCGTCGATCTGAATACTCCCCTGGTAATCCAGATTGCCGGTGGAGACGTCCACGTCCTTCACCGCATAAACGTCAGACACGAACACCTTATCCTCCAGCAATGTCACATGTCCGTCCACCTGGGTAAAGATCGTCCGCTTGTCTTCGGAAAGTCCGATGTTCTGGCCGAATTTCAAAGTAATCCGCTTTGGTTCCTTCGCTTTTAACCGGTTACCGTGTATATCGCTGCCGTCAATTCCCCAAACCTCGGGGACAATCCGCGCCAGAGCGTCCCCTTTCTTGCACTGGTTGATGGTGGTCAACGTGAAATAATCCACACTGCCATCCTCGCATACTCTGGGACGCCTGTGGGTCTCTGTATTAAAAAAATACTCAATGCGGGCATCCTCGCCGGACGTTGGCTCCTTGCCCTTGGCCAGGACAATGTCCTTACCATAGAGACCACCGGACTGAAAATGTTCCTGCAGGCCTTCCATCTGTATACCATACACAATGTCCCGCAGCCGAAGATCCCTTAAGAAATCATCAAGAGTGATCCTGCTCCCTGCTTCCGTCGGGGGAATAAACCTTACCGTTGCTAACATATTGTCTTCCGCAATATCCAGCATATAGGATTCCGGATATGCCGGACAGGGCTCGTTTCCGAGATAGTACACCGCCTCCTTCTCATCCATGACCATCATTTCCAGTTTGTTGCGATCGTATGCAATTCCATACCCGTCGAGATAGTCGGCGATCTCCCCTACCCGCAGCACGTCTCCCGTTTCATCCGGAGGAAACAGCTTCAAGCCATAGCCGTTCTCATAATTTACCAATTGAAAATAACCATTCCGCATAGTCTTCTCCCATGAATGTGCGTCGGCCCGAGGCCGCTTTCCGTTGCAGGACGAGACCAGTGCACTGTACAGCACACTAGTTATCTGTCAAAATACCCATGTAGTTTCCCATTTTTGTCTTCATTTTCTGTAAAGCCCGCGTATGCAGCTGAGACACTCTGGACTCCGAAACCTCCAGAATGCTGCTGATTTCTTTTAATGTCAGTTCTTCATAATAATACAGCGTAATTACCTTCTGTTCTTTCTCGGTAAGCAGCTGCAGAGCGTCTCCCAGAACCTTCGCCAGTTCTTCCTTTTCGATTCGCTCTTCCGGAGACTCAAACCTTGCGGTCGTATGCCTGCCATAATCCTGAGACACGTCGCTCCCCTGCTCCATATATTCATTGAGGGAGACCAGACCTGTGATTTTCATCTGTGACTGCCATTCCAGATATTCATCTCCCGAGATTCCCAGCCCTGCCGCAATCTCCTCGTCAGTAGCCGCATGGCCGGTAGCCTGTTCCACCTCTCTGATGACTGTCTCAATCTTCTTCTGCTTCTGCCGTATCGTCCTGGGAATCCAGTCCATCTTACGGATCTGATCCAGAATGGCCCCTCGAATCCGCAGACTTGCATAGGTTTCAAACTTGACCTCCTTAAAGCAGTCAAATTTATCAATGGCATCAATTAATCCGAAAATACCATAGCTTACAAGGTCGTCATACTCCACATTATATCCGAGATACATGCTGAGACGTCCTGCCACAATCTTCACAAGCGGAGCAAATTCCAAAATAAGCTTTTCCCTGGCTTCCGGTGATTTTGCCTTTGAATACTCTTCCAACAGCTTTCTTCTGCCTGCCTCATCCATGAAACCCGCCGCTCCTTTCGTCTTTTTTTACTCCTCCTCGTCCAAAGCCCCGCCGATAGCCTGATCATCCGCATCTTCCTGCTTTTCCCATTCCCCTTCGGCTCCCTCGGCTTCTTTCTCTATGACCTCTCCCTCTTCCTTCCGCTTCTGCTCGTTCTGCTCTTCGAAAAAGTTAAGGGTCCACACCAGAATACTGCCCAGAAGATAAAACAGCACCAGAACACCAAATAAGATGGAAAGTCTCTCCACCATGGCGTATTTTTGTATGAAGGTAATAATACACGTAATTGCTCCTGCCAAAAGCATCAGCACCATCGGTAAATTTTTTCTGTTCATTCCTGAAATTCCTTCGTCATCACGCTAAATTACGGATTCAGCCCGGCCTACCGCACGGATAAGATAGTCCCCTGTTTCCGGATAAAATATCACCGTTCTCCCATAATTCTTCCCTGTGTCCTGTGCAATGATCGGTATTTTCAGCTCCTTCAGCTTTGCTTTGGTCGCCTCCACATTCCTGTCGCCAACCTGCCCCACATTCATGCTGCTGCCCTGTCCCTGAAAAGGGAACATCGTAGCGCCTCCGGCAATCTTTGCAACCATACGCCTGCGCACTGCACCCAACCTCTCCATTTGCCGGACAAGCTCTTCAATCCCCGAATCTGCAAACTTTGCGACATTCAGCTGACCGTTCCGCATTGCCGTACTGTCCGGTAACATAATATGTGCCAATCCGCCGATCTTCGTCTGCGGATCCCTGATCGCGATTCCCACACAAGAACCAAGTCCCAGAGTTGTCACTCCGTCGGGGCTTACGCAAGTCTTCAAGTCTGCCATTCCAACTTTAATAATCTCACTCATGCTTCATTCCCGCTTCTCTTGTTTCTCTTAGTTTTCAATAGATACCCGGAAATTCCTTTCGTCACACTACAGGTAATCCCAGTGATGTCAATATCTTCGCGTAAGACTCCATATCGGGAATCAGTATAAAGTATCCGTCCAACTGTATCTCGTCATGAAACTGCGACTGAATCAGAAGGATCTTATCGCCGAAAATACCGAACTGAATTGCCGGTACACTTAAAATTGCTCCCGCCATATCCACGGTCAGCGCCGGTGGGGTGGGGAATATCTTCAGATTTGTCAGCGTGGACAATGAATTCAGGTAAGCACCGGTAATGATGTTTCCCACTTCCTTCATGGCCGAAAGCCCCATCTCCTCAAATTCGCTTCCGGGTGGCAGCATGCCCATGGTGATCTTCTGGATCAGATGACGTGCGGTTTGCTCCTCCACCATAAACATCATGCTTCCCGTTATGTCACCTTCAACGCCCAGGAACACGCCCACCATAATCAGCTCTTCGCCGCCCATCATCTCACCAACTTCCGTGAATTCAAGCAGCCTGACCTGGGGTACCTTCATATCGACCTTGCACTGCAGCATCTGCGACAACGCTGTCATTGCATTTCCGGCCCCGATATTTCCCAGCTCCTTCAAAACGTCATAATATGTTTCAGTAACCTGCTCTAAGCTCATGTTTGCCATGAAACTATTCTCCTTATCTCTATAATCCTAATTTTCCTCCAGGCTGATTGTGTTCAGGTCAAAAAGGGAAATCAATTCTTCGTTGTGCTTGCCGACAGCGTTTATCAGGCTCGACTTCTCTTCCTTTGCATTGTACGTGATCTTTTCGATCTCGTCGGCAGAAAGCGCCACAACCTCCTTCACCTCGTCTACCAGGAATCCTACATTGCCCTCCTGTTCCAGCTTTACGACAATGATTCTGGTCAGCTTGGTAATCACATCATCCTCCAGATCCATCTTGCGTCGTATGCTGATAACGGGGATGACCTCACCTCTCATATTAATCACGCCCTTGAGGAAATCCGGCATCTTGGGGATTCGCGTAATAGATTGCATCTTCACAATATTATCAATGTTGCGGATGTCGATTCCATACTGCTCCTCACCCAGCCTGATGACAATAAACTGAATGGGTGCTTCCGCAGCTGCTTTTCCTTCTTCCACGAGCAGTTCCTGTACCGTGCTTTTACTGACTTCCATATCCGTCTGCTCCCCCTTTCCTAAATCAGCGCGTTGGCATCCAGAATCAAAGCGATTTCACCGTCGCCCAGAATGGTTGCGCCACTGATAAACTTGCACTGCTTGATGTATTTGCCCAGAGACTTAATGACAATTTCCTGCTGACCGATCAGCTCATCGATCACAAGCCCTGCCATCTTATCACCTTTCTTAACAATTACAACGATCAGGTTCTCATCTGCCGCCTTTTTGCTCTCCACATCCAGCACCTCGTTCAGGCGAATCAAAGGAATCACCTGTCCCCGCAGATGGATCACCTCTTTATTCTGTACCAGCTTCACATCGGTGGGCAGAATGTCCTCCAGGGTCTGGATGGAGCCCAGGGAAATAGCATATTTTTCTTCTCCCACCACCACCATCAGCGCCTGAATGATCGCCAGCGTCAGAGGCAGTCTGATGGTCCATGTGCTTCCCTCGCCCAGCTTGGTCTTGACCTCCACCTCTCCGCTTAAGGATTCGATCTTGGAACGCACCACATCAAGACCCACGCCCCTTCCCGAGACATCCGTAACCTTCTTCGCCGTTGAAAAGCTGGGAAGGAACAACAGATTAACAATCTCCTTTTCTGTCATATTGGCTGCCTGCTCGGGAGTGATGGAGCCGCGTTCGATAGCCTTATCCCTTACCGCGTCAGTGTCAATGCCGTTTCCGTCGTCCCTGACCTCAATGACCACGTTGTTGCCGTCCTGATAAGCATCCAGGAAAATAGACCCCACCGAAGGCTTCCCCCTTTCGGCACGCAGCTCGGCAGACTCGATCCCATGATCCGCGGAATTTCTTAACAGGTGCATCAGAGGGTCTCCGATCTCATCCACCACGGTACGATCCAGCTCGGTCTCCTCACCGGTCATGTACAGCTCCAGCTTTTTATCCAGCTTCTTGGAAAGGTCGCGAATCATCCTGGGGAACTTGTTTACCACACTCTCGATAGGAACCATCCGCACTTTCATGACTGACTCATGAAGGTTGGTGGTCACCTGCTCCAGATACTCAATCTGCTCGTTAAAAGCACTGTTGGTATTGGTCTGCTCCTGACTGGATACGGATACCAGGGAATTCTTGGCAATGATCAGCTCACTGACCAGATTCATCAGGGAATCCAGTTTTTCAATATCCACACGGACAGTCCGGTTCACCACCGGCTTTGACACTTTCTTTGTATCCTGCTTTGCAGGTGCCGTCTGAACAGGCGCCGCAGCAGGCGCCGCATGAGCCTCTGCAGTGGCTGACGCCTCTGCAGGCAGCTCCTTCTCCTTTTCTTTCTCCTCCGCTTCCGCCTTCTCCGACGCTTCTATCTTTCTGTAGGATTCGTTTTCTTCCAGTAAAATGGGAGCTCCAAAAGCCTTTTCGATCTCGGACACGCTTTCGGCAGCCGTTATAATTCTGCCAATCTCCGCATCGGAAAGCAAGATCAGTGTAAAGTCACGATCAAACTTTTCATCCTCCACATCCTGGGCGCTGGGCATGGAAACAATAATCTCTGCCATCTCTTCCACTGCCTTGAACACCAGAAAGGCCCTTGCTGCCTTCAGGATGCAGTTCTCCTGCACCACCACATTCAGGCCATAGACCTTCTTGCCCTGACTCTGTGCTTCTTTGATCACTGAGATCTGAGATTCGTCCAGTGTAATATCGTTCCACTTATCTCCGCCCACAGGCTCCGCAGACGCAGGTGCAGCTGCCGCCGCTTCCTTCTTCGGCGCGGATCCCCCGGCATTTTCTTCATTTAAAATATTATTCAGCTGCTTAATCAATGCCTCATTATCATTGGTTCCTTCATCGGCATTATTCTGAATATTTTCGGTATACTCCTCCAACGCGTCAAGACATTGGAAAAGAACGTCAATCAGCTTAGGCTGTACCTTAATATTTCCGTTGCGCACTTCCGAGAACACATTCTCCATATCATGAGTCAGGTTCTGCATTCTCTTGTAACCCATGGTACCCGCCATACCCTTCAGCGAATGCGCCGCCCGGAAAATCTCATTAACGGTATCCTCCCCCTCCGGATCAGATTCCAGCTCCAAAATCTGCGTGTTCAGATTTTGTAAATGTTCCTTCGTCTCGTCAAGGAAGATTTCAAGATACTGATTTACATCCATTCTGCTTACCCCCATCCCTTTCTTTTGTGGCTATGCTTTCACACCAACATTTAAGATGATTTCCTGTGCAATCTGGTCCAGCGGTACTACCTGATCCGACAACCCTGCCGTAACCACCGCCTTTGGCATACCGTACACCGTACAGGTCGCCTGACTCTGAGAGATTACATGAACCGGCCTTTTGGCTTCCAGATTTCTGATTCCTTCCGTTCCGTCTGCCCCCATTCCCGTCATAACGACACAGACGATCTTGTCGTAATAGCTGTCAGCCAGGGATTCGTACATATAATTTGCGCAGGGCTTGACTCCCTCCCTGTTGGGCTCGTCCGTATAGTGGATCGTACACTTGCCGCCCATGCGCCTGACATTCATGTGCATGCCCCCCATGGCGATGTAGACACAGCCCCGCTGCAGCTCTTCCCCTTCCTGGGCCTCCTTCACACGAATGGCGCTCAGTTCATTCAATCGTTCCGCAAGGGAGGCAGTAAATCCTTTCGGCATATGCTGCACCAGCAGCACCGGTGCATCCAGCTCTGCCGGGAGCCTGGTGATTACCTCCTGCAGGGCTTTAGGCCCGCCTGTGGAGCTTGCGATGGCAACTATCTTAGTACCCGGTGCCTTGGCAGAATACTTTCTGGCAATATCCGCCATCCTGGCTGTGACCAGCCTGCTCTCCTGCTGCTTCTCCCGGGACTCCAGCTCCGGCAGCTGGCTGTTTACCACAACCTCCAAAACCTCCAGAAAGCTTTTCCGGAAGGTTTCCACACGACAATCCCCTGCACTGTCCGGCTTATGTATGAAATCAAGGGCTCCCAGCTCCAGCGCGTCCAGAGTCAGCTTCGCGCCCTCCCTGGTATCCGTGCTGGCCATCATAATCCTTGCCCGGATCCTGTTATCCCGCAGCTTCTCCAGCAACTGAATGCCGTTCATTTTCGGCATGTTCACGTCGAGAACCACCGCATCATACTGATTCCTGCCAAGCAGATCAAGCGCCTCCAGCCCGTTTGTAGCCCTGGCCACAACGCGGAATCTTTCATCTGATTCAATTATATCACAGAGAACTCTTCTCATGAGTGCAGAATCATCAACGATTAGAATTTTTTTCTGTGTCATGAATCATTTTCCTTTCTTCGGCTCTTTCTTTCTTCTTCGAAAATGTACTTAATGATTTCCTCCCTCATCTTCTGGTCCATGTCATAGTACTGCACCCTGTGCTCCCATGTACCGGGACGGTTTTCCAGCTCCCTGGCGCTCAAGACCTTCCCCACAACCTCATACTTCTTCTGTTCATTGTTTTTCAGCAGGTTGTAGCTGATATAAAGAAAGCTTTCTTCTTCGTACTTCTGGGAGGAGATAAACCGCAGTCCCCCGCCGCTGATGTCCACAATTACGCTTTGGCGCAGAGGAAGCCCCGGCGTCAGCATATAATTTTCGCTTTCCTCTATGGCCTGGATCTCTTCCTCCTCCAGGTTTCTGGCACACATCTCCAGAGCACAGCTGAACCGATAATACTCCCGTCGCTGGTATCTTCGGAGGTTGCTGGTCATCTCCACCACCAAAAGGTAAACATTATTGCTTTTATACCTGTCAATAATCCTGGCAAAACACTGAAAAAGCCCGCTGGAACCATAGAACACCAGATCAAACTCGCTGTCCACCGGGAGCAGAATCAGCTTTGTCTGCTCCATAGGCATTGTGATCTCCAGCGTATCCTCCGATAAAAAATCATGCAAACTGCTGTAAAAGGTCCGCTTCTTGCCGTCCCGCTGCATCTGCTTTTCCCCGGCCCGTCCCACTGCCTGCAGTTCAATTTTATCACCTATCGAAACAAATTTAGAAAGCATTGAAACCATCCTAACCACCGTCCCGTTCTTTATTTTTTACCGATCGTCAAATGGGAGAAAAAGGCTGACATCCCCCTCTTGGGCTGTCTCTCTTCCTCTTCTTTACCCAGGAGCTTACGAGCCATTCTCTCGTATGCCGCTGCGGATTTTGCCCCCGGATTCTGAATGGAAACCGGCATCTGCTGCATTACCGCCCGCAACAGCTGTACATCCTCCGGAACACTCCCCAGGTAAGTCATGGGAATCTTTAAGTATCGCGACACCACCGCGTTCAGTTTGTCAAAAAGAACCAGTCCCTCGTTCTCTTTCTCCACCCGGTTGGCAATCATCTTTACTTTGGTAGCTTCCTCGCTGAACCTGGGATGCCTGTACAGTGCTTTCAGCAGAGAATAGGAATCGGTAATGGACGTAGGCTCCGGCGTAGTTACCAGCAGTATTTCCCCGCTGGCCACCAGAAATTCCAGTACCGCATCGGAAATTCCCGCTCCGGTATCCACAATAATAATATCCGCTATACTGTCCAGCTCCACCAGATTCTGTATGATATAATTCAGATAATCACGGCTTAGATTCGACATACCCGCGATCCCGCTGCCGCCGGAAATAAATCCCACGTCCATGGGCCCCCAGGTAATGATCTCCCTGATGTTCATCCCCTGATAAATCAGGTCACAGAAATTGTGCTTTGGAACGGTGCCAAACATGATCTCTATATTGGCAAGCCCGAAATCCGCGTCCAGAATTATAATCTTCTTATCCATCTTCCGAAACTGGATGGCCAGATTAATGGACGTATTGGATTTTCCCACGCCCCCCTTGCCGCTTGTAACAGTGATGACGCGGGCCAAGGGTTTGGCCTGCTGCTGGCTGGCCTTAATAATTCTCAGTTGTTCCGCTTGATCCATGGCGCCTCCTTTTCCTCATCGTAAAACCCCATCGTCTCCGAATATGTAGTACATTCTTCCGGGAGACACTGGGTAGATTCAAATATTGTCTAAAGAATGCAAAGCATTCTCTTTATTTCAGAGTTTCCCGTCTCCCTGTACTAAGCAGGCTCTTCACCGTCTTCTGGGGATTAAACAGTTCAATATCATCCGGAACATTCTGCCCGAAGGTCACGTAGGCGATAGGCACCTCCACATGCAGTCTCAGGTTCATCAGATTCCCCAGTGAAGATGTTTCATCCAGTTTCGTAAAAATAAGCTGGTACTCGTCTATCTCCTTGTAGCTCATGGCGATCCGCTGCAGATCCCGATATTTGGTGGTCGCTGACAGCACCAGGAAAGTCTGGCACTCTCCCGACTCTCTCGCCACCTTAAGCAGCTGCTTCATCTTCTCCAGCAGCTCCTCGTTCTGGTGGGAATGTCCCGCCGTATCTACAAAGATGTAATCGAAGTCCCTGAAGTCCGTAATTGCCGTCCGGATCTCGTCTTCCGAATAGATAACCCGAAAAGGCGCCTCTAAAATGTTGGCGTAAGTACGCAGCTGCTCCGCTGCCGCAATACGATAAGTATCCGCGGTCAGCAGCGCTACCTTCTTTTTCTCATCCACAGAAAAATGGCTGGCAATCTTGGCGATGGTCGTCGTCTTTCCGATCCCCGTAGGTCCCATGAACAACAAGGTCTTTGGGCCCTTTGATGCCGGGGTAATCCCCTCTGCCTTTCCGAATTTCAGGATCATTTTCTGGTACACATTGGCCAGAATATAGTCAAAAGGCAGATTAGGTTTTCTGCTTTTCTCCAGATCGTCCACAATCTGATTGGCATACTTTTCATCCACCTCATTTTCCATCATGGTATTATACAACAGCCTGATAAACTTATCCTGCTCTTTGCTTCCGTCGTCGGGAGCTGCCGTGCCCTCCCTGCCCTCACTCTCCGAAGATACCTGCTCCTCCGGTGCCGGCTCGCTCCTGGCTTCTTCCTGCTGAAAACGAGACACCAGCATAGTCTGTAAACTGTCCAGCTTCTTCTCGATATTCTGTGAGCTCTCGTTCATAACGCTGACGGCGTTCTGTGCGGCACGCACGCCTTCCTCCAGCTTCGCCGTGTCGGGATCCGCCACTCTGGGTGCTTCCCTGCGTACTGTCTTTAAGGAATCTCCGTCTTCCTCCAACGCTACGGTCACCTCTACCTGCTTACCTCCGAAGACTCCTGAAAATCCTTTTTTCTTTGCAGTTTTTACATTCATGACTACAAGCCCGCTGCCCAATTCCTTTCTGGCAGCCTCGGTAGCCTCTTCCTCTGTCTTTCCTACAAATTTTTTGATTATCATTATGCCGTCACCATCCCAACTGACTGTAATTCTACGTTAGATTCAACCTCGTTATACGATACCACCACAAGTTCCTTAAAGTAATCCTCCGTCAGGCGCTTGAAATACATACGTACAATGGGCGACGTGATAACAATCGGGCTCTTGCCCAGATTTTCCAGCTTCTGAACCTCCTTGCCCACAGAATCGATAATCATCCGAGATCTGCCCGGATCCAGATTCAGGAATGCACCGTTCTCAGTCTGCTTGACGCTTCCCATGATTTCCTGCTCGATCTTGGGATCCAGCGTTACCACGCTGGTTGTCTCATGGGCAGGGAAATACTTGGTGGAAATCGCCCGCTTCAGGCTTTGACGGACATATTCCGTAAGAATGTCCGTATCGCGTGTAGTAGGCGCGTAATCCGCAAGCGTCTCCATTATGGTGAGCAGATCCCTGATGGAAATACCCTCCTTGAGCAGATTCTGCAAAACCTTCTGGATCTCCCCCAGCCCGAGAAGCTTCGGCACCAGCTCCTCCACCAGCGACGGATTGCTTTCCTTCATATTGTTGACAAGATTCTGTACATCCTGGCGGGTCAGCAGCTCGTCAATATACTGCCGGATCACCTCGGTCAGATGCGTTGCAATAATAGAGGGCGGATCCACCACCGTATATCCCAGACTCTCGGCCCGCTCCCTCTGGCTCTCGGTAATCCAGATCGCCGGCAGATGGAAGGAAGGTTCAAATGTGGGAATACCCGTGATCTCCTCCTCCACATATCCGGGATTCATTGCCATATAATGGTCAAAAAGAATTTCTCCCTCGCTGACCTGTATTCCCTTGATCTTGATAATATACTGGTTCGGGTTCAGCTGGATATTGTCCCGCAGTCTGATGATAGGAACCACGGTACCCAGCTCCAGCGCAATCTGTCTTCGGATCATCACCACGCGGTCCAGAAGGTCACCGCCCTGGTTCACATCGGCAAGAGGGATAATGCCATACCCGAATTCCAGCTCAATAGGATCTACCTGCAGCAGGCTGTTTACGTTCTCCGGCTGCCTGATTTCCTCGGCAGCGGCTTCCTCTTCGTCCACGGCCTGCTCGATTCCGGCAATCTCCAGACTACCTGCCATCATCCTGCCGCCCACTACAAAGAGCAGCCCCAATCCCACAAAAAGAATCGTATTCAACTCCGTGACCACACCCAAAAAAGCAAGGGTTGCCCCCACCAGATACATAACCTTGGGCACGCCGAAGAGCTGCCTGACAATGGCGGGACCGAAATCCGCCTCCTTACTGCCTTTAGTGACCAAAATACCCGTGGAAAGAGAGATCAGCAGGGAAGGAATCTGGCTCACAAGCCCGTCACCGATGGTCAGAATACCATAAGTATCCAGCGCGGTGCTGGCATCCACCCCAAGACGCAGCACACCCATGGCAATACCGCCCGCCAAGTTGATGACTGTCAGAATCAGGCCTGCCACCGCATCTCCCTTGACGTACTTCACGGCACCGTCCATGGAACCGAAGAAACTTGACTCCTGCTGTATCTTATCACGTCTCGCCTTGGCTTCCTTATCGTCGATGGCTCCCGTATTCAAATCCGCATCAATGGCCATCTGTTTACCAGGCATGGCATCCAGGGTAAATCTCGCCGTTACCTCAGCCACACGCTCGGAACCTTTGTTAATGACCAGGAACTGAATCAGTATCAGGATGATAAAAATAATTGCACCCACGATCAGGTCACCGCCACCTACAAACTTACCGAAGGTTTTTACCACGTTACCGGAATCTCCCGTGGTAAGGATCAGCCTGGTAGATGAGACATTCAGGGCGATCCTGAAAATCGTGGTAAACAGCAGAATCGTCGGGAAATAGGATATATCCAGCACTTCCTCGGTAAACATACACACAAAAAGAATGGTGAACGCTATCGCAATATTAAATGCCATACACACGTCAACCAGTACGGCAGGAAGCGGGACGATAAACATAATAAAAGCAATCAGTATATAAAGCGCGACGATCGCATCCGTCTTTGCCATTTTCAGATTCAAACCCGTTTCCTCCTTTCTATCCTATTCCAAAAGCCTCACATTATTCAGCTCCGGAAAATCTTCTCACATTTTACCTTTTAACTGATATACGAACGCCAGCACATCCGCCACCGCCTGATACAGCTCCGGCGGAATCATCTGTCCGATGTCCACGTTGGCGTATAGCATGCGGGCCAAAGGCTTATTCTCCACAATCTCTATATGATTCTCCCTGGCGACCTCTTTGATACGTGCCGCCATGTAATCCTCACCCTTGGCAATGACCAGCGGCGCTTCCGCCACCTCCGGGTCATACTTGATAGCCACGGCGAAGTGAGTAGGGTTTGTGATAACCACATCCGCCTGAGGCAGATCCTGCATCATACGGCGCCTGGAAGCTTCCTGCATTTTCTGGCGGATCTTACCCTTGATCTGAGGATCGCCTTCCTGCTGCTTATACTCTTCCTTGATCTCCTGCTTGGTCATCTTCATGTCATTTTTGAACTTCACCCTCTGATAGGCAAAATCCGCCAGGGCGATAAACATATACACCGCCGCAATCCGAATGCCGAGATCAATCACCACCTGAGCCGCGAGGTTGATCGCCTGCATCAGTCCCATTCCATAGAGATTCAGCAGGAGCATCTCCCTGCCCTTTAAATAATTATAACAGATAAGCGAAATCAAGCCAATCTTTGCAACGGATTTAATTAATTCCGCCAGCGAATTGATGGAAAAAATCTTCTTAAATCCCTTCAGCGGACTGATCTTGCTGAACTTCGGCATCAGGGGCTTAAAGGTGGGCTCCCATTTGACCTGTATTATATCACTGACAAAGGCTACCACAAAGCCGATCAGCAGAAGCGGCGCTATAATAATCAGCGTCTGCACCAGCATCATGGAAAACACCGCCCTGGCATCCCTCTCCGGCATACGTCCGTTCCAGTAAGTGGCAATGTCCGGAATGCGGTCATAAGCGTTGGGAAATACTTCCAGAAGCCGGTTGCCGATGCGCCCCACAAACAACTTCAGACAGAGGAACAGCGCCATCAGCCCCAGGCCGTTGGCCACCTCCCGGCTCTTGGCCACCTGTCCCTCCTTGCGGGCGTCATCCAGTTTTTTCTGAGTGGCGGGCTCTGTCTTCTCCCCGCCCATTCCTTCCTTTGCGAAAAACTGCAAATTATATCGGATCATCGTAACGCTCCTGTAAAGGAATCCATAACACGCTTCATTTCTTCAAAAATAAAATCAGCGATTCCCGGCAGCATATTGGCCGTAAGATAAAATACTCCCAGCCCGACCAGGATCTTCAGCTGCAAACCTACGGCAAACATATTCATCTGCGGCGATACCTTTGCCAGCACGCCAAGAACAGCGTTTAACAGCAGGATGGTACAGAATATGGGCAGCACGATTCGAAAGCCGATAATGATATAATCTTCCAAAAACTGCAGCATGGCATCCACCAGCCTGTCACCGTGAAATACCGCACCGTTTACCGGGATCAGTGTAAAAGTATCCGCCAACGCTGCAAACAAATAACGGTACATTCCCGTGGCTATCATGAGAAGCATCAGCACATACTGGTAAAACACACCTGTTATACTGCTCTGCTCCCGGGACGAAGGATCCATCAGGGTCACCATGGACAAGCCCGTTTCCATATCCGCTATTGCCCCCGCAAAATTCATGATGGCGGTACAGATGGACGCCCCAAGCCCCACCAGCAGCCCAACAATTGCCTCTTTTATGACAATAACGGCATATTCCAGCACCGTGCCATATTCTACCACGGCCGCCGGAGCCAGCGACTGATACAGAAGCATGGCGGTAAAAAAACTGATCCCCACCCTGATCCGCATGGGCGTGTTCCGCATACTGAAAAAAGGAGCCACAAAGACAAAACAGGATATTCTCGTAAGGATCAACAGGAAATATTCCAGATCATACAGAGAAAACGAAAAATTTATCATACCTGCTCATTCCCGGCTATTGATTTGCATAAATGCTGAAGGTACTCCATAAATCCACCATAAACTGTACCATACTGTTCATCATCCAGGGCCCAAACAAAATCAACGCAATAAACACGCAGACAATCTTCGGCACAAAGGTCAGTGTCTGCTCCTGGATCGAAGTCACCGTCTGGAAAATACTGACGGCAAGACCGATAATTAAGGATACCAGCAGAACCGGCATCGCCGTCTTGATAATCAGAAAAAGTGCTTCCTGGGCCATATCGGAAATTGCCTCTGTTGTCATCTATCTGCCTTCCTTTCTCCGCTTTTCTGCAGTCTCAGTAGAACGTCTCCACCAAATTCTTAATCACAAGCCCCCATCCGTCTGCAAGCACAAACAGCAGAATCTTAAAGGGCATGGAAATCGTGGTGGGGGGCAGCATCATCATCCCCATACTCATCAGTGTGGATGCCACCACCATGTCTATCACGATAAACGGTATATAAATCATAAATCCTATCCAAAATGCCAGCCGCAGCTCGCTTAATATAAAGCTGGGCAGCAGCACTGACATAGGAATGGAGGCATTCCTGCCGTCCCACTCCCTTCCGGCAATATCCATGAACAGCTGCACATCTTTCACCTGGGTCTGCGGATACATAAACTCTCTTAAAGGCTCTATTCCCGCCTCGATTGCCTCCTCCTGGGTCAGCTCACCCGCCTCGAAAGGCTTGATTGCCTGCTCGTTGATCTGGTTGATCGTCGGCTCCATAATGAAAAAGGTCAAAATGAGTGCAAGGCCTATAAGCACCTGGTTGGGTGGTGCTGTCTGGGTATTAAGCGCCGCTCGGGTGAAATGAAGTACAATGATGATCCTGGTAAAGGACGTCATCATGATAATGATGGAAGGTGCAAGGGCAATCAGCGTCAGCGTCAGAAATATCCTCAGCGCACCGTTCATCTCCCCGTTTCCGTCATTATAGGTAAGGGTAAAAGTATTACCCGTGTTCAGATTATTTAATTCCTCCTGGGTCTTGCTTGTCCCGGACGGATTCAGAACGGTAGATCTTTCCTGTTCTCCGGTCTGATTTCCTGATGCCCGGACGATTATGGAATTTTGGATACACAATATGCCCACCGTGACCAGCAGGCATATTATCGTCACTATTCGCTTTAATTTCGGCTTATTCCTTATCATCTGGCTGACTATCCTCTGCTTCGACCGAATCCCTGACACTCTTTTTAGCCGCTCTGTCAAGCAGCTCTTTAAAACCTGCGGAGCGAAGAAGGCTTCCCTGAACGGACCTGCCCGCCTTTAACTGATCCTTCGGTATCTCGCATAATCGCGTGACTGTGTCCCTGCAAACTGCAAACGCCACATAGGTCTCTCCGATCCGCACGATCTGAATATACTTGTTACTGGCTATACGCGTGGTCTCAATGACCTCCACATTGACATTGACATTCTGCTGCTTCTGGTAATTGGCTATCCACCTGGTAACCAGCGCTGTAGCTCCCAGCACCAGTACAAACACCACCAGTAAGGCAATGAGCTGGGCATAACTGTCCGTTCTCCCTGCCAGAAGAACCGCCATCAGCCCACAACCTTCTTCACAGCCTCAAGGACACGTTCTGCCTGGAAAGGCTTTACGATAAAGTCCTTAGCGCCTGCCTGAATGGACTCGATAACCATCGCCTGCTGGCCCATTGCGGAACACATGATCACCTTAGCGCCTGCGTCCAGCTTCTTGATTTCCTTCAGTGCAGCAATACCGTCCATCTCAGGCATGGTAATGTCCATCAGCACAAGATCAGGGGTGACTTCCTTGAATTTCTCCACCGCCTTCATGCCGTTTTCGGCCTCTCCTGCAACATTGTAGCCGTTCTTGCTGAGAATATCCTTTATCATCATTCTCATGAACGCCGCATCATCACATACCAAAATATTCTTTGCCATTAAAACATCCTCCTACTATTTAATAATCTCTGTGACTCTGACGCTAAAGCTTTCTTCTATTACAACGACTTCGCCTCTGGCAACGAACTTTCCGTTTACCAATACATCTATAGGTTCTCCGGCAATCCGATCCAGTTCAATGATCGTACCAGGTGCAAAATTAAGAATTTCGGAAATCGACTTGGACGTTCTTCCAAGCTCCACAGTAACCTCCAGCGGCACGTCCATGATCAGCCCGATATTTTCCTGACCCTGGATCGGTCTCCCGTCGCTGCCAAAGCTCTGAAACTGTGCCGGCTGGACATTGACGTTCTGCATCGTGCTCGGAGCTGCCATCCCCATCATCTGGGGTGCCATTCCCATGGGCGCCATCTGCATCCCCTGAGGATACATTCCCATGGACGCCATCCCCATAGGTGCCATTCCCTGCATGGCCATAGCATTCATATCCATCTGGGGTGCCATTCCCATCTGAGGATTCATTCCCATTTGAGGGTTCATTCCCATCTGAGAACCCATACTCATATCTGCCTGAGGACTCTGTGCAACCGTTGACTGAGGACTGGCTGCCGGTGTCGGCTCCGGCTGAGCAGCCGGCGCACTGTCGTCCTGATTGCCCATGAAGGTAGATACAATCCCGCGGGCGAATCCTACGGGATACAGCTGCATTATCGTACTGTCCACCAGCTCGTCAATCTGCATTCTGAACGCAATCTTAATAAATGTGCCTCCCAGAAACGGTGATATTTCCTCGCCGTTCTTAACCTGGGTCAAATCCAACAGAGATGCCTCCGGGGGACTGATGTCTATCGTCTTCTTCAGCATAGTAGAAAGAGAGGTTGCGGCAGAACCCATCATCTGGTTCATAGCTTCTGATATTGCACTCAGATGCAGCTCTCCCAACTCCCCGTCGGTATTGGTACCGTCTCCGCCCATCATTAAATCCGTAATGACCTTTACATCATGTTCCTTGAGCACCAGGATATTGGTTCCGTCCAGCCCCACAGTATATTTAATCTGAATAAATACACAGGGCTTCTCGTAATCACCCAGCAGTGTACTCCAGGTAGCGGAACTCACGACGGGAGTTGTAATATTTACCTTCCGGTTCACCAGAGAATACAGCGTCGTTGCAGACGATCCCATACTGATATTGGCGACCTCGCCGATGGCGTCCTTCTCCATATCTGTCAGGACTTCTTCCGGCAGTTCCTCCCCTGCACCTGCCTCGCTGCTGGGGATCTCTGTCACCTCTTCATTGCTCCCTATGCCCTCCGGTGCCTCTTCCCCGGACAGATCCATGCCGTTTAAGAGAGCTTCTATTTCATCCTGCGACAGCATTCCATCCATTGTCTACTCCTCCTCTTTGATGACTGACGTAATCCTGACTGCGTAGGAATCTTTTTCAGTGCCAGGCAACGCGGTAAACTTTTTGATATTACCTACATATATGTTCATATCCTCATCCACCCTGGAGTCAAGGCGGATACAGTCTCCCACCTGCAGGCCCATAAAATCACTGACAGATACAACAGTCTTGCCGAGTACTGCTCTGATGGGAATATCCACCTTGCGTATCAGCGCTTCAATGTATTCCTCATAATTTTCATCATGATTCTCCTGCATGGTAGAAAACCAATACTTGGTATTCAGCTTATCCATGACATCTTCCAATGTAAAGAAAGGAAGACAGATATTCATAAAACCTTCCACGTCCCCGATCTTCATGGTCAGCGTTATAATTGCTATCATATCATTGGGAGCAATCACCTGCGCAAACTGTGGATTCGTCTCCAGTCTCTGAAGAACCGGGTTCACATCGATTACATTTTTCCACGGATCCCTTAAGAGCTGTGTAAACATGATCAATATTTTCTGTATGATCGTCAGCTCAATCTCCGAAAAATCTCTGCTTTTTTCCAGCGGAATTCCGCTCCCGCCCAACATACGATCCAGCATGGCATAGCCCAGATTCGTGGCCAGATCCACTATGATCTGTCCGTTCAGCGGCGCAAAATTGATAATACCTAAAATAACAGGGTTTGAAAGTGCATTTGTAAACTCGTTAAAAGTCACCGTCTCCGAACTTGACACGGAAACCTGTACGTTTTTCCTCAGGTACACCGGAAGATTCGTGGAAATCAGCCGGCTGTAATGTTCAAATATAATCTCCAAAGTCCTCAGATGCTCCTTGGAGAACTTCGTCGGGCGCCTGAAGTCATAATCCTTTACCTGTTTTTCTTCGCTCTCCTGCATCTGGTCAACATCGAGTTCACCCGCAGACAGAGCCGCCAGCAGATTATCTATTTCGTTTTGGGACAGTACCTCGCCCACGCATGTTCACCTCCTGTCGATGCCTTAAATCTCCGTCGAAGATCACCCGAATTTTATCCCGTTAAGACCGATCTTAAAGATAAAGTTGGAGTCGAACAGCTTTTGTATCTCCTCAAGGATCTCGTCGCGGATACTTTCAAGATCCTCCTGACATTCTTCCAGGGTATGCTCGCGAACCACATCGGTGATCACATCCTGGATCATAGTGGCTCTGGTTGCCATCTTCTCCGCTCCGCCGTAAGTCTTGTAGTCCTCATGCTTCATATTCTGATAAATTGAAGGCGTAAACATGATATACGGCTGTTTTGAGCTGACCTCTGTGGTTCCGTCCTCGTTGACTATGGTAGAACGCTTTAACGGAATCATCAGTTCCGTCATGTCATAGGTCTCCGTCTCGGACAAAGGTACATCCGCCAGAGGAATCCCTCCCGGATTATACAGCTCCAGATTCAAAACCGTGGCAATACTGGTGACCAGCTCCGCCGTTTTCTTGTTGGTCCCGGTCACGCTGATCATCATGACCGCGGTCAGCGCAATATTCACAATCAGCAGTACAAGGATAAGGATACTAAGCAAATTCTTCTTCATAATGTTTACGTCCCTCTGTCTGTTTTCATTCTTTTAAAATCTTGTCTGAAATATTCTTCCCGTTAATTCTGAGACGGGCTGTATATTCTGATTTCCACCCTACGGTTCAGGCTTCTGCCCTCCGGTGTGGAGTTATCCGCCACAGGCTCTCTCTCACCCATACCGGAATGCTTGATATTAGCAGGATCAAGCAGTGCATTCTCCTGCAGGTAATAGAACACGGCCAATGCCCTGGCATTGCTAAGTTCCTCGTTGTCGGCATATTTTGCTCCCGACTGCGGAACATTGTCCGTATGTCCCATGATCTCTATGGTTCCAGTGCTGTATCTCTCCAGAACCACACTGACTTTTGCCAGCACTTCCGCCGCTCCCTCCTTCAGCTGTGCGCTTCCGGAATCAAATAGCAGCGCTCCGTTCATGGACAACTGCACAAATTGCGCAGTAAAACTGACGTCTACCTCGTCTCCTATGCGGTTTTCCTGAAGAATTTCTTCGATCGCCTCCGAGTATTCCTCGTTCTCCTGAAGCTTCTCCTGCTCAAGAAATTGCTCCAGCGACTCCTGTGCTTCCGGAGACAGCTCAAATTCCTGGAAATCCTCGCCGTCCGTTTCGCTGTCAGCCGTCTTTCCCGTGCTGTTGATGTACTCATCCAGCTCGTTCAACTGGCTGACGCCGTTGCTGATCAGAATTCCGTCTCCGATAGCCGTGGCACCGCCGTTAAAAATACTGATCGTATTATTCATGGCATCCACAAACTCGGCCAGCTTTGCTTCCTCCGGAGTGGACATGGCAAACAACATGACAAAAAAGCAAAGCAGCAGATTCATCAGGTCACTGAAGGTAGCCATCCACGCCGGTGCACCTGGCGGCGGGGCGTCCTCTTTGTGCTTTGCCATTACTCCTCACCTCCCGCGGATTCCTCACTGCTGGTCCTGTCCGCAGGGGCCAGGAACGATTTCAGCTTTTCCTCTATGACTCTGGGGTTCTCTCCTGCCTGAATGGACAAAAGACCCTCGATCATAACTTCCTTCAACATCATCTCGCTGGCATTGTCTGCACTCAGCTTATTGGAAATGGGGATACAGAGCCAGTTTGCCAGCAGGGAACCATACAGGGTGGTAATCAGAGCCACCGCCATGGAAGGTCCCAGGGCGTCCATATCCGACATGTTATAAAGCATATTTACCAGACCTACCAGAGTACCGATCATACCCCAGGCAGGACCCATGGAACCCAGTTTATCCCAAAAACCTATTTTAATCTTATGTCTTCCTTCAATACTCACCAGCTCCGTCTCCATAATCGCCCGTACCAGATCCGGATCCGTACCGTCCACAATCAACAGAATTCCCTTCTTCAGGAAGGGCTCATCCATATCCGACGCCGCCTCCTCCAGAGAAAGCAGGCCTTCCTTTCTTGCCACGTTGGATAAGTCAATGATCTTCTGTATCATCTCCCCGGTATTGATGGCCTGCGCCTTAAAAATCAAAGTAAAGCTCTTCAGGCCGCCGACAAAGTCGGCCAGGCTGTGAGACAAAAGTGTAGCTGAAAAGGCACCGCCGAAAGTAATAATCGCCGAGGGAAAATCCAGATATTCCTTCGCCACTACCGCGAAATTGTAATCCACCGCGTCAAGGATACCGAAAACAAGCATTGCCAAGCAAAGAATCAGTCCCAATAAAGATGCTATGTCCATACCGATCACCTACCATTATGTATTTCTGCAGGCTATTCCGCAAAAATGTCCTTTCTGTACAATTTTACAAGATTTTTTATCTCTTGTCTACTTTCTTTTACAATTATTTTTTTTCCTGTGGTCAAAGTAAGCACCGTATCCGGCGTTTCCTCAACAGTTTCAAGTAAATGCGGGTTTACTAGTATTTTAATCCCATTCAGCTTTGTCACCTCGATCATACACAGTCTCTCCTCAATCGTCCCTGCACAGAAAGCGGATTCCCCGAAATACAGGATCCCCACAATCAATAACATAGGGACGGAAAGCAGTCCGCCCCTATTATAACACACTTTCTAGAATTTAGGTAGTATAATTTAACGTTTTAAATTAGTTAATTCTTCCAGAAGAGTATCCGACACCGTAATGATACGGCTGTTTGCCTGGAAACCACGCTGTGTGGTGATCATTTCCGTAAATTCCGAAGACAGGTCCACATTACTCATTTCCAGCTGGCCGGTAGACATATATCCGCCGTTGGCAGTAATGTCCTCGCCAATCCCGTCAAACTCACCGGAGTTCAAGGTTGCAGAATACAGGTTATCTCCCTTCTTCTCCAGACCGGATGCGTTTGCAAAGGCTGCCGTGGCAATCTGGCCCAGAAGCCTGGTCATACCATTGTCGTAGCTTGCGTAGATCAGTCCGGATTGATCTATGGACACGCCGATCATGTCGCCCAAAGCACGTCCGGAACCCATCCCCAGGGTCTGCTCGTCATTGCTGCCGTTGGTAGCGCTGATGGTAGAGGTTCCCTTGTTGTTCAGCATGGTAATCTCGGAAAGATCTATGACAATATTGGAGAAATTCCCCATAGGGTTATTCTCCTCGTTTGCCGCATCACCGCCTGCAGCGGGAGGCGTAAGTCCTGCGGAATTCAGGTTCAGCCTCACGTTAAAGTCCGTGGTAGAACCGTCCACTGACTCCAGCAAACCGGTCTTATGGTTAAAGACCACCGTATGGCCGTCAAATACTCTGGCATCGGAAGTAAAGGCGGAGCCGTCGTTCTTGTCACCCAGCTGATTGAGCGTACTTGCAGGCGCATTGGGAGCAGTTGCATTCGAAGGTTCCAGTTTAACGGGAGCACCCGGGTTCACCCCTCTTTGCTGCAGCAGCAGCTGCTTGATACTCCAGCTTACCTTCGGATCCGCAGCCGTACCGTCACCAAAAGACACACACAGATTGAGGAAATCATCCGTAGAACCCTCATGGCCGTAAGCAGCCGCCAAGGCGTCCAGTTCCCGCTGCGCTCTCTCAGCTTCCGTCTCCTGAGGATTGGAACCTGCAACTATATTTGTACTTGTTATAATATTACCGTTGGCGTCAAATATCTCACTCAGCTTAATCGTCTCGCCTGCACTGGTAAGCTCGTCGTTACTGGTCCAGCTGTATCCCTTCTTTAAGCTCACCTTGGTGTTCACCTGCTGGATCGCCTGGGTAGCGCCTCCGAAAATAGCCTGCTTCACCTCCGGTGTCAGCTCCACTTCCTCGCCTGTGGAGTCCAGAATCTTATCCAGCTCCATGCTGTATTCTTCTTTGACGCCGGACTGTCTGAATTTGAACTTTGCCGTATAACTGTAGCCCAGGGAATCAAAGAATTTCAGGTTTACCACCCTGCCGTTCTCGCTGGTAACGTCCGTATCGTTCTTGTCGATGATACCGGACAGGTATGCCTGGGAGGTAGCCTCGGGAGGATAGGTCATATTAGCCGCGCTCATGATGCGCAGTGCAGACACGGTATCCTTCTTGATATTGCCGGTCTCCGGATCCACCTGCCAGCCCATGACGTTGTATCCCAAGCTGGTCATGGCAAGGTTGCCCGCCCCGTCAACATAAAAGGAGCCGTCCCTGGTGAAGAAGTTCTCCCTGCCGTTGTTTACCACAAAGAAGTTGCTGCCGTTGATCATCACGTCAAAAGGATTTCCCGTGGACTGGGTTGAGCCCTGTCCCGTAATGTTAATATTGATGGCACCGCTCTTTACGCCCAGACCAATCTGTCTGGCATTGACACCGCCCGCCCCGGTGGTGGCATTGGGACCGCTGGCTCTCTGGGTCGTCTGGCTCATCAGATCGCTGAATACGATCGAGCTTGCCTTGTATGCGGTGGTGTTTACGTTTGCAATATTGTTACCAATAACGTCCATCTTGGTCTGGTGTGTCTTCAGTCCTGCCACGCCAGAGTAAAGTGATCTCATCATAGTGCTTGTTCCTCCTGTTGGAACGGGGCTCGCTTCCCTTCCGTCGTCCGGGAAGCCATAACCTCCTGTCAGGTCCGGTTACGCGATTACCGCCCCGTTAATATTTGTGAATATGTTTTCGTCTGTTGCCGTACTGTCCATTGCAGTGACTACCGTCTTATTGGGCACGTTCACAATGAACGCCAACTGGTCTACAATCACCAGGGAGTCCCGGATGCCCTTTTCTCCCGCCTTCTCGGCACCTGCCTTCAGCCTTTCAAGCTGCAGATTGTCAAGCTCGATGTTGCGGTCATTCAGCCGGTTGAGAGCATGCTTGGAAAACCTTAAGTCCCCGGCTTCCTCCGCTCCCCTGCTCCTCTGCCTCAGAATCTCCTGGAAGGAGAGTCCGGAAGAATTCTCCCGGTTCTCCTTTCCGGCTGCTTTTTTTCTGTATTGGTCCGTCAGCTGCTCAATGGAAAGATACCCGTTATTCTGAATATTCATCCTTTAAGCTCCTTCTCTGCGTGAAACTCAGTACTTCTCCGCGAAACAGCCTCTGCTGTGAGCGTAAACTGCCGAAGGCAGTAAAAGTACTTTTCACGCTATCCCGTGCAAGCTCCTTCTCACACGTTTTCATCGTCCTTCGGCTTCTCTTCCGGTTTTTCTTCCTCCGTTCCCTTTTCCAGGGCGTCCGCCTTCTCGACATACTTATTCAGCTTCTCCACGATCTCTGTCGCCACCTGGCTCTTGCCGTCCTCACTAAGATCCTCATAAAGCTTGGCAAGAGACCGGATCTCCTCCAGATTTTCCTCCGTGATCTCCTCCAGATCAGGAAGCTCTGCCACCCTCGTGGTAATATCCCCGGCAACATACTTCTCATATGCCTGCCTGACTTCCTTTGCCTTCTCAATATATTTGTTCAGAATCTTTACGGTATCCTCGGCCACAAAGCTCTTCTCATAGTCGTTCATGCCGTTGTAGATCTCTTCCAGCTCATCGATCTCCTTCACGTCCGTCATGTCCACACCGGGCACGGCGGGAAGCTTATTCAGCCTGATATTGAAGTCATATGCCTTATCGTAAGCATCCTGATAAGCCTTATCCACCACGGTATTCAGATCTTCCAGAGAATACAGGGATTCTTCAATGGAAAGGTAAGCCTTGCCGTTCTCGTACACCACATAATCAACCTTACCGAATTTGTAATCCGTGCTTCCGTGAGAATTTGTGGTCTTGATATAAACATGCTCACCTACAAGGGAGCTTGCCCTGGCCAGATCCGTGCTGGCTGCCATGTTCTGGATCTGCTCCACCTGGGAGAACTGCGCGTACTGCGCAATGTACTCGGTATTGGAGGTGGGCTCCAGCGGATCCTGATACTGCATCTGTGCCACCAGAAGCTGCAGGAACGCGTCCTTATCCATGCCGTTCTTCTCGGACGTGGTTTGATTTTTTAATGAAGTCTGGGACTGGGTCTCGACGATCTGGCCGTCCTTGACCGGTGCCATAATTGCCATATATATTCTCCTTTCCCTATGCGGTATAATCCACCGTATTCCCGTTCGCGATCATGATGTCCTTTGCCAGAAGGTCTTCCTCATCCATCTCTTCCCCGGGGATGGAATCCTCCAGGCTGATCCTCCGGGTACGCCCTTTACGCGACGGCTCCTGTTCCTGGCCGCTGCCTCTCCTGCCCTGTTCCAAATTCTGTTCGAACTGGTGGGTCTGGACGGTGACCTCTATTGCCTCCACCTTGACCCCCTGTTCCTGGAACTGCTCCTGGAGCTGTACCACCTGACTTTCTATCGCCGCCTTCACCGCCTCGTTCTGAGCGATAAAGCTTGCGGTCACGGCGCCGCCCCTGGCGGAAATCTGTACCTGCACCGTTCCCAGGCTGGCAGGATGAAGCTGCATCTCCATGGTAGACATGTCAGCCTTTATATTCACCTTCATGTAATCCATGATCTGGCGCATAATATTCTGGGTATCGGCATCCCAGGCGCTCTCCGTACTGTAGGTCTGCTGAACCTGCATCTCCGGCTGCTGAGACCTGTAGCTCTGGGCAAACAGGTTCATCCCCTGTTCTCTGCCATTCTCATGCTGATTCTCCCTGCGGCCATGGTTCTCTCCGGCATCTCTGCCCTCCCGGGGCTGTTCCGCCGGCTTCTCCTCCACAGGCTTCTGTTCCACGGGCCTTTCTTCCGCCGGCTTCTCCTCCGCAGGCTTCACTGTCTCCCGGCCCGCATCCGGCACTATGTCGGTGTTCTCTTCCGGCTTTTCAAACTCCCGTACCACTTCTATGGTAACCGGTTCCGCCGCTTCGACTGTTTCTTCGGGCTGCTGCACCATGTCGGTCAGCTGCTCCGGACTCACCTCAAGGATTTCACTGCATTCCCGGAGGGTGTCCGTCAACCGGCCCATCAGCTCCTGATATTTCCCGTAAAGCTCCTCGTTGGTAAGCAATGCCTGAGGGCTTTTCTCTCCCGCCACGGCAAGGATCAGACGGCCCAGTCCCTCCGTAGTCAAGACGTCCGTCTGCTCCAGGCCCAGCTCCGTCAGGATCTCCTGAACCTCTGCCGGCTCCACTCCGAAAGCTTCCGCCACGTCCTCAATAATCTGGACCGCAGCCGCCCCCAAAATCTCCGCGGCTTCCTCCAGCTTTTCCTCAGGGATGTCCGTACGCTCTTCCACGTCCCGGCTGGGTTCCCGTTTTTCCGTCCGAACCCTGTGTTCATCCCTTGCCTTCAGAGAGTCCCCCGGTGTTTTCTTCACCGTCTGACTGTCCTTTGGCTGTTCCGCATTGTCTGCCTGCTTCCCTGCCTGATTGTTCCATACAGCCTGGAAACCGCCGTCTGCAGATACCCTGGTGCCTGCTCCGGAAGACATCAGTCCGCTTAGTCCCAGGCCTGCACTTTTTACAGGTGTACTTGTCATTTCTGACCTCCTCTCATATAATTATCAAAGATCAAGTCAGGGTATTCCCTTTACAAAATACCCCGACTTATCTATCGGCTGAAACTGCAAAATACTTAAGAGTCCGGATCCATAATTTTTGTAAGTCTTGCGGCCGTCTCCGTATCCATGGCGGCAAGAATACTGCCCCGGGTGTCCGCGCTCATGGCATTCAAAATCTTTGCCACCAGCTCCAGGTTATCCGTCATGTCGTTAAAAATCTTTGCCGCATCCTTCGGCTTCATGGCGGAATAGGCGGCGGCAAACTCCTGTACTTCCTTGCTTTCCTCCATCTGGATCACCACCTGCTTATAAAGGGCCTCCGCCGTGGCAGGGTTCATCTCCTCATACCATTTCCGGAATTCCTCCGCACCGGGGCCGTTCTCCGCATAGACCACTTCTTCATAGAACTGCTGCTGAATCCGTTGGAACTCCACCATTTTCTGCTCAAATGTGCTGAGTCTCTCATTCTCCGCCATCAACCTCTCCAAATCACTGTCCTTGGCGTTGGATGCCGTGCGTACCTGCTCCAGTTCAAGCTCCAGCTGCCGGATATAATCAACGGCATCCTGCAGGCTGGAATAACCGCCATAGCTGCCCGGATCCATGGTTTCCGTCTGCCCGGAATCCGGAAGGATCATGTTCAGCACCGGCACATCCTTTAATATGGGCGTCAGTACAGAGCTTCCGAAACCGCCTACGTCCAGTTTTACAATGACGCAGACCACCGCGATCCACAATACCACGATCAGCAGCGTGGCGCCGAAGGTCACAAGCCCGTTGCCCTCGTCCAGCCCCAGGTCCTCCTCCTCCTTTGCGATCTCTTTCGCCCGGCGTTTTGCTTCCTTCCTCTGATCCTTCTGCTCCTTTTTCAGCTTCTTTTTCTCATCCTGTATTTTCTTTTTCTGTTCGTCCGCAGAAACAACTTCCTGACTCACTTCTCTTGCCATACTGCCTCCTGATTACAGGCGTCCCTATGCCGGTACGCCGCTCCTGCCGTCCTTACGTTTCTGTCCGTAAGTATAGCTGGTAAGCTCGTCTATCTCCTTGCCTTCCTGCCGCTTCTCATCCATCAGGAACTGCTGGAATGCTTTTTCTTTCAGGGTCTCATGGGTCTTGCGCTCCATCATCACCTCGGTCAGGCGTTCCCTGGCCTGCTCCAGGACCACCTCCGCCTTTTGCACCCGGACCTGTTGGTCCGCAATATAATGATCCATACAGAGAACCGCCATCTTGTTCTCATCAATCTCCCTTAAATTCAGACGCCCCTTAAGAAGCGCTGCTCCTGCCTCTTCATAACCGGCCTTACGGTCATACAGCCCCTTAAGGCGCTCCTCCTCCTCGTCCAGCGCCGCCCTGGCGGCGGAAAATTCCTGCTTTGCCTGGGTCTCCATCTTCAGTTTAATGTTCAATATGCTTTGCATCGAATAGCGGAAACGAGCCATAATCTTCCCCCTGCACTACATTGTATTCGAGATACTAGTCAAAAAGGCTGCCCAGCATTTCCACGCTGGTCTCAAAGTCAAATTTTTCATCGGTATCCTGACAAAGGAAAGCATTCACCGCGTCGATCTTTGCAATGGCATAGTCAATATTCGGATTACTGCCGCTCTTGTAGGCCCCGATGTTGATCAGATCCTCGGCTTCATTATAGGTAGCCAGTACATTTTTCAGCTTTCCGGCCATCTGCTTGTGCTCCCTGGCAGCAATCTGGCTCATACACCTGGAAATGCTCTGCAGCACGTCTATCGCGGGATAATGATTCTTATGTCCCAACTTCCGGTCCAGCATGATGTGACCGTCCAGAATGCTTCGCGCGGTATCCGTGATAGGCTCGTTAAAGTCGTCACCGTCCACCAGTACGGTGTACAGCCCCGTAATGGAACCCCTGTCCGACCTGCCGGCCCGCTCCAGAAGCCGGGGCATCTCCGCATACACGCTGGGGGGATACCCCCTGCTCACCGGCGGCTCGCCGCTGGCCAGGCCAATCTCTCTCTGCGCCATGGAAAAACGGGTCAGGGAATCCATCATCAGCAGAACATCCCTGCCCTGATCTCTGAAATATTCCGCAATTGCCGTAGCCGTCTTGGCCGCTTTATTCCGCTCCAAGGCCGGCTTATCCGAGGTAGCGACCACTACCACCGATCGCCTCATACCCTCTTCACCCAGGTCACGTTCTATAAATTCCCGTACCTCACGTCCCCGCTCTCCGATCAGGGCGATCACGTTTATATCCGCCTTGGTATTCCGGGCAAACATACCCATCAAAGTGGACTTTCCCACACCGGAACCGGCAAAAATACCGATACGCTGTCCCTTGCCTACCGTGATCAGTCCGTCCACCGCCTTTACCCCCAGAGGAAGAACCTCGTCGATTATCTCACGGCTCATAGGATCCGGAGGGGCGGCCTCCACCGGATACGCCGCCCCGCTTATCACGGTGCCGTCTGCAGACCTGCCCAGGCCGTCCAGTGTCCTGCCCAGAAGCTCGTCGCTTACCGCCACCCTTAAGGGCTCTCCCGTATTCTCCACGATGCAGCCCAGCCCGATGCCGTCAGTAGGGTCATAAGGCATTAAAAGCGTCTTCCTGTCCTTAAAGCCCACTACCTCCGCCATGATCGGTGTCTGCTCTCCCTCCCCCGAGGGAAAGATCATACACAGGTCTCCCAGCCTGGCATCCGGCCCTGCAGACTCGATAGTCAGACCTACCACGTTGACTACTTTGCCAAGTCTCTTAAAAAAGGTCTGTTCCGCTATTTTATTATACTTTTCGAAATCCACCACCGGTGCAATCACGACAACCTCCGCTTCTTTATTCCTTCTGCCAGGACAGCAGCAGCAGCTTCTGCCTCAATGCCTCCAGCTGCGTATCCAAACCGCAGTCATAAATACCGCTGTCCGTCTCGATCAGACATTCGTTTTTTGCCAGAGTCAGATCCTCCACTACCTCCACGGTGCAGTTTGCCGCCACGGCTCCGGTAAGAATCTGCTTTTTCTGCATACTGATAAAAGGATAATCCTCCTTGGAGACGTGCACCATGAAGTCATGCCCGCCTTCCATCTTCCTCAGGGTGTCGGAAATCAGATGCCCCAGGATCTCGCGATATGACCCCAGCTCCACATGAAATATATGCTCGTAAATCGCCGAAATCGCATCTACCATCTGCGGCTCCAGCTCCTCTATCTGCTGCTGATAATATTGATCCAGCTCTTCTTCCTTTTGCCGGTATTCCTGCCGGATAGCATCGGCCTCCGCCTGCGCCCTGGCATATCCCTCGGAATATCCCTGCTGCTGTGCTTCCGCAAGCACGCTTTCCCTCACGGCCAGAGCCTGGGCCTTCGCCTCCTCCTGGATGCGGGCGGCTTCCTCCTGGGCGGACGCCAGTGTCGTCTCCGCGGCAGCCCGGGCACTCTCCATGATCTGGTCGGCCTTCTCCTGCACCTTGATGACATTGCTCCCCGGGCCGCCGTCCCCGTCCGTGACGAATTCCAGCTCCTCTGCAGGCAGACCGGACACAAAACCGTCTTCGTCCGCCTCCCTCTGCCAGCGCTCGTGCTCGGCCTGGCGGCGCTGTATCAGCTCGTCTGCATTGATCACACGCTTCTCATCGTCCTGGACGGTCATGAATATCTGTTTTACCAAACCCTTAGACAACGATCTCGTCACCTCCGCCTCTGGAGATTACGATTTCACCGGTATCCTCCAGCTTTCTGATAATATTGACAATCTTCTGCTGTGCCTCTTCCACGTCCTTCATACGGACAGGACCCATAAACTCCATATCCTCCTTGATCATCACGGCAAGACGCTTGGACAGGTTGTTGAAGATAGCATTCTGTACCTGTTCGTTAGCACTCTTAAGTGCCATCTCAAGGTCACTGTTGTCCACGTCACGCAGCACACGCTGAATCGCTCTGTCGTCCAGCAGCAGAATGTCCTCGAACACGAACATCTTCTTCCTGATTTCGTCCGCCAGCTCGGGCTCCTCGATCTCCAGCGTTTCCATAATGTGACGTTCCGTACCTCTGTCCACTGTATTCAGGATCTCCACCACGGCATCCACGCCGCCGATTACGGTGTAATCCTGATTTACAAGGCTTGCCAGCTTGGATTCCAGCACCTTCTCCACCTCCTTGATCACGTCGGGGCTGGTGCGGTCCATCACCGCAATACGCCGCGCCACGTCCGCCTGTCTGTCCGGAGCCAGCGCAGAGAGCACCAGCGCCGCCTGTCCCGGTGCAAGATAGGACAGAATGAGGGCAATGGTCTGAGGATGTTCGTCCTGAATGAAGTTGATAAGCTGTGAAGCATCTGTCTTGCGCACGAATTCGAAGGGCTTCACCTGGAGGGACGCCGTCAGCTTGCCGATGACATCCATCGCCTTCTCGGATCCCAGCGCTTTCTCCAGCAGATCCTTGGCATAATTGATACCGCCCTCCGCAATATATTGCTGCGCCAGACAGACCTCGTAAAATTCATTGATCACGTCTTCCTTCACCTGGGGCGTCACACTTCTGGTATTTGCGATCTCCAGCGTCAGCTCCTCAATCTCCTCTTCCTTCAGGTGTTTAAAGATGCCGGCCGACCGTTCCGGTCCCAGCGCAATCAGCAGGACCGCCGCTTTCTGTATTCCCTTGAGTTCGTCTTCTTTCGCCGCCTTTGCCATAATAAGCCGCTCCCTCCGTTACTCCCAATCCTCGTTCAGCCAGTTCCGCAACAGATTGGCCGCCGCCTCGGGATTCTCGTCAACAAACTTTTCTATCATCTTCCTGGTATCGGACTTCGTCTCCACGTCAATATCCGTTACCGCGTCATCAGGCGTAGACTGCAGCATGGATTCCACGGACAACTCCTCCTCCGATTCCTCTGCCTTTCTGCCCCGCATGCTCCTGAGCACCACAAAGCCAAGCAGTGCCAGAATCAGGACAATCATTACGATACTGACAATATCAGTGGTGGTAATGCCCAGCCCCGGCTTGTCGTTAAAGATCGGGGACTCAAAGGCCATAATGGTAATATTCTCTTCATTTATGCCGGTGGCATTTGCCGCCATTTTATAATAGTCGGGATCCACCTCCAGACGGACGTCATCCCGGTGCGCTTCCTTGTATTCCTCCCAGGTAAGGCCTTCCAGCAGACCCTGGGCCCTCACGGACTCCTCGTTGTACTCCCTGTACCGGATCATGGACACGGACAAACGTGAGCTGTCATATTTAATGACCCCCGGAGAAGTGGTCACCTGCTTGGCATACTCGTTCAGCAGATAATCGGTGGAGGTCTCCGTCTGGCTGGCCTCGCTGCTGCCGTTATCCTGCCACATATATCCTGACAGATTCTCCCCGTCATTTTCATCCGTCCCGGGAATTCCGCCGCCCTCGTTCACATTGCTGGATTCAAATTCATCCCGATGGGCCCAATACCCCTGATCACTGCCCTCGGGAGCGGAGTAATTCTTCCAGGTCTCCTGATACTGGGCAAAGTCCAAATCCAGGTGGCTGCTCACCGTAATCTGGTCAAACTGCTGGGTACCGTAAAGCACCATCCTTAAATTGCTGGCCAGGAAGGTCTGGGCCTGAGCCTGCAACTCCTGTATGCTCCCTGCCATGCTTACGGCCGAAGTTTCGTCATTTCCCGAAAAAAGCAGGTTGGTGTTGGTATCCATAATCGTGATATTGGCTGTACTCGCATTCCCCAACCCAGTAGCTACACATCTGGCCAATCCTGCAGCCTGGGAAGCGGAAAGATTTCCGTCCAGGTCCAGGCTGACAAAAGCCGTTTTTTCCTGGTTCTGGGCCGCCAGGGTCCCGTTCTGGGGCGGGATGGTCAGGATCACCGTCGCCTTTTTTATCTGCTTCTGAGCCTCCAGGGTTCTCTCCATCTCCTCCTGCAGATAAAGTCTCCACTGATTTTCCCTGTCCGTGGAGGTAGTAGACATGCTGCTGTTCACCCAATCCTCGTACTTCATTCCCGGACTGGTATACCCTGCGGACCCCAGCGCAAGATTCGCCATATACAGCTGCTCCTCCAGCACCTCAACGGTGAGCGCGTCGCTGGACTCCTTGTGGGTCACTCCCGCGCCGTCCAAAATCGCCGTAACCTTGGCAGTCTGCGCGGAGTTCTCGTATGTATCAAGTTTTACATATTGAGGTCTGGAAATTGCATAGACGATAATTACAAGTGCAAAGACCGCAGTCGCCGCAATGGCAATAATGATCGTCCTCTGCCTGGCAGTAAACTTGTTCCACCATTCTTTTATTTTATCCAATATCTCTTTCAGCTTCTCAGGCATGACAAGTCTCCTAAAGTATTATGTAAAATCGTAAACCTTCAGACATCTTCTCATCAACGTAACAGACAGTGACCTGTCTGGACTGTTACGTTAAATCTGCATCTGCATGATTTCCCTGTAGGCCTCCATCAGCCTGTCGCGGATTGCCACGGTATATTGCAGGGCAGTGGAAGCCTTCTGCAAGGCAATCAGGAGATCATGGGTATTCTCTGTCTCACCCAGGGAGAACTTAATCTCTTCGTCCTCAGCATCGGAAAGATAACTGTTCGTCTTTTTAATGTTGTCAATAGCCGTATTTAAGACGGCATCAAAAAGCGTCCCTGAAGTCTCCTTTGTCCGGTTTAGATCCAGTAAGGTCCCCTTCAGGGCTTCCGCCGGCGATATATCGTCGATCCTGTTAATTCCGTTTACTGCATATAAATCCATGATAATATGTACTCCCTTTCATTATGATAAAATGCTTTTATGCTACTGGCCCAGCTGCAGCCCCTGCTGTGCCATGGATTTGCTGGCGTTAAACGCGGTGGCATTTGCCTCATATGCGCGGCTGGCATCTATCATATTGGTCATTTCCGTAATGATATTCACGTTAGGATACGTCACATAACCGTTATCGTCTGCATCGGGGTGGGCAGGATCATACACCATGTTCATTTCCGTATCATAATCATGCAGAACTCCCCGCACCTTAACGCCCTGGCCGGAATAGCCGTGATTAAAGGACGCCTCACCCAAAATCCTGCTGAATGCGGTCTGTCCGCCCTTCTCCTCAAAATAGACCACCTTCCTGCGATAGGGTGTGCCGTCCGCCGTCCTGGTAGTGTTGGCATTGGCGACATTCTCTGAAATGATGTCCATACGATACCGCTGTGCCGTCATTCCCGACGCGTTTATATTGAATGCGGAAAACATACTCATACTTTTCTCTCCTTTACTTTAAGCTTATTTCATTGCTGTCTGCAGATTCTGGAATTCCTGGTTGATACTTGCAATCAGGCCCTGGTACTTTAACTGGTTCTCCGCCAGCATAACGTTTTCGTTTTCAACGTCCACGTTATTCCCGTCCAGGCGATAGGAAAAGCTGTCATAATCCGTATAGGTTCTGACCGAAAGATTTTTGGACTTTGCCGCCGCCACCTTGGAATCGGTGGACTGATAACGATTATGCCCCAGCGCCTTGCCCAGCACGGACTCAAACGCAACATCCTGCCGCTTATAACCCGGGGTGTCCACATTGGAAAGGTTGTTGCCGATTGCTTCGTTCCGCAGCCAGCTGGCATCAGCCGCCTTATCCAGAATCCTTACATAATCAAATACATTTGACTGAAACATACCTCTTACCTCCTCGTCTGTTCCGCAGTGCGAAAAAAGAGCCGCACTACTCCATTATAATTATTTTTGGTGAAAAAACAATAGATTTTATCAAAAAAGGGACTTATTTATCAGCAATAAATCCCTTTATACCAAACTCGAATCCATTCTTTATGTAATTAAGCTTTCCGCCAGGCTCCTACCTTCTCTGGTTCTGATGCTTCAATTCCTCGATTTCATCGAATACCGCGTCATTCAAAACCTTGATGTAGGTTCCCTTCATACCAGAGGATCTGGACTCAATAACGCCCGCACTCTCGAATTTCCTCAGGGCATTGACGATCACCGACCGGGTAATCCCCACCCTGTCTGCAATCTTGCTGGCTACCAGAATCCCCTCCATGCCGTTAAGCTCGTCAAAAATATGGGTAATGGCCTCCATCTCGGAAAAGGATAAAGTACTGATTGCCGATCTCACCACAGCAATTTTGCGTTTCTCCTCAGCGCTCTCTTCGTTCACGGCCCGAAGCATCTCAAGCCCCACCACCGTTGACCCATACTCACAGAGAATGATGTCATCTATCTCATACTGCGTATCGCACTTATAAACGAAAAGGGTCCCCAACCGCTCTCCGGCAATCTCAATAGGGGCAATGGTCGCCTGAAATTTCCTGATCTGAGGATTTTCAAAGCCAAGGGTCTCCAGGTTGACATTCTCCTTGGTAGAAAGCACACCCAGCAGCCGCTCGTTGAGCATGGGATCTATAAAGCCTCCCACCTCCTCGTCAATCAGCTCCGTAATCGTCTCGATGGCATCTGTCTTTCCGATTCCCAATACCTTTCCCTTACGGCTGATGACCAGTACATTGGAATTCAAAATTTCCAGCATCACCTTGCAGATATCATTAAACACAACCTTGCTGGAATTATTATTGTGCAACAATTTACCTATCTTCCTGGTTTTGTCTAACAGCTGTACACTACTCATATCTGTTTCCTCCGATTCAACGGCCTGTATGAATAGTGTAACACATAAAAAAACAGATTTCAATGTGTAATTCTGGAATTTTTCGCTTTTTCTATAATTTATGCGACAATTCCGACAAAATATGATAGCCGCATTGATCATTTGCACATACCAGTTTATTCCCCTTGGCCAGCAATACAGACCCGCATTTCGGACATTTTTCTTCCGTGGGCCTCTGCCACACCATAAAGTCACAGCCCGGATTGTCAACACACCCGTAGTACTTTCTTCCCTTTTTCGTCTTTTTCAGCACCACATCCTTACCGCACTTGGGACAGGCCACCCCGATCTTCTCAAAATAGGGCTTTGTGTTACGGCACTCGGGAAATCCCGGACAGGCCAGGAATCGGCCGTGTGGCCCGTACTTAATCACCATCTGCCTTCCGCAGAGTTCACAGACCTCGTCGCTGACCTCATCGGCAATGGTAACTTCTTCCAGCTCTTTCTCGGCCTGATTCACTGCTTCATTCAAATCCGGGTAGAAATTGGAAATAATTGTCTTCCACTTGACGCTGCCTTCCTCCACTCCGTCTAAAAGAGCCTCCATGTTGGCGGTAAAATTCACATCCACGATAGAGGGAAACGCTTCCTTCATCATATTATTCACCACCTCGCCCAACTCGGTGACATAGAGGTTCTTATTTTCCTTCGCCACATACCGTCTGGCCAGGATCGTTGTAATGGTGGGGGCGTACGTACTGGGGCGGCCAATACCCAGCTCCTCCAGCGCTCTTACCAGGGAAGCCTCGTTGTAGTGGGCAGGCGGCTGGGTAAAATGCTGCCTGGCATCAAAAGAGACGAAGGAAAGCTCGCTTTCCCTGCTCAGCTCTCCGTTTAAGGCGTTTTCCTCCTCCTTTTCCTCCGCAGCCACATAAACGCTCATGAATCCGTCAAATTTGCGGGAGGCGGCAGCCACCGTGAAGACGTGCTCTTTCGCCTGAATTTTGACTGAGGTGGTCTCGTACTTCGCCTCGCTCATCCGACTGGCCACAAAGCGCTTCCAGATCAGCTGGTACAGCCGGAACAGGTCTCTGGGCAACTCTTCCTTGAGCTCCAGCGGAATCCGGTTCAAATCCGTGGGCCGTATGGCCTCATGGGCATCCTGTATTTTCCGGTCGTTCTTTTTGCCTGCAGCCGCTCCCCCCAGATAGTCTTTTCCGTAATGGGTGCCGATAAATTCCGCCGCCGCCTTTTCCGCGTCCTCGGACACCCGGGTGGAATCGGTACGAAGATAGGTAATCAGGCCTATGGTACCCTCACCCTTAATATCGACTCCTTCATATAGCTGCTGGGCCAGGCGCATGGTCTTCTGGGTGGAGAAATTCAAGGCTCTGCTGGCCTCCTGCTGAAGCGTGGACGTGGTAAACGGCAGAGGCGGCTTTTTCGTCCGCTCCCCCCTCTTCATCTCCACAACCTTGTATTCCGCTCCCTTCAGGGAAGCCTGGACAGCCTCGGCCTGCTTCCCGTCGGTAATTGTCAGCCTCTCCTTTTCCGTTCCGTAATACTTGGCACAGATCGGCTTTTTCTCACCTTTCACGCTCAGGTTTACGTCAAGGCTCCAGTATTCCTCCGGCACAAAGGCGTTGATCTCATCCTCCCTGTCGCAGATAATACGTAATGCCACAGACTGTACGCGCCCGGCGCTTAGGCCTCTCTTGATCTTCTTCCACAGAAGCGGTGAAATCCGGTAACCCACCATCCTGTCCAACGCCCTGCGGGCCTGTTGGGCATCCACCAGATTCATGTTGATCTCCCTTGCATTCTTCAGGGATTCCTTGACCGCATTCTTTGTAATCTCGTTAAAGGTAATCCGGTATACCTTCTTATCCTCCAGCTTCAACGCATAATAAAGATGCCAGGAAATGGCTTCCCCCTCCCGGTCAGGGTCGGTAGCCAGATATACCTTCTCCGCCTTCTTCACTTCTCTGCGCAGATGGGCAAGTATATCTCCTTTTCCTCTGATCGTAATATACTTTGGTTCATAGTCGTTCTCCACATCAATTCCCAACGTACTCTTGGGCAGGTCCCGGACATGTCCGTTGCTGGCTGCCACCTCGTAATTGGATCCAAGGAATTTCTTTATGGTCTTCACCTTCGCCGGAGATTCCACGATTACCAGATATTTTGCCATACTATTCTTCCCTTCGTATCATTTCAAACGCGTCAATCGTGAACCACTATACACCAAAATTTTTCGGGGCGCAAGTTTTTTTATTTAATTTTAAGAAGCATTTTTTGACATAGAAAACCCCCCGGACCTTTTCCCGGCCCGGAGGGTTCTCCTATGTACGCCTGTTCTTATTTCTTGATTTCGTCACGGTAGATCTCGGTACCGTCACCCTTGAAAACCGTGCAGCGCACAGCGTCCAGGGACACCTTATAGCTTTGCTTGAACACAGCTATGAAATCTGCACCTTCCAGCGTATCCAGGAAAGGAGTGATCATGGAAGCGCAGTCATCCCCGCTCAATACGTTGAACGCATCGTTGTCAGGCAGATGCCACTCGAAGACAAGGGTATTGCCGTCAGCTACGGTATCAAGGGAAATGCCCAGTGAAGAAACCTGATCATTCCAGGTCTGAAGCTCGTCTTTCCACTCCGTGGAGGACAGTACACTGTCCAGTGTAGCCTTGCCGCCGCAGGCCGCAAGAGCGAACACCATAACGACAGCTGTTAGCAGTGCCATAAGTCTTTTTTTCATAATAGTTTACCTCTTTCTTTAAATTATTAGTAAGTCACCAGACTATTTTAGCACAAGTTCCGAAAATGTAAAGACAAAAAAATACTGAAAATCATCATCCGCAGGATAAGATTTTCAGCACTTTTTCGGGTTGGGCTATTTTTTTAAAATAGTCGCAGCTGATAGGGGAATCGAACCCCTGTTTCCGCCGTGAGAGGGCGGCGTCTTGACCGCTTGACCAATCAGCCTTAGCAGGTATCAGGAACGGTACTTGCTAATAATAATACATATCTCGAAAATATGCAAGAACTTTTTTCAAATTTTTTAAATTTTTTTTTATAAATCGAACAAACTCAGCTGATTGGACTCCGGCAGATCCCCCAGCAGCCCCAGCTCCGCCATCATATCCGCCATATTCTTGGACACCTTTGTTCGATCCCGGAAATCATCCTTCGACAGAAAAGGACCGTGCCTAGCCGCTTCCACAATAGCGTCGGCCGCTTTCTCCCCCAGCCCTTCAATACTGTTTAAGGAAGGCATCAGCTTATCGTCTATGATCTGGAAGGAGCGGGACTGAACCCTGAATATGTCAATGGGCATGAACTCATATCCCCGCTCATACATTTCCTGGACAATCCTCATGTCGCTGTAAATCTGCTCTTCCTTGTTCGTCAGCGGCTCCGCCCCCGGTTCCTTGGCAGAAACCGCATCCATGCGCCGCCTGAATTCCTTCATAATAGATTCCATGTGTGCCTTACCCTGGCACATCAGCGCATAGGAAAAGGCTTTTGCCCGAATGCTGAAAAAGGCACCGTAATAGGCCAGCGGATAATGTATCTTGCAGTAGGCGATACGCCACGCCATCATAACATAAGCCGCCGCATGGGCCTTGGGAAACATGTACTCTATCTTTTCGCAGGATTGAATATACCAGTCCGGCACATCGTGGGCCTGCATGTCCTCCTTCCACTCTCTCCACTGCTCCGGACTGGTCTTTCCCTTTGCCACCATCCCCTTTCTGACCGCCTCCATGATCTTAAAGGACTTCTCCGGCTCCACGCCCTTGTTGATCAGGTAAGTCATTATATCGTCACGGGTACAGACACAGGTGGATATGGTAGCCGTGCCCGAGCGGATCAGCTCCTGGGCATTTCCCAGCCATACGTTGGTGCCGTGGGAGAGACCGGATATTCTCACCAGATCCGAAAAACATTTCGGTTGAGCCTCCAGCACCATGCCCATGGCGAAGTCCGTGCCAAACTCCGGTATTCCCAGACAGCCCAGCTTCGTGCCGCCGATCTGCTCCGGCGTAATCCCCAGGGCGTCCGTATTCTGGAACAGGCTCATGACCTCTTTCCCGTCCAGTGGGATGGTCAGGGGATCCCGTCCTGTCATATCCTGGAGCATACGAATCATGGTAGGATCATCATGTCCCAGAATATCCAGCTTCAGCAGGTTGTGGTCAATGGAATGGTAATCAAAATGCGTGGTCACGGTATCCGTGGTCATGTCGTTGGCGGGATGCTGTACCGGGGTAAAGGAATTAATGTCCTGCCCCAGGGGCAGCACCACTATACCGCCGGGATGCTGACCCGTGCTCCGCCGCACCCCCACGCAGCCCTGAAGCAACCGCTCAATCTCGCTGCCCCGCTTGTGCATGTCCCGCTCTTCAAAATATGTCTTCACATAGCCGTAAGCCGTCTTGTCCGCCAGCGTGGCGATGGTTCCCGCCCGGAAGGTCTGTCCGGCTCCGAAAATGACCTCCGTATACTTATGGGCCTTGGACTGGTATTCTCCCGAGAAATTCAGGTCAATATCCGGCTCTTTGTCCCCCTTAAAGCCCAGGAAGGTCTCAAAGGGAATGTCAAAGCCTTCCTTGTGCAGCGGCTCCCCACAGACCGGGCAGGCCTTGTCCGGCATATCGATCCCCGCCGTCCCTGCATAAGCCTTCACCTCATCGCTGTCAAAGTCCACGTAATAGCATTTGCTGCAATAGTAATGAGGGCTTAAGGGATTGATTTCCGTGATGCCGGACATGGTAGCCACAAAAGAGCTTCCCACGGAACCTCTGGACCCCACCAGATATCCGTCCTCCACAGACTTCCACACCAGCTTCTGGGCAATGATGTACATCACCGCAAACCCGTTCTTAATAATGGAGTTCAGTTCCCGCTCCAGCCGCTCCTCCACGATTCCGGGCAGATCGGGTCCGTAAATCTCATGCGCCTTGTCATAGCAGATCTTGGTCAGGGTCTTGTCGCTGTCCGCGATCACGGGAGGACATTTGTCAGGCCGCACCGGCGATATGGTCTCACACATGTCCGCAATCATATTTGTGTTCTTTACCACCACCTCATAGGCCTTTTCTCTGCCCAGATAAGAAAATTCTTCCAGCATTTCCTCCGTAGTGTGCAGAAATAAGGGTGCCTGATTATCCGCATCGTCAAATCCCTTATATCCCATAATGATCCGCCGGTAGACCTCATCCTCCGGATCCAGGAAATGAACGTCGCAGGTAGCCACCACAGGCTTATGAAACTGCTCTCCCAGCTCCACGATCCTGCGGTTGATATTCTGAATATCCTCCACGGAATTCACGTTCCGTATCTTCTCCGAGGCAATCATAAACTGATTATTACCCGTGGGCTGGATCTCCAGATAGTCATAGAATCTTACCAGCCTGGCGATCTGCACGTCGCTCTGCCCGTCCAGCAGCGCCCGGTACAGCTCACCGGCCTCACAGGCACTGCCCAGGATCAGCCCTTCCCTGTATTTTTCCACCAGACTTTTGGGTATCCTGGGATGACGGCTGAAGTAGGTCAGATGGGACGCCGATACCAGCCTGTACAGGTTAATACGCCCCATATCGTTCTTGGCAAGAATAATGGCATGGTGGGTCGGCAGCTTCTTCACCACCAGGTCGGTGCTCTTCTCCCCCAGCTCGTTTAATTCCTTTAAGGTAGTAATCTCCTGCTCTGCCAGCATCTTTACAAATTTCACAAAGATCCAGGCAGTACACTCCGCGTCGTCCACCGCCCGGTGATGATTCTCCAGGGATATGTTCAGGCTCTTGGCCACGGCGTCCAGGGTATGCTTGGACTGATTGGGCAGGAGAATCCTGGCGATCCCCACAGTGTCCACATAGGTATAATCCGCGGGAAAGCCCTGCCTCCTGGAATTCTCCGTAATAAAACTCATATCAAAATTAGCGTTGTGGGCCACCATTACGCATCCGGCACAAAATTCCAGAAACTCCGGCAGCACTTCCTCGATCAGGGGCGCATCCATCACCATCTCGTCCCGGATGCCGGTCAGTCTTTCGATTTCAAACGGGATCGGCACCTGGGGGTTGACAAAGGTGGAAAAGCGCTCCGTCACCTTGCCGGCGCTTACCTTCACCGCGCCGATCTCAATAATACGGTTGTTTACCGGTGAAAAACCTGTAGTCTCAATATCAAAGACCACATAATCATCCTCCAGAGCCTGGCCCTTCTCCCCGGTGACAATTTCCCACAGATCATCCACCAGGTATGCCTCCACGCCGTATAGGATCTTAAAGAAATCCTGCTTGTCCGGGGTATTCTCTCCCGCCTCCTGCCGCTTTTTCTTTTCCTCCTTCCAGAGGTCTTCCCATACATGGTTGGCGTCGGTAAAGCTCTGTACCACGCCGTGGTCCGTAATCGCTATGGCCCTGTGTCCCCATTTTCGGGCCCGCTTTACAATATCCTTCGCCTCGGAAACTCCGTCCATGTCGCTCATTTTGGTATGGCAGTGAAGCTCCACCCGCCTGTAAGGTGAGGTATCCACCCGGGTCGTGGTAAAATCGGGAATCTTCTTAATGCCCGTGAGAGTCCCGATGGTCAGTTCGTGGTCAAATTTGTCCATGCTCACCACGCCCTTGATCTTTACAAAGGTTCCGGGCTTAATGCTGCCCATCAGTTCCTTGACGAACTCATTGCGGACAAAGAGCTTGACACCGATGGTGTCTGTAAAATCCGTAATGTCAAAGGAGACAATGGTTCTCTCGTTTTTGATCTCCCTGCTGTCCTGCTTCAGAATCCTGCCCTGGATCACCACCTCCCCCATCTCGCCGATAATATCCTCGATACGCAGCGCAGCCTCATCGAAATCCCGTCCGTAGAGCACATCTTCCTTTTCGGATTGCTTCAGGGTCCTGGTATAATCGCCTCCCCGGCGGAATTCCCCACGCTTCTTCTGATACTCGCCGCCCTCTTCCCGAGGCATCTGCGGACTCCGGGAACCCTGCAGGCTCTTCGGACTCCTGCCGGTTCCGGCAGCCGTCTGCTTCTCAGCGCCGACGGCCGACTCCCCTCCGGCCCTGGACTCCTCGTCAATGCTGCGCACCCTCCTGGCAATCTCCGCCGCCTTCAGTTTAAGCTTCAACGACTCGTCTTCTGCAAACCTCCCCTCTTCCGCCTCCCGGTAACAAACGGCAATGCCGCACTGCATCCCGCAGCGCTCCACCAGAATCTTCTCCAGTACTCTGACCAGCTCCTCCTCCTTACAGCGGTTCATCACCGTATCCTCTATCTCCAGAGTCAGCCTCCCCTGCTCCGGATAGGTGATTTCCGCCGTGCGAAAGGCATTGTATTCGATATGGCTGTAATCCTTCAGCTCCTCCAGAATGCTGTCTTTGTACAGATCCATCAGATTCTCCGGGGTATACTGGGCAGAGAGCTCAAAGCGCTCGTGTATTTTTACGGATACCGCCGTGTCCTTGAAAAGCTGTTTTTTGATCTCGTCCTCCGCCATCCAGATGTCCCTTTTCTGAAGCAGTCTGGCGCTGAAGAGATACACATGCAGAAAATCTCTGCGTTTTGACGCCGATACCCGCTCTACCTCTGTCTGTTCCAGCTTATCATACAGGGGACCTTCAATTTTTAAGGTAGGAAACACCTCGAAAAAGGGTTTCGCCGTACTGCACCTGTCCGTACTCATACTGTAATCTCCTGCGCTTCTCACGCCATCCAGTTATCCAGCTCGCTCTTCAGGGCCTCCAGCAGCCGGTCCTCCGGCACCTTGCGGATAATCTCCCCCTTCTTAAAGAGCAGACCTTCTCCGTCGCCTCCTGCTACCCCTAAGTCTGCCTCCCTGGCCTCCCCGGGACCGTTTACCCCGCAGCCCATGACCGCTACCTTCATTTCTAAAGGGTAATCCTCCACCAGCTTCTCCACCTTCGTCGCCAGCCCGATCAGGTCGATTTTCGTCCTCCCGCAGGTAGGACAGGACACCACCTCGATACCACCCTTTCGCAGTCCCAGGGTCCGCAGAATCAGCTTTGCCGACCTGACCTCCTCCACCGGATCCCCCGTCAGGGAGACCCGTATCGTGTCGCCGATCCCCTGATGCAGAATCAGCCCCAGGCCAATGGCGGATTTGATATTTCCGCTCTGTACCGTCCCCGCCTCCGTGATACCCACATGAAGGGGATATTCCGTCCTCTCCGCCAGCATCTCATGTGCCTTTACGCACATCAGTACGTCAGAGGACTTGATACTGATGACCAGATTACGGTAATCTGATTCCTCGATCATACGTACCTTGTCCAGCGCACTCTCTACAATACCCTCCGCCGTGACACCGCCGTATTTTTGCACCAGCTGCCGTTCCAGTGAACCGCCGTTGACCCCCACCCGGATGGGAATATTCCTTTCCTTCGCTGCCTCCACCACAGCCCTCACTTTATCGGGGCCGCCGATATTTCCGGGATTGATGCGAATCTTGTCCGCGCCGTTCTCCATGGCGGCTATAGCCAAATGATAATCAAAATGAATGTCCGCCACCAGCGGAATATGTATCTGCCTCTTAATTTCCTTCATTGCCGCTGCAGCAGCCGCATCCGGCACCGTGCAGCGGATGATCTCACATCCCGCCTGCTCCAGCTTCAGGATCTGGGATACTGTGGCCTGTACGTCCTCTGTCTTTGTATTCGTCATAGACTGGATCAGGACCGGATTGCCGCCCCCGATCTTCTTACCGCCGATTTCCACTACACTCGTATGTTCTCTGTGCATTGCGTTCTCCTTTATACTTTGGGAATTGCCATATTTCTATAACGCATAGTATATCACAGGCTGCGGCCTTTTGCCACTTCAATCTCCTCTCAGGCTGAACTGCCCGGGACTCACCTGGACAGCCAGGCCCTCCAGACAGAGCCGGATCAGATGTATGCCAAGCTGTTCCTTCCTGAAAGCCTTGGGCAGCCTGTCCCTGATTTGCTCCACGGAACCCGGCGTAAAATCCAGGGCTTTATATACCGCTGCAAGCACCGGGCTCTCTGCGGACAATCCGGCCGCAGCTTCCCGCCCCTTTCCTGTTTTCCCGCCTTTTCCCACCGCTCCGGCTTCCGGAAAATGCCTTTCACAGATCCGCCAAACCTCCTCCAGGAATTCTCCTTCGTCCAGCAGAATGCCTACTCCCAGCTTCAGCAGCCTGTTGCAGCCCGCACTTAAGGAATCCGTCACTCTTCCCGGCACCACATAGACCTCCCTGCCCTGCTCCAGTGCCATGTCTACCGTGATCAAAGTTCCGCTTTTCTCCCGGGCCTCCACTACCACAACCACGTCTGACAACCCGCTGACAATCCTGTTGCGGGGCGGAAAATGATGGGAAAGAGGCGGCGTCCCCGGCGGATATTCCGATAAAATGCCGCCCCCCAGCTTCAGCTTCTCATATAACCGCCTGTTCCCCGCCGGATAGCAGACGTCCACCCCACTGCCCAACACCGCGAAGGAGCTGCCGCCGGCATCCAGCGCCGCTTCCTGGCCGATGCCGTCAATCCCCCTGGCCATGCCGCTGATTACCTGTATTCCGCACCGCGCCAGCGCCGCCCCCAGGCCGGAGGCCACGTATCTGCCGTATTCGGAGCAATCTCTGGCGCCGATAATGGCTACCGCAGGCCTGTCCTCCTCGGGCATCCTTCCCAGGACATACAGCTCCGCCGGCGCCCCCGGTATCTCTTTCAGCCGCTCGGGATACTCCCGGCCCCCCCTTTTGAGAATCCTGATCCCCTCTGATAATTTTACTGTTTCTTCCATATTAATCCCTCACACTCCAATACTCCGTAGACGGCCTGTATAGGGCAGCCTCCATCAGGTGCTTCGTCCCAATCTTTTCCGTTCCCTCCAGATCCGCTATCGTCCTCGCCACCTTCACAATCCTGTGATACGCTCTGGCACTGAGCTGCATGGAGTGATAAAGTTGCTCCATCAGCTCCTGTTCCTTTGAACCCAGGGGACAATATCTTTCAATATTTGTCCCCTCAATATCCGCGTTAAACCTGCATTTGGTCCCGATGAACCGTTCTCTCTGCCGCTCCCTGGCCTTCTGCACCCGCTCCCGGATCACTTCGCTGGACTCCGCCTTTCGCTCTTTTCTGAGTCCCCCAATATCCACGGGCTGCAGCTCTGTGCACAGATCAATCCTGTCCAGGATCGGCCCCGACACTTTCCCCATGTACCGCCTGATCCGGGACTCCGTACAGCGGCAGCGGTTTCTGTCCGGGTAAAATCCGCAGGGACAGGGATTCATGGCGCACACCAGCATAAAGTCGCTGGGATAGCTGACATTCCCCCAGGCCCTGCAGATCTGAATCTTATGCTCCTCCAGCGGCTGCCGCAGGGAATCCAGCGCCACCCGCTGAAATTCCGGCAGCTCGTCTAAGAAAAGAACTCCCCGATGGGCCAGGGAGATCATCCCCGGCCTGGGACTGGCGTTTCCTCCCACCAACGCCGCCAGAGATATGGTATGGTGGGGGCTTTGGAAAGGACGGGCCTGCACCAGAGCCGTGCCTTCCTCCAGAAGTCCCGCCACACTGTATACGGAGGTCACCTCCAGGCTCTCCTCCGGTGTCAGCCTGGGCATAATACCGGGAATCCGCCTGGCAATCATGGACTTCCCCGCTCCAGGCGGCCCCACCATCAACAAATTATGGAAGCCTGCTGCCGCAATCTCCGCGGCACGCCTGGCCGTCTCCTGCCCGTTTACCTGGCTGAAATCCGGCAAATCCTCCCTTCGCTCCGGAGCAAACAGCTCCGCAACATCCACCTGCTCCGCCGGCAGAAGCCTATCCCGCTCCTCTTCCCCTTCCGCCTCCAGAAAGCCCAGGAGCTCCCGGATATGTCCCGCCCCCCGAACCCGGATTCCCGGAATGGCCGCTCCTTCCCGGGCATTCGCGGCCGGGACGACACATTGCCCGATTCCCTTTGCCGCCGCTTCCCGCACAATGGGCAGGACCCCCCGCACCTTCTTGATCTCTCCGTCCAGCCCCAGCTCTCCCAGGAACAAAATATTCCCGGCCGCTCCCTGCCTGAAATATCCCATTGCCTCCAGCATCCCCACTGCTATGGGAAGATCGAAGGCACTGCCCTCCTTCCGGATGTCCGCCGGGGACAAATTCACGGTAATCTTTCTGGGAGGCAGCAAAAGCCCCACATTTTTCAGCGCTACCGTAACCCGCTCCCTGGACTCCTTAACCTCTCCTCCCAAAGAACCCACCATGGAGAACCCGGGCAGCCCCTGAGCCATATCCACCTCCACGGAAACAAGGTAGGCCGATACTCCCAGCAATGCACCGGAAATAACCGTACTGTACATAAAATACCTCCTTTTGAAATTGTGACCACCGACCATATGGAATATGATGAAAATGTTTTACATCAGGAACCTTTACTGTAATCGGAAAATTTTGAGAATATCAGATGAAATGAAGTCGTTTGGGGAGCCGCGGCAGAAAGCCGTGAACCGGCACCCCTAGGACTTGAATGAAATAATTGATGATATAACTGTTTCTTTCCTTAACTTTTAACGGCGCCCGCCGTCAGCCACGACTTCATGGCCTCAGAATCCTGGGCGTACCAGATCGCATTTTCCTTGTTGATCTTCTTCTCCGCGCAGAGTCTCAGGATGGCCTCATCCATTGTGACCATACCCTGCTTTCTCCCTGCCTTTATGGCACCGGGCAGCTGGTTTATCTTTCCCTCACGTATCAGGCTGCGCACGGTCTGATTGGTGTGCATGACCTCAAAGGCCGCAGCCCTGCCCCTACCGTCCGACGTCGGTATCAACTGCTGAAAAACCACCGTCTCAAGCACCTTGGCCAGCTGCATCCTGAACTGCTGCTGATAATAAGGCGGAAAAATGTTGACAATATGGTCAATGGCGCCAGCCGTCCCCATGGTATTCAACGAAGAAAGCACCAGGCATCCTGTCGCCGCCGCATCGATTGCTCTGGCGACTGTATCCGGATCTCTCATCTCCCCCAGCAAAATCACATCCGGATCCTCACGAACCGCCGCATTGATGGCCTCCTCATAGCTCCCGCAGTCAGTGCCGATCTCCCTTTGATTCACCATGGCAGTCTTATGCGGGTGCAGGTACTCGATGGGATCCTCCAGGGTAATAATGTGAACATCCCTGTTACTGTTGATCATATCCAGAACGGCCGCAAGGGTTGTGGACTTTCCGCTTCCGGCCGCCCCTGTGACAAGCACCAGGCCCCGCCGCTTGCGGTACAGCTCCTTGACAGATTTCGGCATACCCAGCTCCTCCGGGTCAGGCACCCCGGTACCAGCCAGCCGGATTGCCATCGCCACGCTGCCCTGCTGTTTATAAGCATTGACACGAAACCGCCCGCAGTCCGGAATGGAAAAGGAGAAATTATATTCCCCCTTTCCTTCAAACCTTTCGCGCTGCGCATCCGACATCATTTCCAACAAAATATCCAGCGTATCTGTGGACAACATTTTTGAATAATTCATCGTGATCAGATTTCCGTTCACCCGCATCTTGGGCGGGATGCCTACAGTCAGGTGCACATCGCTTGCTCCGGCTTCCTTCGCCTCACGCAGTATTTCTTCGATAACAGGCATTTTTCCCTCTTTCCGTCCCTCTTCACAGCTGGATATTATCCACAACTTCCCTTCGCATCACATGTCTGTTGTCCAGGGTCTTCATAATATCAACTACATACAGATCTTTATATCCCGTCAGTGACAGGTCCACAATACAGTTATCTCCAAAGGTAAGCACCGTAGGACGCAGCACATCCTGAGGATTCTCCGCCAGCACCAGCGCCTTGTCCCCTGTATTCAGTTCCACGCTGACACCGGGGAATAAAATATTAACGGATTGTACCAGAGCATTTACCACCGCTTGATCATAAATCTCGGGATGCTCCCGAAATACCTGTATTGCCTTGACCTCAGACTGGGATTTCCCCTGAAGGTCCATGGCGGTCATTTCGTCATACTTGTTAGCTACAATCAGAATCCTGGCAGGTATGGATATTTTCTGCTCCAATGCCTGTCTGCCGTTTTCCGCATCTGTCCCGATCTTGGCCGCCTGGGTACAGATCCTCCTGATATGCTTTCCCCCTGAAATAGATTCCTCCAGAATGTCCATCCCGGCCAGCTGATCCTGATAAATTTTCAGCCTGACCGCCTCGGTATCCTCCCTGGAAAAAAGGATCTCATTCGGTGTCTTCAGCTTCCCGATGTCATGTACAATGGCTGACTGTACCGTCAGCAGCCGCTCATCAACCCGGACGTTCATAACATGGGTAATCATGGCGCAGAGGATGGCCGTATTCAGACAATGCCTGCAAACATAATCCTCCTTGCTCCGCAGGTTCTGATAAAAATTGACCTTTCCGTCCAGATGCCCGTAGTTCTTAATAATCGTACCGGCAAGGGTCTGCAGACGAGTGGATTTTTTCGTTGAAAGCATTTGTTCCAGCTCGTCCAGTATGGAATAAACCGTGGCCACCTGAAAACGCTCAAACTCCAGATCTTCCTCGGAAATCGGTGGAAGCGGCTCTGCCGGTTCAAGAACATAGACTCCAAGCAGCCCAAAATTTTTGACGCTGCTAATTGACTGGGAGTTCAGGCGTGAATCCCGCTCGTATAAAAGTACACCTTTCTTATTATAAATCGGACGCGCCAGACGCATGCCCTCTTTCAATTGAGCAGTTTCTACAAATTTCATTGGTACCCCCTCTGTTGCCTTTTCATGGTGTATATTATTTATTATATACACTATGAACCAAAATGACAAATAAAACTTTTCATGATCCTACAAATCATACGGCGTAGCCTGGTAAACATAATAATTGAGCCAGTTGCTGTAAAGGTTGTTGCTGTGGGAACGCCACTGCAGCAGAGGTCGCTCCTCCGGGTTATCCCCGGGATAATAATTGTAAGGGACCTGAATGGGAAGCCCCTTGGCCAGATCCCTATGATATTCATTATGTAAGGTGTACCTGTCATATTCCGGATGCCCGGCGACGAAAATCTTCTTTCCGCTCTCCGCAATGGCAAGAAAGACACCGGCCACGGCGGATTCCGCCAGTACTGTCAGCTCCTTGCAGGCATGAACGGCCTCCGCCGGAGTCTCGGTATGACGACTGTGAGGCGCCAGAAAAATATCGTCAAACCCCCGGACTAACGGAACTTTTCGATTAGAGACCTTATGCTCATATACGCCGAAAAGCTTTGCGGGCAAAAGCTTCTTGTTAATACCGTAATAATGGTAAAAACCCGCCTGGGCCGCCCAGCAGATGTGCAGGGTGGAGGTCACATGCGTCTCTGCCCAGTCCAGAATTTCACAGGTTTCCTGCCAATAATCCACTTCCTCAAAGGAAATGTCTTCCACCGGCGCACCGGTGACAATCATACCGTCAAACCTTCTGTTCCTGATCTCCTCCAAAGAAGTATAGAACTTATTCAAATGACTTGCCGAAGTATTCAAAGATACATGGCTCTGCACATTCATAAAGGTAACGTCCACCTGCAGGGGGGTGTTTGACAAAGCCCGCAGCAGCTGCAGCTCCGTGTCCTGCTTGATAGGCATATTATTCAGGATCAGCACCTGCAGAGGGCGAATATCCTGGTGCAGCGCCCTTAATTCGTCCATCACAAATATATTTTCGTTTTCCAGGATTTCCTTTGCAGGCAGGTCACTCTGTGTCTTAATAGGCATATTCCAATCCCTCCCTCAATGCCGTATATTTTTCTTTATATTAGATTTTCATTAGCTGTCGCAATTGCTATTCCGCCAGTCCATACTCCGACAGGAACGTATCCTCCGACAAAACAGGAACTCCCAGCTCCTTTGCCTTTTTGTTCTTGGAGGAATTTGATGCAATGTCATTGTTGATCAGGGCCGTGGTTTTCCCCGTAACGCTTCCCGTCACCTTGCCGCCCCTTGCCTCGATAAGCTCCTTTAAATCGTTTCTGGTGGCAAAATGCGTCAGACTTCCGGTAATCACAAAGGTAAGGCCCTGCATGGTCTGGCTGCCCTCCTCCGCCGAAGGCGCCTCCACATCCAGCTCCGCCAGCAGATGATCCAGCTTCTGCATGTTATCCTCATCCCGCATATATTCCACAAACGCGCTGCCGATGACCTCCCCAATCCCTTCAATGGCGCTTAAGGTCTCCACATCGGCTTTCCGCATCTGTTCCATGTCATAATCAAAATATCTGCACAGCATTTTCGCGTTTGCCACACCGATATTGGCAATTCCCAACCCGTAAATAACCCTGGGCAGAACGGTATTTCTGGAAGCGTTAATGCTGTCAATCAGGTTATTACAGGATTTCTCCCCGAAACCTTCCATTTCCACGATCTGCTCCCGGTATCTGTCCAGATGGTACAGATCCGCATATTCCTGGATAAATCCCCTGTCGACGAATTTCTCCAACGTGGCCTCGGAAAGGCCCTCAATGTTCAAGGCATCCCGACTGACAAACAGCGTAAACGCCTTGATCCGCTTAGCCGCGCAGCGGGGATTGGTACAGTACAGGGACTGCACCTCGTTCACCTGTCTGATCTCCGTTTCTCCCCCGCAGACAGGACATGTGGCAGGAATCTCCATATTGTCGCTGCAGGTCAGGTTCTCCGCGATCTGAGGGATAATCATATTGGCCTTGTAAACCGTAATACGATCCCCGATTCCCAGCTTCAGCCCCCGCAGAATACTGATATTATGCACCGAAGCCCTGCTCACCGTCGTCCCCTCCAGCTCCACCGGCTCAAAGATTGCCACCGGGTTGATCAGGCCCGTGCGGCTGGCACTCCACTCAATCTCCTTCAACGTTGTCTCCATCATCTCGTCCGCCCATTTAAAGGCGATGGAATGCCGGGGAAATTTTGCCGTCCTACCCAAAGACTGCCCGTAGGCAATGTTCTCATAGGTCAGCACCAGGCCGTCGGAAGGAATGTCATAGCTTTCGATCTTCTTCTCGAAAAGCTCTATAGTATCCAGAATATTTTCCTCCGTCACCCGGTAATGCTCCACTACCTCGAATCCCTGCTCCTCCAGGAACGCAAACTGTTCTTCCCGGGAATTATGAAAGTCCTCCCCTTCCGCGCTGACCAGGCTGAAGGCATAGAATCTCACGCTCCGCTCCTCCGTGATCTGGTTGTTAAGCTGACGCACGGAGCCGCTGCACAGATTGCGGGGATTCTTATATCTGACCTCCGTCTCCTCCATCTCCGCATTCATGCGCTCAAAGTCGGAATACGTAATGACCGCCTCCCCCCGCAGTACCAGCCTTGCGGTAAAGGGAATCGTCAGGGGAATATTTTGAAATGTCCTCGCATTGTTTGTAACCACCTCGCCGATCTCGCCGTTGCCCCGGGTAACTGCTTTTGCAAGTTTTCCGCCATAATATGTCAAAACCACGGTCAGCCCGTCCAGCTTCCAGCTCATGACTGCAGGATTTCCTTGCAGCCATTCCCGCAGTTCCTCGCGGCTCTTCGTCTTGCCCAGGGACAGCATCGGTGTCTCATGCCGCTCCTTGGGAAGCTCATCCACCGCCTCGTAGCCCACCCGGGCAGTAGGACTGTTGGCAAGTGTAACCCCCGTCTCCTTCTCCAGCCCCTGCAGCTCATCATAAAGAGTGTCATACTCCTGATTGCTCATGATCTCTCTGTCTTCCGCATAGTAGGCCTTAGAGGCACGGTTCAGAAGCTCCGTCAGATATTTCATTCGATCCATCTTTTCAAACTGCATAATATATCTCACCCATTTCCTGTTATTTCCCGGGAATGATCCCGCAGCCCTGATACAGCGCCTCAACCTCCGCCGCCGGGAGTTCCGCATACTCTCCCGGCCTCAGACCGCCCAGGGTAACATTCATCACCCGAATACGCTTAATCTTCATGACCCGCCACCCGCAGGCTGCGCACATTCTGCGGATCTGTCTGTTAACACCCTGGGTCAATATGATTCTGAATGTATTTTTCCCGGTCTGCTCCAGCTTACACGCCCTGGTTTTTATCTTCAGCTCTTTCAGATAAATTCCGGCTTCCATTTTCGCCAGAAAATCAGGCGTTATTTCCTTATCTACCTTAACCTCGTACTCTTTCTCGTGCCGATTTGCCCCCCGCATCATACCCTGAATCAGATCCCCGTCATTGGTGAGCAGCAGCAGACCCTCGGAATCCTTATCCAGCCTTCCCGCATAGGTGACTCTGACGGGATAGTGCACCAGATCCCCAATCACCTTCTCCGCATGGGCATCCCGCTCCGTACAGGTCACTCCCACCGGCTTGTAAAAGGCCAATACCACCGTTTTCTCCCGGTCCCGAACCCTTTTGCCGTCTACCGTAATTTCATCACGCCCGCTTACCGACTGCCCGGGGCTTGGCAGCCTTCCGTTCACCAGCACCCTGCCCTGCCCGATCAGCCTGTCCGCATCCCGCCTGGAGCAAATCCCTGCATGGGCCAGGTACTTGTTTAGTCTTAATACTTGCTCTTCACCGTTCACAGTATTCTTCCATCTCCGTCAGGAGGCACACTTTCGGAATCCCGTTTCCTTCCCGTAACCCCCGCTTTGCCATTTGGTCCGCAAGCTCATTATACCTCACATTTGTGTGAGCCGCCACCTTTTGGAACCTGATTTCTATACTTTTCCCCCATTCCCGCATGGACACGGCATATTTCCTGGTCAGTTCGGTTCTTGATCGCCACTCGCCCGTGACCCATTTTTCGATTCCCTGGTAATCATACCGCAACTCAACGCCCCGAAACCCGTTCATCATGGCCGTTTTCACCGCATACATGGCTCCCAGCATCTCCCCTGTCACATTCCTGTGCTGAAGCGACTGCTCTCTGTCACCGTTGCCGTACTGCACATAAATATGTCCGTCCGGAAGCAGAAATACACACCCAAAAGCATATTTTTTCACCGAATCCTCGTAGCTTCCATCCACATACGCAAGCAGCCACCCCTCCTTCGCCGGCTCCTCCCCTTGGGGATTTACCATATCACCCGGACAGTTCTTCATCTCCTGATGCCTCACGGCATGTCCCGGATCAGTCTCCGCCCCCTGATGCTTTGCGGCATTCCCCAGATAAGCCTCCGCTTCAGACAGCGAGGCAAAGCCCTTATACTCCGCCTGGGGATAACCCTCTACAGAGGCTTTGCACTCTTCCCAGTTAGTAAATACACCCGTAATCTTTCCTCTCTTTACAGCATATACCTTTTTTGCTGCCATCCGACCTCCGTATTCGCAAAAAGACCCACCCCGGGGTGGGTCTTTGCCGTTCTATGTTTTACTTCTGACCTTCGTAAAAAGCAAAATCGTTCTTACCGTTTTTCTTCACCTGATACATAGCGTCATCCGCGCAGATTATCAGCTGTTCCACATCCTCGGAATCCTTGGGATAGGAAGCGATTCCGATACTGCCGCATACCTTTGCCTTCTTCCCGCTGAGCATAAACGAACTTGTAAAGACCTGCCTGCACTGATATGCCGTTTTCTCCACAATCTTATACTGGGCGCTCTCCAGAATCAGGATAAATTCATCTCCCGCGAAACGGTAGGGGGTAAGAATGGGCGAACCCATATCCCGCAGACGGGAAGCCACCTGCTTCAACGCTTCGTCGCCTGCCGTATGACCCAGCGTATCGTTGATCTTCTTGAAATCATCTATGTCAATCATAATGACCGTACAGGGCTTCTTCTCACCCACCAGCCTTTCTATGTCGGTCATAAACTTACTTCTGTTGGGTATCCCGGTCAGGAAATCATGCTGAGACGCAGATTCCATGATCTTTTTCGTCCCTTCCAGCTCCGCCATCAGATGACGGCGCTTGAAATTGTCGATCATTGCCCAGCCCATAACGCCGATCAATCCAACGAACAGAATGCTGAAAGGAATCATTGCCTCTTTATTTCTGTCAAAAAAGGAGGTCTTTTTATTAATGATTTCCGTGTCCTTGGGCAGCGCAGACATATTCAAATGAAACTTGCTCATCACAAGGGCATCCACGCGATAGGTCTGCGGGCTGTCCGTCACCATCTCAAAACGGTCAATCGAAGACCCTTTCATGATTTCCATGGCCATATGCGCCGCGATCTCCCCGGACTTGTACATGGATACCACATTTCCTCCCAGCAGCCCGCTTCCAATCCCGCCGTCCACCATGCGCAGAGCCGGCACCGTGGAACACTCCGCAATCAGATTTATGGCCTGCTGATCCGTATACTTTCTGCCCTCAACATCCTCCGACATTACGATATAGATCAGTATCGTATCCTCCGACAAACTGCTGAGCGTATAACGAAGAGTAAAATTCCTGGACTGGGATACATTGATCTCATCAAACTCCAGATCGGGGTACTTGTCCGCATAGCTGTAAAAGCGCTTCCGCTCCGCTTCGCCGGTCACCGTATCGTCCAGAATTGCCACCACCCGCTTCGCCTTCGGATTGAGCTTCAGACCCAGATCAATATTCTTTTCCACAGAAAGTCGCTCCAGCACCCCCGTAATCATCGGATTCTCCATGGCCTCTGCCGCAAGATCCTCGTCATTGACTCCCTCAAAGATCAGAGGGATCTCCGGAAAAAGTTCCTCCTGATGCTCCATGGCAAACCGCAGCGCCGCATCGTCTCCCAGGATCACCGCATCATAAGGCGCTACCTCTGAAAGCCGGTAAGACAGCCCCTCATAAAACAGGCGAAGCCCTTCTTCCGTATTCACGCGCTTTGTATCCATGAACTCAAAGTCCAATGTCACGTTGTTATCCAGACCGGCCTTTATCCCATCTATCTGCATCCGCACCTGCTCCCAGGCATAAGAATAGGAGCTGATGAACAGAACCCTCTTTTCCGACTCGGCGGCCTGTACCGTCCGTCCGCACAAAACGAAGCAGGAAAATACCGTCAGAAAAAGCCGGAGCAGATTTATCCGCAATACTTCATTTCTCTCTCTCGTAACGTATACCCCCTTCGATTTTGTTTCATGGTACTATTGTACCACCTTTTTTCAAAAAAGCAAGAAAAATAACCAAAACAATTTTATCATATCTTTTTAGCTTTGTCATAAAATATCTTTGAAATTTTTGTAAAATTTTGACTTATGATTAAATTTCCTCCGTTTTTCCTCCTTTGATCCTCAAATATCCTGCTGTCAGCCACCTCCGGAACCCCTCTCCGTCATCCGGCAACAGCCAACGGCATAGACAAGGCCAACAACAGCTTTCAAATCTTCCCCTGTATCAACTGCCTAGACCGATGCGTCAATCATGCTGCCCTCCACAAGCTCCGCAGCGCTTACCACCTGACTGCTGTCTACCTGGATGCCTACCCCGCCCAGCTCCAGCGTCACACCACCGGAACTGCATCCCAGGCTTCTGTCGTCACCCGCCGCACTGTCGCTTCCGATGCCGGCTGCATTGCTCTGCTGCTCCCTGGCCATCTTTTCAAACATAGCCTTCAGATATTTCATATCGGCTTCCATGATCTTCCGAAGCTCTTCGGAACGATGCTTTTTCTTCAGCAGATCCAGATCCTCGGGATCCATCTCCTGACCCACGCCGCCCAGCATCATGTCCTCCAGCTCCTCCAGACTGTCCATGTCCTCCAGGGCCTCTTCCATCAGCTCCTGATAGATCTCCATCAGTTCCTGCAGATCTTCCATGTCAAACGCAAGATCCCCATCTCCGCCCCCAATTTCATCACATCGGTCCTGTTCCGCAGATTGCTCCGTCTTTTCCTCCATTTCTGCTTCGCATACTCCGCCCCGGAGTTTCACATTTTCTTCTTCCTCCAGATGGCGGACCTTCTTTTTTGCCACCCGGGCCATAGCCTCTGCATGGCGGATCGCATTCAGCAGATCCTCATTGTCGGTATTGGACAGCTTCACCTTTTTGCGCAGCTCCACCACTTTCCGCCTGGCGCTGTTCATTGCCTTTCTCGCGCTGACGGAGGTTTTTGCCTGGAGAATCCGGGTGGAAATCTGCTTGAAATTATAACGCAGCTTCTTCTTTGCCGTCTGCTTTTTCCGGGCTTCTCTGGCCTTTTTGGCTGCTTTGGCCCGCTTTGCCTCTCTTGCCTTCTGTTCGGCCTTTGCCCGCGCTCTGGCCGCCTCTCTTCTCTCCGCCACCTCTCTGGCAATGGAAAGCTTGGTTCCTGAGCTTCCGTCCGTGTTTCTCAGTCCGTATTGATTCTTAACAGAGCTGCCTGTACTTGCCATAATATTCATGTCGTCATCCTCCTTGATTCAGACAGATCTTCCAATATGCTGCTTATACTTATAATATATCGGCTCATCCAATACAATTCTTTATGATAAACAGAAAACAGATGCGGATTAAAACATATTTTCCGAAAAAAAGATACGGAAAACATTACGTTTCCCGCATCTTTTTATTTTATACGATTCCCTGTGCCGTCATGGCCTCGGCCACCTTCAGGAAGCCGGCGATATTGGCTCCTGCCACATAATTGCCTTCCATGCCGTACTCCTTCGCGGCACTGTCCAGATTGTGGAAAATATTTACCATGATATTCCGCAGCTTTGCATCTACCTCCTCAAAGGTCCAGGAAAGCCGCTCACTGTTCTGACTCATCTCCAGTGCGGAGGTAGCCACGCCGCCTGCGTTGGCAGCCTTGCCGGGACAGAACAGCACGCCGTTCTTCTGAAGATACTCGGTAGCCTCCATGGTAGTAGGCATATTAGCGCCCTCCGCCACCGCAACGCATCCGTTTGCCACCAGCATCTTCGCATCCTCCAGGTCAAGCTCGTTCTGGGTCGCACAGGGAAGCGCCACATCGCATTTCACGCTCCATACGCCATGCTCACCGTTTTTCTTCTCATGATACTGAGCTCCGGGCCTTGCCGCCGCATATTCACTCAGTCTGGCCCGCTTCACTTCCTTTATCTCCTTAAGCAGCTCCACATCGATTCCATCGGGATCATAAATCCAGCCTGTGGAATCGGAACAGGTCACAGGCTTGCCGCCAAGCTGCTGGGCCTTCTGGATGGCATAGATTGCCACGTTGCCGGCTCCGGACACGGCGATGGTCATTCCTGAAATGTCCTTGCCGTTGCACTTGAGCATTTCCTCGGTCAGGTAAAGCAGACCGTAACCCGTTGCCTCGGTCCTCGCCAGGGAACCGCCGTAAGAAAGACCCTTTCCGGTAAGCACCCCTTCGTACAGGCCCGTAAGCCTCTTGTACTGTCCGTACATATAGCCGATCTCCCTCGCACCGGTGCCGATGTCGCCGGCAGGCACGTCGGTATCCGCACCGATGTATTTATGTAGCTCATTGATAAAGCTCTGGCAGAACGCCATCACTTCCCTGTCGGATTTGCCCTTGGGATCAAAGTCTGAACCACCCTTGCCGCCGCCGATGGGCAGCCCGGTCAGTGAATTCTTAAAGATCTGTTCAAAGCCCAAAAACTTAATGATACCCAGATTAACGCTGGGATGAAGTCTCAGCCCCCCCTTGTAGGGTCCGATTGCGGAATTAAACTGTACCCTGAAACCATTGTTTACCTGAACCTGGCCCTTGTCATCCACCCAGGGAACTCGGAATAACAGCTGCCTCTCCGGAGTAACCAGTCTCTCCAGCAGGGCATCCTTACGATATTTCTCCTCATTTGCTTCGATCACTACACGCAGAGACTCCAAAACCTCTTTCACTGCCTGATGGAATTCCGGCTGTGCCGGATTTTTGGCAACCACCAGGTCATAAACCTCATCAACATATGACATTTTCCATGTCCTCCTTCATTTAGTTTAACGCCGTCAACGTCACGATCCAAAAAACATTATAACCCATCCTTGTCCGTTCCACAATCACTTTATCCAATTAAACTACAAAAGTTTTTTGAAGTTTTTTTATCTATTTTGTACAAAAAACAAAGCAGTACCTTAGAGATACTGCTTCAGTCTGGCTACATTCTTTTCCTCAAACTCTATCAGCTGCCGCGCCAGAGACGTGGATTTCTCGCCGGCATTTTCATTGTGCCTCAATGCCTTCTCCATCTCCAGAATTCCGTTTGTGCTGCTTTTTATCATCAGCTCCGCAATATGGCCGGTGCTGGTATTAAGCAGTGTGTTATAGCGAAGCCCGGTGCGCAGCACCGCATCCTCCAGGGCACCGCTGCGATAATATTCCGCCTTGCCGTCCACCAGCTGCCTGGAGGCGGCATTATGGATTTCCGAATATTTCAGGGTCTGCCTGGAAAGCTGCATGGCCAGCGCATCATCATAAACCTTGTCCGAAATCGTGTCAATGGCCTTCATTGCCATTTCCGTATTCTTTTGAATTTCCCGATAGATCGCTATTTCCTGTGACGTCATTTCTCTTCTCCCTGCCTGTTTCCAAATATTGCTGTCACCCGGCTTCCTGAACCCGCAAAAAAAGGAAGCCTTACCGATTCAGTAAAAGGCTTCCCGTTTTTCCTATATTTATTCTTATCTTACCGTGTCGGCGGCCGTTTACTGCTGTGTCACATAATCCGCTTTCACATACGCCACCTGGCCGTTATATTTCACCTTGCACCAGCCGTTCTCCGTACCTAGCAGTTCAAGGGATGAACCTCCCGCCAGCACGCCAAGCCGCTCTCCGCCCTCGTCTGCAGCGGCACGGACATTCAGATTCGTATTGGCCGTAACGGTGCCGATCACCTCCAAGCCCGCCGCATTTTCTTCAAACTGCAGATAATCGGATTTGATATAACCGTCCTGATTCTCATATAACACCTTTGTCCAGCCGTTCACCAGCACCTCCCGGACTTCCAGCCTGGTACCCCGGGATACCTTCCCCAGCTTATCTGCCTGCTCACTGTCCGAGCTTCTGACATTGACGGTGGTAGTAGCGCTGGCAAACATAGGCCCGGCTGCCACCGGCTCCTGTGGCAAGGTATCAGGAGTCTGGCCCTCCCCGCCTGCCGATTCGCCCGAGCCGTCAGGCTCCGGGGTTCCTTCTCCCTGCACTCTGCTGGCAAGCTTCTCCCCCACCTTCGTATTCACCTGGGATCTCACCAGACTCACATATTCCGGCAGTGCAGGATTCTGCTCGATCAGTTCATTATACTCGGCCGCCACCCGGTTATTGAGTTCCACCACATCCACCTGTCCGTTGGCAAGCATGATGTACTCCTTCTCTTCCTCGGTAAAAACACTGCTGTCCTTAATATAAAGGCCTCCGTCCTCACCCGTGCAGATATAAAGCGCCTCATAGCCCGGATACTGTCCATAATCCGTTATTCCCATCTTGTAATACACATAAGCGATGGTAGTCCCTTCCGCCGGACCCTGCTTAACATAAATTTCAATATCGGACCAACTGTCAATATATGTCGCCAGTTCCTCAAAATAGAGAAGATTATTCTCACTGATTCCGTGGCATATGGACTGCAGGGCAACGGTATCACCTGCTCCGATGGCATTGTAATAGGACGCCACCAGCGTACTGACCTGTTCATTTTCATTGGCGGTCATGGGGACCTCATCCGCCTTGGGACCCTCCTCTGTCGGCTGCACTGCCTGAGAGTTGGCACTGATGCTGACATTGTTATCCCGAACCTCCGGCTGTCCGTCAGCCGGAGTCTGCGCCTCCGCCTTGTTGGCGTTCAGCGCAACGATGACTGTAAGTGCACCTAAAAATACAACCAATACAGGGAAAACGATCTTACAATGACGAACCAGCATATCACGGACGGCTTTCCACTTATCTTTACGCATGCTAACACCTCCTGAAACAAATAGAACCGCAAGCGGCTCTATAGTTGGGGTTTCCATTGATAAGTTACAGTACAGGGTGATGTAAAGTGCATCCGACAGGAATCGAACCTGCATTAAAGGCGTCGGAGGCC
>CANPOY010000013.1 GCA_947575805.1 uncultured Lachnospiraceae bacterium
GAGGACAGGGAAATATCGCCACAGCAATTACGCAATCTGATGCTGAGTGTATCAGATTCTATCGTAAATATGGAAGCAAATAACCAAGAGTTAAGTTTTGAGCAGCTAAAGATGTTATATGCCGGAAATCATCTTACGCTTCGGGAGAATACGTTTGAGCAAAACCTAAATCTTTTAACACGTGACGGGACTTACAATTTAATGGCGGATATTCTGGCAGATATTAATAGTTATTCAATTAAAGTCGCGGTATTTCGTGGGATAGATAAGACAAATCTGATTAAACGGAATGAATATGGTTATAAATGTATGCTTGTAGCTGTGAAGCAGGTGTTAGATTATATGGAAGCGCTAAATGATACTCTAGTGGATGTGGACAGCGGCCTTAGAAAGGAGAGCAGACTGTTTGATTTCCCATGTTTTAGAGAGGCATGGTTAAACGCTTGTCTGCACAATCGCTGGTCAAGACAGACACCACCAGCTGTGTATATGTTTGAAGACCGCATTGAGGTTATATCAGTGGGAGGATTACCAGAGGGGCTTACACTGGAGGAATTTTATGAGGGAAAAAGTAAACCTGTGAATCTTGAACTTCAGCAGATTATGGTGCAGTTGAATTATATAGAACAGACCGGGCATGGCGTACCTTTGATTGTATCTCGATATGGGAAAGAAGTGTTTGATATTACGGAGAATTTTATTACGGTAACAATTCCGTTAAACAAAGATAAAGTAATGGAAAGAGATTTACTAAACAAGAAGGGGGTTATATTGAATGAATGTGATAAGAAAATAATAAGTGGGATGAAAGAGAACAGTAATATCACAGTGCATGAACTTAGTGGACAAATAGGGGTCGGAGTGACAACGATTACGAAACATATTCGTGTTTTAAGAGAAAAAGGCATTATAAAAAGAATAGGTTCTAAGAAAAATGGACAATGGGTAATTGAAGAAGAAACTTTATAGTTTTTGGATTGTTATGGGCAAATAAGACAATGAGGCTTGAAATGAAGTGCTATAATAAAGGTGCGGCAGTGCAGAGCACCATTGACGAAAGCAGGCAGTTCCGACAGCCTCCAGGCAACAATCCAATAAATTTTAGTCACAAATGTAACAAAAACTTGACCACAACAATATGTTTGAAAATCGCATTGAGGTTATATCAGTGGGAGGACTACCAGAGGGACTTACAAGACATCGTGCAGCAAAATGATGCAGAACCGATCACTGGAATGATACATATGACATTTTTGCAGTCGACGACTGGAAGGAAGAGTGGAAAATAAATGGACTATCTGCAACAAAAGAGGATAAACGTCTTTGACGTGATACCAGTCGGTTTTTTTAATTATCTTGCAAGTAACAGCAACCAACGATTATATGTGGAATGCCTGGAACTAATATACAGGCAGTATGAGCGTGAGATTTCATACTGCATTCCGCGAAATCAAATCCGGGATACCCTTGCAATCTATTTGCTGGAAAATCATGTTGCCCTCGATGTAGATCAGGAGGCAGGTCCGATAAAGACCCATGGCGAGCTTGCAAGTGCCATTTTAAGAAAATTCTGCTCGAAAAACGTAGGGTGGCTGGAGGAGGAAAATAATGAGGCAACCTATGAGAAGCAGATTATGATGACAGAGCGGGGGATTTTGCTGGCAGAATTTCTGACACAGCTTAAGAAACCTGAGAAAGAAGAATATTCGGGCTACATCTTCAATATTTACAATACGCTTCGGAATACGGAACAGTGGGCAGAGCATCCTTACGTGAATGGCATGAAAAGTATTTACCAAAATGCCAGGTTCCTCTCAAAATCACTAAAAAGGCTGTCAACTTTTATTCGGAAGGTGATTGAAAAGATGGTGAATGAGGAAACGCTGGAGAGTCTGACAGAAAATCTTTTAGAATACTTTGACGGCAGCTTTATCAGGGAATATTCCAGATTGACAAAACAGCAGAACATCCATATTTACCGGGGGTACATTAAAACAAGGCTGGATCAAATGAAAGAGGATACGGCGCTGCTCGACAGAATTGTCAGGGAATGTATGAAAGAGGAGGAATTGGAGGAGGCGGAGGCAAGGGATTCTGTGGAGGATATGATCCTGTCATCCAGAAGGTTCCTGACAGAAGACTATGACCGTATTATGAAGGTAATTAAGCATAAGATCAATGTATATCTTCAGGTGGCGATTGGCCGGGCCAGGTTTTTAAGAAACCGTGAGGTGGATGAACGAGGCAATATCGAACAGACAATCAGGTATATTGTGGAGGAAATGGGGGAACTGGACTGGAAAGAAGGCCTGCCGGAGAAGATGCACGGTTTGTTTATACTTGGAACTCAGGAGTTTATTGACAGGTCATCCCTTAGGTATCCTAGGAAGCAGCGGTCTGTCAGGCATGCGGCGGTAGCGGAGATAGAGGAGATGACTCAGGAGGATATTGAGAATTCCAGAAAGGCACAGGAGAAAGAGGCATACAATCCGTTTTCGAAAGACCGGATGCGGGAATATCTCCTGCTTTGCATGGGGGAACGGGATACTTTGGCAGCCGAGGACATGCCCTTTTATGACAAGAATGATTTGCTGGCGGCTCTGTCTGCGGCAGTGTATGCGGATGAAAATGGCTTCGAGATTATTCCTGCGGAAGGATATATGGAAACCGACCATTTGCTGCTCAGGAGATTTGAAGTGAAAAGGAGAAAAGAGGATGAGTATTGAGCAATATATGGAGGAGTATACGTCTTCCGAGAGGGAAACTTTTCAGAGAGCATGCAGACGTTTGTTGAAGCAGACTTTCATTGTCAGAGACCGGAACGAGGAAAGCAGAAAGCTGTATTTTTTTATTTCTAAGAATCCGGCGCCCCTTTCGGAGTATTTTCAGCTGATTGGCTTTGACATCGTGGTTGACAGGCACAATGGCGTTATCATGCTCAGCAATTACGAGAGTGAAGCGGATGGCATGAGTGTGCAGTCCAACAGGATTCAGCTGAAAAAGGATGAGAGCATTATTTTGTGCTGTCTCTGGATTATCTACATGGATAACCTGAATGAGGGAAATCTGACCAGACCAATTCTGATTTCTATCACGGATCTGAGATTTGAACTTGAAAAATTCGGAGTAAAGGATGAGGTGGACAAGTCTGTCCTGAAGCGGGCATTGGACTTGTTTTCCAGATACCAGCTAATTGAAGTGAGCGGGAAGGTGGGAGACGAGGAATGTTTGATTCGTCTCTATCCCTCGCTGGTATTTGCATTAAACACGGAAGAATTTAAGAAGTTTGTGGAAGTTACCGTAGAAAGGATGAAATGTATGAGTGCAAGGGAAATAGAAGGGGGAGAGGACGAAGAAGGTGAAACTGGAGAAGAATAGGAAAACTGCAACGAAGCTTTGTCTGATCCAATGGTCCAGATTCCAGAATGTGCAGGTAAAATTGGAAGGTTCTACACTTTTTACAGGAATTAACGGCAGCGGAAAGTCCACGATTCTGGATGCTATGACTTATCTTCTTACGGGAAACAGACAGTTTAATAAGGCGGCGAAAGATAAGGACAGAACCGTGTTGGGCTATGTGAGAGGTGACACCAGGAGCAACGGGAAAAACAGGTATCTGCGGGCAGGAGAGGTGGTCAGCTATATTGCCATGGAGTTCTATTCCCCTGTGGATGATAACACCTTTGTGACGGGCGTCTGCATGGAATCGCCAAATGAGACAGACTGCAAATCCTATTGGTTTGTGCTGCCTGACACGCATATGGAGGAAATCGGTTTTGCGGATATACAGGGAAAGACAATGTGTGTATATCCAAGAAACCAGCTGACCGTAAAGGGCAAAACGGTAAAAATGTCTTTGTTTATGTCGCAGGAAAAGGGAGTAGCGCAGACACTCCGTGCACTGGGCCTGCGCTGCGATGCGGGAAAATACCGCAGTAAGATTCTAAAAATGATGGCATTTAACCCGGAGAACAATATTGATAAGTTTATTCAGGATTGCGTGCTGGAACCCGGCAAGATAGATTCCCTGAAGGAACTCAGAGAGCAGAAACAAAAATTTGAACAGCTGAAAGGGATGTTTCACAATCTTGAGCTCAGCAGACAGAAATTGGAGATTCTGGAGAAGAAGACAGAAGAATATGAAGTGAAAAACAGGAATTACCAGATTCGTGAGCTGATGCTATCTTATCAGCAGCTTTGTGACAGAAGGGAGGAAAAAGAAAATATCATTTTCAGGATAAAGGCTCTTGAGGATAAGCTGGATTCCAACAGGAAGCGGAAAACAGGCATTGAAAGCAGGCTGGAGCAGGCGGAGGAACGGCGGCGCATTGCGGAAAGCAATGAACTCATAGGAGGTGTGGAGAACAGTATCCGTGCCCTGGAGGAGCAGCTGCGGCATCTGGAGGAAGAAATCAGTGCAAATGAAACTGCGCTGGCGGCATTGCTGCGGATGAAGGGACAGCTGGAAGGACTGCAGACATGGATAGAAAAAGAAATAGGCTTTGAGCTGTGTGACATGGAGAATATAAGGCGGTTACAGGATGAAAATGTGGATGAGAACCTGAAAAGAGAAAGTTTTCTGCGCGCCTCTGACAAAATACTGAACTTCAGGCAGCAGCTGGGGGAGGATAAGGTACATATACAGGATAGCATTGTCCGACTCAGACAGGATATGGCGGCAAGAGAACAGGACATCAAGAACCTGGAGTCCAATAAGATGGTGCTGCCGCAGGAGATAGAAGCGGCGAAGCAGGTGATTGCCCAGGAGTTTCAGCGAAAGGGAATCAGGACGGAGGTGCGGGTCCTTGCAGAATTGGTAAAGGAGCTGAGGGATGAGTCCTGGCGCGCGGCCATCGAGACATTTTTGGGAAGAAAGCGGTTTTATATCATTGTGCAGGGCAAATACTGCGAGGAGGCCATGCGGATTCTGCAGGACAAAAAGCTGCATCAGGCCAACGTAGTGATTACTGACAAGCTTCCGGAGACAGATGAGGAACCCGGCTCTGCAGCGGAGTTGTTGTCCATTCCCAACATTTATGCCAGAAGATACGCAAATTATTTATTGAACGGTATCCATCGGTGCGAGTCGTTGGAGGAGCTTCATGAGCATCCAAGGGGCGGTTTGATGAAAAACGGTATGCTTGCCAAAAGTTATGCGGTATCCATGATGGACATGAAAAAGACAAGGTTCTATCTGGGAGCTGATGCTATCAAGCTGCAGCTTGCCCAGCTGAAAGAGGAACAGAAGGCGGAAGGGAAAAGCCTGGAAGCCAGTCGCAACCGTTTGCTGCAAACAGAGGAGAGAATCAAAGAGATTGATGCTGTGGAATGGAAAGCAGAGCGCTATGACTTTGACGCACCAAGAAAAATCCGGCAAAACAGGATACAGCGGGATACTTTGCAGGGGCAGAAGGAAGACCTTGAGAATAACCCTGAATTTATGGCGGTTATGGAAGAAGTGAAGCAGGCCAGGGAGCAATGCAAGGAGATACAGGAGGAGAGGGACGAAGTAGTAGGGGATATCCGGGGATGTGAGGACGGACTAAAACAGGAAAGGGAAAAGCAGAAGACCATCGCGGGAGAAATCTATGAGGCGGAGCAAAATTATGAGGAGATGCGGCTTCGTTTTCTGGAACTGGAATCGGCAATGCTGGCAGAATATCAGAAGCTGCGCAGTAAATCCGACTCCTGCCTGGTCATAAAGGAAAAGACAGTCAGTAATCTAAGGGCTGAGAGAGAAAACTGTATAAAGGAGATGGAAAATCTGCAGGTGGCATATGCCAAGCTTGCGGAAATTGATTTAAACAGACGGGGAGTGTCTTTTATCCCATTTTACAGGGGACAGCTTAAGGAAATATCAAATGTCAGATTGGAAGAGGTTTCTGTGAAGCTTGCGGAACAGGCAAAGACGCTGGAAAGTGCATTTATGAATGATTTTGTGGCAGAAATCAATGAGATGGTATCCAATGCCCGAACGGAGATTGAGTTAATAAACAGGGAGCTGAAGCAGCTGCCATTCGGAAGCGATACCTATCGGTTTGTGATGGAGGAAAAGGCGGACAGAAAGGATTTCTTCAGAATCTGCAGAAAGATGGAAGAATTAGGTTCCTCTGAATTTTACCTGGCTGGAAGCCGGATGGACGAGGAACTGGAGCATGATATTCGGAGCTTTATGGATGTCATTCTGGAAGAAGAGGACGAGGAAGAGTACACTGATTACCGCAGATATTTTACTTATGATATGCGGATTTTTACGAATCAGGGAGATGAGGAGATAGAGACGGATCTTTCCAGAAAGCAGGGCTCTGCCAGTAACGGAGAGAAGCAGACACCTTATTTTATTATACTGGCTGCAAGCCTGATGCAGTGTTATCCCAAGAGTAATTGCTGTGTGCGGCTGGCATTTATTGACGAAGCCTTTTCGGCGTTGTCCAGAGAAAGGATCGAACAGATGGTGCGATATTTTGAAGAAAATCACTTTCAGGTCATTTATGCGGCACCGCCGGAAAAAATAGGCAGTATCGGAACCTTTATTCAATCTACCGTAAGTCTTGTGATTACGGGGCGCTACACAAATATGATAGAAGGGCTGGTTAAGGTGAATGAAATTTCCGAACAATAAAAATCAGGAAAAAGTACTGCAGCTTTTACTGGACCAATATGAAAAGAGTAAAACCTATACGGGAGATAACAGGAAGAAGCAGACATTTTCTGTTTCCCCGGGGAAGATTTGTAGCAAATATGCCGACAGTTTTGCGGATATAGGGGAGATAGAAGATTTTGAAAGAGATATGTATGAGCTTTCGGACAAAGCACTTGTGAAGCTGGTTCTTCAAGATGGTGAAATCAGGCGTATCGCCGCCATTGAAGAAAAAATACCGGAATATTACAAAATTTTAGACAGGGAGGAAAAGAGGGAACTTTTAGTACGGGAAAGAAAACTTTACGAAAGTTATGTTGGGAAGCATCCCACTCTGGATAATTTTTGCAGACAGCAGCTTGCCAGGCTTGATCGGGGGAATAAAGCGGATTATCCGTTAAAGAGGGCGGAAGAACTGCTTAAGCTGGTGGTAAGGGTTCTGGAGAACCGGGAGGAGATTTTGGAGAGGGAACTTTCCATTGGTCTTTTAGGGGACAGCAAGGTTTTTGAAAAATCCTACCGCACCGCTGTATGCAATATTTTGGAGAAAAATGGGGATTATGGTGAGAAATTATATGGAATTTCAAATGCGCGGGAAAAGGAGCTGGTTATCCTGGGGGAACACAACATCCATGCGAATCCTTCTTACATTTATCTGAGGGGACATGGGGAATTTGTGCTGGGGAATGGAACTACACTGCGGATTACGCCGGACTATCCGATAGCACTCTCTGCACAGGCAGCGGAGGGGATGAAAGGGGTTCGGATAATGTGCAAAACAGCGATGACGGTGGAAAACCTCACAACATTTCACAGAATGCAAAGTGAGGAGGTATTTCATATTTATTTGAGCGGTTACCATAACACGCTGAAGCAGTATGTAATTAAGCGCCTGTCCGTGGAAAACCCGATGCTGAAATGGTATCACTTTGGTGACTTGGATCCGGACGGTTTTTTTATTCTGGAGCATTTAAAAAGAGGAACAGGGATTGCCTTTAAAGCGTTCCATATGGGGATTGAGGATTTAGTGAGATACAGAGATTTTGGGAAAAGCCTGGAGGAAAATGACAGGAAGAAAGTGGAGACTCTAATGGCGCGGGGGCTGTATAGGAAGGAGTTGTCCTATATGTTGCAGGAGAATATAAAGCTGGAGCAGGAAATCATTAGTTGGAAGGAGAAAGAACTTAACAACCTGACATTGATTTAACATGAATTTTAATAAAGGGGGGTTCGAAGTGTATTGCGACGGTTTATGATAACGGCACTTGTTTAAATAGAAAGTGGGATGATGAAAAAGAGTTAAGGCATATTATTTGGCAGGGAATATTAGCCAAGATTAATCAGGAGGAAAGGGCAAAAATGAATACCGAATCAAAAAACATACTAAAAAAATCTGCCGGCAATTTATTTACGGCGGGACTTGCCGTCTGTTTGGGTTCAGGCTTGAGTATCATTTATTTGGAGTGCATTAGACTTTTGTCGGACAGTATTTTAACAAAAAATACGAGCAGAATATGGGGTATATTTGCAGTATTTTCAGTGAGCTTAATTATATCAGCGTTGCTTCTCTGCGTTCAAAACAGTAAGGCTTTGACAATTAAGCAAAGACTGATTGAATCACTGGAGCAAAATGCTATAGATATTTGGCTTGGCTCAAATTATAAAAACAATGAAAATACCGAAAAGATGCTTCCCATTATGCGAAAGGATATTTTTACATATTCTGAGCAGCTTTCAGGACTGATACTAAAAATTTTAGGAACTGCTGTTTCAGTAATTCTGACAAGTATATATGTGATTATGATTGAGCCTTGGCTTTTGGCTTTGACCATTTTCATATCCCTGGCGGCAATTTCAATTAGCGCCTACAGGGGAAGAAAGCTGCCGGAACAGAATGAAAAGCTTTATTTTCATATGGGAGCAATTTATAATCACAATGCGGAGCTGATACGAAATCGTGAAGCTGCCTATGTACTCAACGGTGAAAGGGTTATTAAACCCTATCAAAAAGAGATTGCAGATTATAAAATCGACCAGGGAAAAATTTTAGGCACAATGACACTGCAAAGAATTTTAGGCTCGGCAAACACAATTTTGAATACCTGCATCATACTGATCATCGGGGGATACGGGGTTTCCAGGGGCAGCATTGAAATCAGCGATTTAATTGTGCTTTTGGCGGCTGTGGGATTTTTGACCAATACTCTATATCAAATTCCCGCCTGCATTTCAGATTATCAGCAGCTTAAGGGTATGGACAGCAGAATCAATGCTTTGCTGACCTCACAGGTCGAAGTTTCCGATGGATTTGAAGAAGCGGCAAAAATTACTTCCATTTCAGCACAAAATTTAAGCTTTGCCTATGAAGACGCAAGAGGGGCATTGCAAGGAAAAAATCTCTTTGAAAACCTAAATATAGACTTAAAATCAGGTGAATGTCTGATTTTAAATGGACCGTCAGGCTGCGGTAAATCCACTCTGCTGAAAATTTTTGCAGATATTTTAAAATGCTATGAAGGAAATATAATTAGTAACGGTAAAAATCTGAAGAATATTAAGGAAAACTCCTTTTGGAACAGAATTTTGTATTTAAGTCAGGAACCTCAGCTTATTTCAGGCACAATTAAAGAAAATATTACAATGTTTCAAGATGCAGATGAAATGAAGCTCAATTACGCCCTGGAGCAAACAGGATTGAAAAACCTAATCCCCAAATTTGAAAGGGGTATAGACACCCATATTTCCATGCTTAATCTGTCTTCAGGAGAACAGCAGAGAATATGTCTTGCCAGAGCTTTTTACGGAGATTATGACGTAATCATTTCCGATGAAAGTTTCTCCGCAGTTGACCCTGACTCACGCAAGGAGATATTCGGAAAAATCCTTACACAACTCAAAGAAAAATCTCAAATACTGATTATGTCCTCACATACGGATTTTGATTATAATTCCCAGGGTTTTGTAAAGATTCTCAACATGGAAAAAAAGGCGGAATAAACTCTCTGAAGAGCAATTTATTCAACCGGGAATTTGTGCAGAAGCATCACAAACTTTCATGATCGCAGGGCAGAATCTGATATTCTGCCAGCGTTCCTCAGCATAGAATGCTTCGGAATGGGGGAAAAATAAATGAAAATGTTAAACAGACTTAAATCCACAGCCATAATTCTAAAAAATCATAAGCTGCAATTTGCGGCTTTGCTGATGGTATTTTCCTTAATATCCTTTGCACTGCCTTTGACTGCTCCCTTTATGATACAATATATTATCGGCAAAATAGAGAGTGGCATGAGTGTAACTCCATTGATGATTTTTTTATTAATTGTGGCTGCTTTAGTCATGCTTACATTGGATTACATAATAAATGTATATGGAAATGTAATGTGCGCAAACCTTATATACAGAGGCTCAGCGGATTTGTATAAGGATCTGTTTGCGCTGCCCTACGGTGAAAGAGAGGCAAAATACAATGATAAAGATCTGCTTCAGAATATTACTGCATTTACCGATTCCGCTCTTTCGTTATGGGTTATGATTATCAGATTAGTAATCAGTGTGATCGTAATAGGCGTTCTGTTGGTTTTATCGGTTAATGTTCATTATACAGTTTCGTTTTTTATTTTGGCTCATATAGGTATCACAATTTTTGCAGGCAAAAAGATCAATGGCATATCTGAAAAATTTGCCTCCGAGCTCCAGGGCTTTGAAGCTGAAAAAAATAAGAATATCGAGGAGCTTATGTACCAAGCAGATTTTATCAATATGAACAGCCTGCAAAGCATAATAAAAAGCCGTTTTGACCAAACCAGAAGGGATATTTTCCGTGTTCAGGCCAAACAGCTTAAAATGAATAATCTTTATGTTTCTCTGCATAGAGTAATAAGCGAACTGGTAAACGGATTTATTTATCCTGTTTTAGGATTTTTGCCCGGCAGTGTAAAAATAGCGGGAGGGAATCTGGCTTCCGTTAAAAGTATTATGGAAGAGTCAGGAAATCAAACTCAAGATATTCAGCAGATGGCGGCGTATATTCCATATAATACCGTACCAATTGACAACGGTAAGGAGCTTTTCAGCCTGAAAAGAGAAAAAATTTCTCATAATTATGACAATAGCTGTGCTTTGGTCATTAACAAGTTATGTTTTGAATCAGAGGGCAGAAAAATCCTGTCGGATATAAGTTTAAGTATAAAAGAAGGGGAACATATTGCAATCATGGGTGAAAACGGCAGCGGAAAATCTACATTGCTCCGCTGTATTATGGGTATGTATGCGACCACATCCGGCAGTATAACACTATTTGGTAAATCCCCGGCAAATGATACGGAATACTTTAGAGAAAACTGTATTTTCTCATATATGCCCGCCGCTGCTCAGCTTTACGAAACTACCATTGACGATAACATTCAAATGGGCAGTTTTAGTGACATAAGCCCGGAAGAAATAAAAAATGCTACGGGAGTCACTGATTTTTCAAACCGTGAAATCTCTTCCGTATCCCAGCTTTCAGGAGGGGAACAGCAGAGAGTGAATGCCGCCAGAGCTTTTTCCAACAGTAATGCGGCAATTATTCTTCTTGACGAGCCTACAGCGTCCTTGGACAGGGAACACGCCGAAAAGTTAATGAACTATATAAGAAGCAGCAAGGCTACAGTGATTTACACTACTCACCGTGAGGAAGAAACAGCATTTGCTGACAGAGTTATTCGGATGTGAGATGGAAAAATTTGGGTTTTCCGAAAAAAGGAACTGACGGGATAGCGGCGGTAGTATTGACACACATAGTGCCATATTGAGCTGTATTATATAGGAGCAAGGGAATGACAGAGACAAGAGGCGGATTTTTAATCTCACAGATCAAGCAGATCCAGGGACGTGTCTTCGGCAGATTGCTGACGGAAGCCGGAATTGACGAATTCAATGGCGCGCAGGCTGGAAAGTAAATACAAAGAAGTCTCCGATGAAATGAGCAGCCTGTTTTATAAGGGCTTTACGGAAGAGGAGGAAAGGCGATGCTGATCAGCACTTACAGTTGCATACCTGTTGGTGATTTGGAAAAGGCAGCCAGAAATATTGAAAGGGCGGCATGTGCGGAAGATATTATATAGATGATGACACGGCAAGGGAGATAGAGAAGCTGGTCAGGCAGGCGGATGAAAAGCTGCGTGGGATAACGCCCGGCGGGTTGGAATTTAAGGCAAAGGATATTCATCCGGCAGAAAAAGCGCCCATATTGGTTTCGTCCGGCCCGGGCACTGAGTGCCAGTGGCAGAGGTGGGGATTCCCCGGGTTTCAGAAGGGCAGGGTAATCTTTAATGCCCGGTGTGAGTCTGCCGCGGAAAAGCCCATGTTTCGGGAGGCCGTCCTGCACTGCAGGGCGGTTATACCCGCGTCCTGGTTTTATGAGTGGGACCGCAGTAAACAGAAGCATACCTTTTTCGGGAAAGGCGGCGACACCTTGTTTATGGCCGGATGCTGCAGAAGGTATGAGGATGGCGACAGATTTGTGATCCTGACAACCCAGGCGAACGCTTCCATGAAGCCGGTTCATGACCGCATGCCCTTGATCCTGAGGCGGGAAGAGATCACGGACTGGCTCTTTGAGGATGCTGCGGTAAAGGAAATTTTATCCAAATCTCCGCCTCTGCTGGAGCGCAGATCAGAGTACGAACAGATGACCCTGCCAGGAATCTGACGAAGGGTTAACGACGGTAACAAAAATAAGGATTCCCGATAGCCGGGAATCCTTATTTTCTGAGGCCTGATTATGGCCCGTTGTGTGTTCTTCGTCAGTCAGAAGCAATTATGCTACTACAGTAACGTTGGTAGCACGGGTCTTGCTGCTGTTCTGGGGATCGGTCTCGGTATCGAAAGTAACCTTCTGGCCTTCTTCAAGAGACTTGAAGCCGTCAGCATTAATTGCGGAGAAATGTACGAATACTTCCTCGCCGGTTGCATCGTTGGTGATGAAACCATAACCCTTCTGTGCGTTGAACCATTTTACTGTACCGTTATTCATTGTGGTACCTCCTTAAAAAATATATCGTGTGATTCTAAAACGTAGGACAAAAAAATCACATATTTTTGTAAACCATCATCAAAGTCGTAATGAATTACAAAAATATGTGAGTTCAATGACTTTCATTTAGAATACAGGCATAGTATAGCATCAATACTTATCAAATGTCAACAATTATTTTTTGACGAGAATATTTGTCATATTTTTGGGAAAATATAGAACATAATCAGTTGTATAAATCATGTGATAACGGAGGTATTTCAGCATGGAAATCAGTTTTTGGTGGCTGACCGCCATCGCAGCCGCGGCATTGGCGGCAGGATTCTGCATGGGCAGACTGACCGTGGGTAGTCTGGAAGGAGGTAAGGAGGAAGAGCCGGAGTATGAGGTCAGGCGGGAAACTCGGCGGGAAAGCAGGCGGGAGAGCAAAAGGGACGGCAGGCTCAGGTTTCCTTTTTCTGTGTGCAGCCCCGTATCCGGTGAGCTGATGCACATGGAAGACGGAGGAAAGCCTGGGGCAGCAATCCATCCGGGGGAGGACAGGCTGTATGCACCTGCGGCGGGGAAGGTTACAAAAATTTTCCCCATGGGGAACGCATTCCTGTTCCGGACGGAATTCGGTGCAGAGCTGTATATCCGGGTGGGAGATGCCGAGGACGAGCTGATGGAGAGATATTATCGTCCCAGGGTGGTACAGAATGAGATTGTGGGGAAGGGCAAGCTGCTGTTGGAATTTGACCGTATGGGGCTGGTGAAGGAGGGTGCATCCTGCTGTGTGACGGTAACCGTGGAGACAGGATCGTGCACCGGAAGTATTCTTGCCGCTGCCGGAGACCAGGTGAAGGCGGGCGAGCCTGTTCTGGGCCTGCGCCTGGGAACGGCCGGGGAAAGCGGTGTCGGATGTGAAGCAGCCGCCTTTATGCGTGCGCGGGCTGAAATGTAGTGTGCGGCATTTTCTGTTGACAGTTATTTATTCCTGTGCTATTGTGGATATGCAGAACGGATGTTCCATGGATGACGGAAATGACGGAAAGGAGAAGCCGCAGAATGCAGGATGTATACAAAGAGTGCCCTGTCCTTGGGAATGAAAGGTTTATGCTGAGATTAATTGAGGAGAAGGACGCAGAGGATCTGCTGAAGGTCTACAGTGACAAGCGGGTACTGCCCTTTTTGAACAGCGATAACTGTCACGGTGACAACTTTTATATGACCAGTACAGAGGATGTGCAGAATGCCATTCATTACTGGCTGAAGGAATATGCAAGACGCGGCTTTGTACGCTTCACGGTATTCGACAAGAACGTAAATGCGGCAGTGGGTACGATAGAGCTTTTTCTGCGCCGGTCGGAAGACTATTTTAACGACTGCGGCCTGCTGCGGCTGGACTTGCGGTTTGACTATGAGAATCCGAAGGACATTGCGGAGGTGCTTTCGGTGATTATTGAGCCTGCTTACAGTCTTTTCGGCTGCAGCTGGCTTGCCACAAAGGCGCCGGTATATGCGGTAGACAGGATCGAAGCCCTGAAAGAGATGGGGTTTGAGCTGTCAGACCAGTGTCTCGGAGGCGCTTACGGCGGCAGGATGTACGACGGGTATTGGGTCATATGGGAGAAACGTTCATGACAAAGATAAAAGCGGTTCGCATAGCCCTGGCAGGGGCAGGCCTGTTTGCGCTGACGGCGGGCATCCTGCAGGGAGGTTATCAGGACACCTTAATGAAGGCTGTCCGCATTTGTATGGAGTGTATCGGCATTGGATAAGAATAGTAAGAACAGGAAGTTTCATTTCAGGCGGAGGTGCATTCAGGCAGTCAGCGCCCTGCTGTACAACGCCAATCTTCCGGGCTTTGCCGACGGCTCAATCTATAAGGGCAGGAGTAAGGGGGTCTGCGTTCCGGGACTGAACTGCTATTCCTGTCCGGGAGCCATTGCTTCCTGTCCCCTGGGGGCACTGCAGAACGCCTTGAGTAATCTGCCCAATAAGCTGCCCCTCTACATAATCGGTTTTTTGCTGTTGGCAGGGGTGGGCCTGGGCAGGGTGGTGTGCGGATTTTTATGTCCCTTCGGCCTGCTGCAGGAGCTTATGTATAAAATTCCCACACCGAAGGTCCGGAAAAGTATTTGGACAAGACGCCTTTCCTGGCTGAAGTATGTGGTTTTAGCCGTATTTGTGGCGATACTGCCGATATGGTATGCTTTTGCTCAGGGTATGCCGGTGCCGGCTTTCTGCAAGTATATCTGCCCTGCCGGTACTTTGGAGGGAGGATTTTTCCTGTTGGGAATGCGCGAAGAGTACCGGGCGCTGGCCGGTGTGCTTTTTCATTGGAAAGCGGTTTTATGTGCGGCGATTCTGGTGTGCTGTATTTTCATTTATCGGGGATTTTGCAGATTTATATGTCCTCTGGGGGCTATATATTCTTTCTTTTCCCGTATTGCCCTGCTGGCGGTGCGGGTGGATAAGAAGCTGTGCAATGGCTGCGGGCTGTGCGTGAAGGCCTGTCCCATGGACATCCGGCAGGTGGGGGACCACGAGTGTATTCATTGCGGCCACTGTGCTGCAAGCTGCCCTAAAAACGCAATTTATTTTGGAAAGGAACGGAAATCGGATTATGAAAATAAGGAAAAGAGTATTTCAAAGTAGGGCCAGTAAGGCCGGGAAGGGTAAAGCGCTGCTGGCCATGTTGGCGCTGTGCTTTGTGCTGACCTCCTGTGGAGGGGAAGCAGACATGGATTCTGAAAACGGGCGCACGGAGGACACATCTTCGTCAGGTGCAGGGAACGGGCAGGGAGCGAAGGAAGATCAGGCATCAGAGGATGCCGGTAAGAGTGAGCCCACAGGCCCTGTGGAAGTGGGAGATGATTATCGGGATTTTACGGCTACCCTGGCGGACGGGAGCAGTTTTACTCTGTCTGATCATGCGGGCACCGTGATCCTTCTGAATTTCTGGGCAACCTGGTGTGGCCCCTGTGTGGGAGAGATGCCTGCGTTTCCCATGCTTGTAGAGAAATACGGGGATGACCTGACGCTGCTTGCGGTGAATCTGGGAGAGAATGCAGAAGGTGTGCAGGGCTTTCTGGAGAAAAAGGGGTATGGGTTTCCCGTGGCATTGGATCCGGAGCTGGAGATCGGCAGTCTGTATCCCTCCGACGGGATTCCCTATACGGTACTGATAGGAAAGGACGGTAAAATTGCTTCCATTCACCTGGGGGCCGATAAGGCGGACATTATGTATGAGTTTTACTGCGGTGAGATTGATGAGCTGTTGGAAGCGGAGGCGGAGAGTACGGAGCCGCAGTAACGTGGAAAAGGGTTTTGCTGCTGTCACGGCAGGACTTGACAAATACCCCTGCAGGGTATATTCTGGTAAAAACAGAGATACCCTGCAGGGGTATTTTCAGGAGGATAGGAAAAGCATGGCGGGAGATACTATAAAAAATAATGTAAAAAGTAAGGCAGAAGGAAAAACGGCGGAGTCCTGCTGCTGTCATTTGAAATCCACACCCAGGGAGGAGAGCAGGCTGCGCCAGCTGAAAAACCGTCTCAGCCGTATGATGGGGCAGCTGAACGGGATCGGCAGAATGCTGGATGAGAACCGGTACTGCGGAGAGATTCTGACTCAGGTAGCGGCCGTGGAGAGTGCACTGCAGGCCTTTGGCTATCTGGTTTTACAGGAGCATATGGAGACCTGCGTGGTGGAAGAGATCCGAAAGGGGAATACCGATGTGGTGGAAGAAGCAGTGGAACTGATAAAAAAATTAAAATGAAGGCAGGCAAAGGGGGATTATTATGAAGCAGAGGTATCATATATCCGGCATGACCTGTTCCGCCTGCTCGTCCCATGTGGAAAAGGCGGCAAACAAGCTGGATGGAGTGAGGAAGGCTTCCGTGAATCTGTTGACGGAGACCATGGAAATCGAATATGACGAGAACGTATTGACCGATGAGGCCATAGAAGCGGCAGTAGAGAAAGCAGGATACGGAGCCAGTCTGATAATCGGGGGCAGCCGTACAGCCGGAGACGGGAAGGAAGGCATTGTTTGCGGGCAAAGCTGTGGCAGCCGGGGAGCTGCCTATGGTGGCGGAAACCGGGGCAGGGAGAGCGTGCAGCGTCAGGCCAGGGACGAGGCAAGGGCTATGAAGCGGCGGCTGGCAATTTCCATTGGCTTTCTGATTCCGCTGATGTATGTGGCCATGTATCATATGTATTATGAATGGTTCGGGCTGCCGATTCCCGGGTTTGTGCACAGGTTTTTCCATGGGAGCGAGAATGCCGTGACCTTTGCCATGACGCAGTTTATATTGCTGCTACCCATTTTATATATGAATCGGAAGTTTTTCTCCGTGGGCTTTAAGACACTGGGGCATTTGTCACCAAACATGGACAGCCTGATCGCTCTGGGAGCTTCCGCGGCCATAGGCTACGGCATCTTTGCCATGTACCGGATCAGCTACGGCCTGGGGCATGGGGATATGGCAGTGGTGGAGCAGTATTCCCACGATCTTTATTTTGAATCGGCGGGGATGATTCTTACGCTGATAACGGTGGGGAAGTACTTGGAGAGCCGGTCCAAGGGGAAGACCAGTGAGGCAATTACAAAGCTTATGGACTTATCGCCCAGGACGGCTACAGTGGTGGATGAGGACGGAAAGGAGCGGGAGATTCCTACGGAGGAGCTGCGGAGCGGGGATATTTTCCTGGTAAGGCCGGGGAGCCTGGTGCCGGTGGACGGTACGGTGCTGGAGGGGAATTCCAGCATCGACGAGGCAGCGGTCACCGGGGAGAGTATCCCGGTGGAGAAACAGCCGGGGGACAAGGTGGTTTCCGCTACGGTGAACAAGGCGGGCTTCTTAAAATGTCGGGCAGACCGGGTGGGTGAGGACACTACTCTGGCCCAGATTATAAGGCTGGTGGAAGAGGCCGGTGCCAGCAAGGCGCCCATTGCCCGCCTGGCGGATAAGGTAGCGGGAGTGTTTGTGCCGGTGGTCATCTGCATCGCCCTGGTGACCCTGGCAGTCTGGCTGATTGCCGGTGCAGGAGCGGAATTTGCCATATCCTCCGCCATAGCGGTGCTGGTCATATCCTGTCCCTGCGCCCTGGGGCTTGCCACGCCGGTAGCGATCATGGTAGGCACCGGCGTGGGGGCAAGGCACGGCATTCTGATTAAGTCCGGGGAGGCCCTGCAGCAGGCGAAGGAGATCGATACGGTAGTGCTGGATAAAACCGGCACCCTTACCTCCGGAAAGCTGCATGTAACAGGAATCGGCTGTTATGTACAGGATATGTCTCTGGAGACCATGGTGAGCATTGCGGCGGCTCTGGAAAAAAAGAGTGAGCATCCCCTGGCGGAGGCCATTGTGGCTTATGCGGAGCGGGAAGGAATGGAGCTGCCTGAAATCCGGGATTTCAAGGCAGTCTTCGGCAGAGGTGTGGAGGGCGTGCTGGCGGAGGACATTGCCCCCCGGACAAGGGCACCCCGGCCGGACGGAAGCGACGGACCCACGGCAATATTCCTGGCAGGGAAGAGAGAGGACGGTGCCAGGGTGGTCTTTACGTCCACCCAGGGAGCGGAGGGAGATGCCGGGAAGGGGCGGGCACAGGAAAAGGCCGGTATTTTGGAAGCAAAAGAGCAGGGAGATGCTGCCGTTCTTGAAAGGATACTTGAGGAGGGGCTTGCGCCGGACTCCGGTGCAAAGGCAGGAACCCGGTACTTTGTAGGAAACCGGGCTTACATGGAGGAGAACGGAATAGTCATTGACCAGGCGGCAGCCCGAGGCCTGGATTCCATAGCCGAGGAGGGCAGGACACCGCTGCTGATAGGAGAGGAAGGCCGTCTTCTGGGCTGCATCGACGCAGCGGATCAGATTAAGGGAAGCTCCTGCGCTGCGGTGCAGAAATTTCGGGAAATGGGCATCCATGTGGTGATGCTCACAGGGGATAACAGACGTACGGCGGAGGCCGTAAAGCGGCAGCTTGGCATGGAAGAGGCCGTGGCGGAAGTTCTTCCCCAGGATAAGGAAAAGAAGATCCGGCAGATGAAAGAGGGCGGAAGAAAGGTGGCCATGGTGGGGGACGGCATCAACGACGCCCCTGCCCTGATGGCGGCAGATGTGGGAATGGCGATCGGGGCAGGGACGGATGTGGCTCTGGAGAGCGCCGATATTGTCCTGATGAAGAGTGATCTCAGGGACGCCGTGACGGCCATTGGCTTAAGCAGGGCAGTAATTCGCAATATCAAACAGAATCTGTTCTGGGCATTTTTCTACAATGTCATCGGTATTCCCCTGGCGGCGGGAGTGTGGTATCCTGTATTTGAAATCAGGCTTAACCCCATGTTTGGGGCGGCGGTCATGAGCCTGAGCAGCATTTTCGTGGTGGGGAACGCTCTGAGACTCAGAGGCTTCAAGAGCGGCTTTCCGACAATGGCTGCAGGAAAAAGGCAGGCAGCGTCTGCACCCGCAGAAGAGGCAGGGAAAGCTGCGGCGTCAGAGGAAGCTGGCGCAGAAATGAAAGCGAAAACAGAAAAAGCACAAAACAAAGAAATCACAAAACAGGAAAGAGAGGACAACACAATGACAAAGATAATGACGATCGAGGGAATGATGTGCGGAAACTGCACGGGCAGGGTACAGAAGGCGTTGGAGGCTGTGGCAGGTGTGAGTGCCGTTGCCATGAGCCTGGAAAACAAGACAGCCACCGTGGAGCTTGCGGGTGAAATCGGCGATGATGTGCTGACCGGTGCAGTCAGCGAAGCGGGCTATGAAGTAACGAAAATAGAATAAGCGCCTGTTCACGGGACTTTACATCTTTTTTAGAGAAGTTTATAATTTCTTTATTGATTTTCGTCTGTTGTGTGTTATATTCATTATAGAACAGACAAAGCGAAATGGGACGGAACATGTTCCCGGAATTGGGGGTTTGTATGAATATTCAGAAATTTACACAGAAATCCATGCAGGCAGTGGAAGGCTGCGAGCGGCTTGCCTATGAGTACGGGAATCAGGAGATCGAGCAGGAGCATCTGCTCTACAGCCTGCTTACGTTAGAGGACAGCCTGATCCTGAAGCTGATTGAGAAGATGGAGATCCAGTCAGAGCACTTTACAGGAAGGGTGGAGAAAGCTCTTTCCGGGCGTACCAAGGTTCAGGGCGGCAAGGTCTATATAGGAGAGATGCTGAACAAGGCGCTGATCGGCGCCGAGGATGAGGCCAAATCCCTGGGGGACGAGTATGTATCCGTAGAACATTTGTTTCTGGCGATGCTTAAGAATCCCAACCGGGGGATCTCTCAGATATGGAAGGAGTACGGCATCACCAGAGAGCGCTTCCTGCAGGCACTGTCCACGGTGAGAGGCAACCAGCGGGTTACCAGTGACAATCCGGAGGCCACCTATGATACCCTGAATAAATACGGGCAGGATCTGGTGGAGAAAGCCAGGAATCAGAAGCTGGATCCTGTCATCGGCAGGGACAGTGAAATACGCAATGTGATCCGTATCCTGTCCAGAAAGACAAAGAACAATCCCTGTCTGATCGGCGAGCCCGGCGTGGGAAAAACCGCCGTGGTGGAGGGCCTTGCCCAGCGGGTCGTCAGGGGAGATGTGCCTCAGGGGCTGAAGGATAAGAAGATCTTTGCACTGGATATGGGAGCCCTGGTGGCAGGCGCAAAGTACCGAGGTGAATTCGAGGAGCGTCTGAAGGCAGTGCTGGAGGAGGTAAAGAACAGCGACGGCCGGATTATCCTCTTCATTGACGAGCTGCATACCATAGTGGGGGCAGGCAAGACGGACGGCGCCCTGGATGCCGGCAATATGTTAAAGCCCATGCTTGCAAGGGGAGAGCTTCACTGTATCGGTGCAACCACGCTGGACGAGTACAGGCAGTATATTGAGAAGGATGCGGCCCTGGAGAGGCGGTTTCAGCCGGTACTGGTGGAGGAACCGTCGGTGGAGGATACCATTTCCATTCTGAGAGGGTTGAAGGAGCGCTATGAGGTGTACCACGGCGTGAAGATCATGGACAATGCCCTGGTCAGTGCGGCGATGTTGTCCAACCGTTATATATCAGACAGGTTTCTGCCGGATAAGGCCATTGATCTGGTGGATGAGGCCTGCGCCCTGATCAAGACGGAGCTGGATTCCATGCCTACAGAGCTGGATGAGCTGCAGCGGAGGATCATGCAGATGGAGATCGAGGAGGCGGCTCTGAAAAAGGAGGATGACCGTCTCAGTCAGGAGCGGCTTGCGGATCTTCAGAAGGAGCTTGCCGAGCAGAAGGAGGAATTCGCAGGCAAGAAAGCTCAATGGGATAATGAGAAGGCCTCCGTGGAGAAGCTTTCCAAGCTGCGGGAAGAGATTGACAGCGTGAACGGCGAGATTCAGATTGCCCAGAGAGAGGGTAACCTGGAGAAGGCGGCGGAGCTTTCCTACGGCAGGCTGCCGAGCCTGAAAAAGCAGCTGGAGCAGGAGGAAGAGAGTGTCGGGAAAAGAGAGATGTCCCTGGTGCACGAGAAGGTATCGGAGGAAGAGATTGCCCGTATAGTTTCCAGGTGGAGCGGCATACCCGTGGCAAAGCTGACGGAGAGCGAAAGAAATAAGACACTGCATCTGGATGAGGAGCTCCACAGGCGGGTCATCGGCCAGGAGGAAGGAGTCACCAAGGTGACCGAGGCAATCATCCGCTCCAAGGCCGGGATCAAGGACCCGGACAAACCTATCGGTTCTTTCCTGTTCCTGGGGCCTACGGGCGTGGGTAAGACCGAGCTGGCAAAGTCCCTTGCCGCCGCACTATTTGACGACGAAACGAACATGGTGCGAATTGACATGAGTGAGTACATGGAGAAATTCTCGGTGTCCAGGCTCATCGGAGCACCTCCCGGATATGTGGGTTACGAGGAAGGCGGACAGTTGACCGAAGCAGTCAGGAGGAAGCCCTACAGCGTAGTGCTGTTTGACGAGATCGAGAAGGCACATCCCGATGTGTTCAATGTGCTGCTGCAGGTACTGGATGACGGGCGGGTCACGGACTCCCAGGGCAGGACCGTGGATTTCAAAAATACGATCCTGATTATGACCTCCAATATCGGCGCCGGCTATTTGCTGGACGGTATCGACGAAGCAGGGAGTATCAGCCGGGAGGCGGAGGAAGCGGTGATGGGCGAGCTGCGGGTGCATTTTCGGCCGGAGTTTCTCAACCGCCTGGATGAAACCATTCTCTTTAAGCCTCTGACAAAGAAAAATATCGGCGGTATTGTGGAGCTGATTGTTAAGGATCTGAACGACCGCCTGGAGGAACGGAACCTGAAGCTGGAGCTGACGGCGGATGCGGTGGAGCTGATTGTGGACAACGCTTACGATCCTGTTTACGGAGCCCGGCCGCTGAAGCGGTATATCCAGAAGTACGTAGAAACCATGACGGCCAAGCTGATCCTGGAGGATAAGGTGCATGGCGGGGACAGAGTGCTGATAGATGCGGAGAACGGTGAATTGACCGCTAAGGTGAAAGGAATGTGAGGCAATATGATACCGAAAGACCCGGTAATGCTTTTGAGCTATATCAATCTGAAGCTGCGGGATTATTACGGCAGCCTGGAGGCCCTTTGCGAAGATCTGGATGTGGACGGGGAGGAAATTGCCGGGAAGCTGGCTGCCATCGATTATTATTATAGTGAGGAGAAGAACCAGTTTGTATAGGGAGAAGGCCAGAAATGAAAGCGGAGGGGATCCGGAAAAGAACGGGGCGGCGGAACCGGCGGCTGCCGGAAGCCGCCGGTCAAGAGGTTTACGCTGCCGGGTCTGCGTGGGCTGCGGGCTGTGCCCCGGTGTGCCTCCGGAGCGATTCCGGCCGGCAGAAGGCGGCGCCGGCGGGCCTTGTGCCGTGAGTGTACTGACGGACAGTATATTTACCGGGGTAATGCCGGAAGCCCCGAGGAGCGATGTGCGTCTTGTGACGGCGGATGTGGGGACCACGACGGTGGCCATGCTGCTGCACGGGGCGGACGGAGCCGCGGAGGACAGATATTTGGCAGTGAATCCGCAGACGGCTTACGGTGCCGATGTGATTTCCCGGATCCGGGCCGCGGAGGATGGGGCAAAAGCCGGGGACATGAGACGGCAGATACGGGGAGTTCTGGAGCAGGGACTGAACCGTTTTCTAAAGCGGCTGGCGCCCGGTGAAAGTATGCGGCTGGTACTGGCGGCCAATACGACCATGACTTATCTGCTGATGGGATGGGACACGTCCGAGCTGGGGCGTGCCCCTTTTCGTGCTACTCGCTTAAGCGCAGGGGAAACGGAAATAGCAGGAGTTCCCTGCTTCGTGTTTCCGGGTCTTTCGGCCTTTGTGGGAGGAGACATTGCGGCGGGAATGTATGCCTGCGGCATGGGAGAGCGGGAGGACATTACACTGCTCATTGATATGGGAACCAACGGAGAGATCGTCCTGGGCGGCAGGGGGAAGAGGATTGCCTGCGCCACGGCAGCGGGACCGGCCTTTGAGGGCGGTGTAAACAGGGGCGTGTGGGGAGCGGATATGGCCAGCCGTCTCGCAGCCCTGCGCCGGGCGGGGCTGCTGGACGAAACAGGGCTGCTGGCGGAAGAATACTTTTCGAAAGGAGTGCGGGTGGGCAATGTCCACGTCACACAGGAGGCGGTACGAGCCCTTCAGCTGGCAAAGGGAGCAGTAGCCGCCGGCATCGGTACGCTTCTGGACAGGTACGGTATCGGGCCGGAAGAGGTGGACAGGGTGGTGCTGGCCGGCGGCTTTGGCTATTATCTGAACCCGGAAGACGCGGTGCAGATCGGGCTGCTGCCGGAGGCATTGGCTGAAAAGGCTGTGACAGGCGGCAATACGGCACTTTCCGGCGCACTGAAGGCAGGCTGGAGGATGATTGCCGGCCGGGGAGTGACGGAGGAGCTGAGGGGACTGGCTGACGGTACGGAAGTATTGAATCTGGCGGCAGAGCCGGATTTTGAAGCGCGGTACTTTCGGGCCATGAATCTGTAAATATCTTGCAAAGGCAGATTGACATTTTGGGGTATGAATAGTATAATGAGACTGTTTATGAGCATAAAAGACCCGAATACATATTGGGAGAGAGGAAAAAGTCCACGTATTTTTTGAATGCGGCTGGATTAGGTGAGAGGCCATGGCCAAACAGCAATTACTGATTGTGGATGACGAGGAAGTCAACAGAGAGCTGTTGCGCATGATGTTTGACTCTGAGTATGAGATTTTGGAAGCGGCTGACGGGGGTCAGGCAGTGGAGCAGATCGAGAAAAGAGGAGATCTGGTGCTGATTCTTCTGGATGTCGTTATGCCGGTTCTGGACGGCTTTAAGGTGTTGGACTATATGAAGGAAAAGGACCTTCTGGAAACAATACCGGTTATCCTGATTACGGGCATGACTCCCAAGGAGAGTGAGGGAAGGGCCTACAGATACGGTATTGCGGATGTAATGCACAAGCCGTTTGAACCCAGTGTTATCAAACGGCGTGCCCATAATATCATTGAGCTGTACCAGAGTAAACGCAATATGGAACGGAAGCTCAAGGAGCAGGAACAGGCTATCCGGGAGCAGGAACAGAGGATCCGCCAGAACAATGATTTCATGATTGAGGCTTTAAGTGCCGTGGTGGAATTCAGAAATGTGGAGACCGGCGATCATGTAAGGCGTATTAAATATTTTACCAGGATTCTTTCGAAATATGTGGCAAAATATTGCCCTCAGTATGGGCTTACGCCGGAGAAGATCGACCAGATTGCCAGGGCATCGGCGCTGCATGATATAGGAAAGATCGGAATTCCTGACGCGATCCTGTTAAAGCCCGCGCGGCTGACTCCGGAGGAATTTGAGGTTATGAAGCGCCATACCACCATCGGAGCCGAGATTCTGGAGTCCTGCAAACAGGCCTATGCGGATGATTTTTATCAGTATTGCTATGACATATGCCGGTATCACCACGAGAGATGGGACGGAAAGGGTTATCCGGATCATCTGGTGGGTGAAGAGATTCCTATCAGCGCGCAGATCGTGGCCGTAGCCGATGTGTATGACGCGCTGGTAAGCGACAGAGTTTATAAAACTGCATATAGCAACGCAATAGCATATGATATGATCCTGAATGGAGAGTGCGGTCAGTTTTCACCTGATGTACTCAAGTGCTTTGAACTCGCTAAAGAGGATTTTTTCAATATTGTAGAAGTCATTAAAATGTTTAATTTTGCTTGAGTTTGTATGGCGGGAAGAAGGCTGAAAAGAGAATTACGCATATTTCAGCCTTCTTTTTTAAGTGATCTGTATTGCAGAGAAAAGAGGGATTAGAAAATGGATGAGAGCTTTAAGCAACGCCTGAAAGAATGCGGAGCAGACGTGGAGACCACCGTCAATCGATTTATGGGAAACGAGGCGATGTATGAGAAGTTTCTGAAGAAATTTACAGATAACTCCAATTATTCCGGCCTCGAGGAAAGTATTCGGGAGGAAAATTACGAGGAAATGTTCAAGTACGCCCATACGTTGAAGGGAGTTTCCGCTAACCTGGGTCTTGATCCCATCTATAAGGCGGCATCAGATCTTACGGAGGAAATCCGCGGGAAGCAGGCGGAAGAGATAGACAAAGGACAGGTGCAGGAAATATGGCAGGAACTGCAAAGGGTATACAAGATGTTTGAAGACCTGCTGGGCACACTTTAAAACTTATGGGGTATGGCTATGGAGAAGGAATGGTTAAGTGCCCTGATTGCAGATGAGACGGTAGAGCTGGTATTGGTTTTTAACGCAGAGGGAAGCATCCTCTGGGCCAATCGGACTGCCGCCGATAAACTGGAATATGAGCGGGACAGCCTGACGGAATGTGATATAAAACAGATATTCAGGCAGGAGTTTCGAAATGCGGATGTAGAGCCGTTTGAAAAGCTCAGACCCGGAGAATTGCAGGAAATGGCAGCCTACCGGAAAAACGGTTCCTGTTTCCCGGTGAGGGTACGTGCCTTTCCGGGAAACGAAGAGGGAATCCGCATCCTCCTGGCGGAGGACATATCCGACCGAAAGAGTATGGATCTGCGCAGCAGGAAGATACGGCAGGACGAGGAGGAGAATATCCGTGTCAGAAATGATTTTGTCTCTAATGTCACCCATGAGCTCAGGACTCCGGTAAACGGGATTCGGGGCCACGCCACCACACTTTTGGACGGAGTGGACGGGGAGCAGAAAAAGACGGTGGAGCTGATCCTGTACTGCTGCGACAATATTTCCGCCATTATAAACAATATTCTGGACTATGGCAAACTGGGATCGGGCAAATTTACCATCGAGGAAAAGGAATTTGACTTTTATACGATGATGGATCGGGTGATTGCCACACACATGGCTGAGATCAACAAAAAGGAGCTGCGCCTGAATGTGGAAGTGGATCGGAAGATTCCCCAGTTCCTGGTAGGAGACGAGCTGCGCCTGGTTCAGATATTGAATAATCTGTTGTCCAACGCGGTCAAATTCACCATGATCGGCGCGGTAGGCATTGTGGCCGGAAAGACAAAACAGACCCAGGATGAGGTGGAGCTGTTTTTCATGGTGAAAGACAGCGGCATCGGCATGACTCAGAAGGAGCAGGATAAGCTGTTTCAGAGCTTTACCCAGGCTGACGCCTCGATCACAAGGAGGTTCGGGGGGACGGGATTGGGTCTGGCTATCACCAAGCAGTTGGTAGAGCTGATGCAGGGCAGCATTCAGGTGGAGAGTGAGAAGGGGAAGGGAAGCACCTTTTCTTTTTCCGTAAGAATGAAGCTGGGGAAGAGCGGAGATGCCGATACCACACCCCAGGGGGCCTATCAAAGCCTGATCAGCTTAGCCGGGGATCCTCAGCAGGATCAGGAGGGAGATTTCTCGCGTTTCGGGGAACCGGCCAATAAGGAGGAACTGAAGAAACGCATGGATAAGCTGATCCTGTCCATAGAGCTGGGAACCTGGGACAAGGCGGAAGTACTGGCCTCTACGGTGAAGGAATTGGTGAAAAACAGCGACGATGAGATGCGGCGTCTGGTTCTGCGTATGGAGATGGCGATCAGGAAAAGTAATTACCAGAAGAGTATTGATGCCTGCGGCGTGGTGAAAGAAGCAATCATTCAGAGGGTTGGAGAATTTTAGAAAGGGGGACGGTGAAATGGGAGGAGCGGAAGCCGTGAAAAAGGAAGGGCCTCGGATTCTGATTGTGGATGATATTGACATGAATGTAGAAATTCTGAATAATATTATTTCACAGGAGGGCTACATAACAATGTGCGCGCTGAGTGTGCGCGAGGCGTTTGAACTGATGGCGGAAACAATGCCGGCCCTTATTCTGTCGGATCTTTCCATGCCTGAGATCGACGGGCTGGAATTCTGCAGGATGCTGAAGGATAACCCGGCTACCAGGGATATTCCCTTTGTTTTCATCTCTGTGCTGAACACCAGCGAGGAGAAGAAGCAGGCCTTCGAAGCGGGGGCGGTAGACTTTATTCCCAAGCCCTTTGATGCGGTAGAGGTCATTATGCGGGTGAGCAATCACTTAAGCAGCTATCGTCTCAAGCAGCAGATGTCGGAGCATAACCGGATGATGCACAGGCTGATTGAGTCTCAGCAGGAGCAGATCGAGAGGGAACAGAAAAATGTGCTGCTTGCCATTTCCAAAATCATGCAGAGACGGAATCCCGATGAGGGAAACCATCTGAAAAACGTGGGTTATAACTGTGGACTGCTGACCCAGGGACTTCAGCTGCTTTCCGCCTATGAAGACGAGATCAACGATGAGTTTGTGGAGACCATTGAGACGGCGGCAAGAATTCATGACATCGGCGGCTTTATTTTGTCGGGAGATCCTGCGTCAGATACAGGGAGTCCGAAAGAGCGCAGCAGGGAATATATGGAGAAGTGCGGGGAGACGGCTTCCGAGGTGCTGGAGGATATTTGCGCAGGAGAGAGACCGGGGAGGTTTCTGTCCATGGCAATTACCATTGCCACCGGTCATCACGCGCACTGGGACGGTTCCGGTTATCCGGCATGGAAGGGAAAGGAGATTCCGCTGGAAGTCAGAATCGCCACTTTGGCAAATGATTTTGATCACCTGGTTGCAGGCAGGGATGACGGCGTGCGGCATTCCGTGGAGGAGAGCATCGAAATCATTAACGAAAAAGAAGGAATCTGGTATGATCCGGATATGGTAAAGGTTTTTAACAAAATCTGGAGACAGATGAGAAGGGATTGACAATAAATTACAAAAATTGTATTATTAGCATAAGATTTTATTGTCTGAGGAGGCGGTTTTTTGATTACGGACAGTGAATTCCAACACATTGTGTCCTATATGCAGAAAAATTATGGCATAGATTTAAGCCAGAAGCGTGTGCTGGTAGGAGGGAGGCTTGAAAATTACCTGGCCCGGAACGGATATGGAAGCTGTTCCGAATACATGGCGAAGGTTGAGCATAATCCCGGGGGACCGGAGGCTACGGACATAGTCAACGCATTGACTACCAATCATACATATTTTATGCGGGAAAGCACTCATTTTGATTATATGCAGAAGGAGGTTCTGCCCTGGGCAAGGCAGCAGGCGGCAAGTACCAGGGATCTGCGTATTTGGTGCGGCGCATCATCCACCGGTGAGGAGCCCTATACCCTGGCCATGGTGCTGCTTGATTACTTTGGACTGGAACATTCTTCCTGGGATACCAAGGTGCTTGCCACGGATATATCCACCAGGGTGCTGGAGCATGCTTCCCGGGGCATTTATCTGAAGGAGGATGTGGATCCCGTACCTCTGAAATGGAAGCAGAGGTACTTCAAGCAGATCAGCGACGAGGAATATCAGGTGAAGGATGTGCTGAAGAATGAGCTGATTTTCAGACAGTTTAACCTGATGAACCCGCTTCCCTTCCGTAAAAAGTTTCATATTGTCTTTTTGCGGAATGTGATGATCTATTTTCCTAATGAAACCAAGCATCAGCTTGTGCAGAGGATCTATGACTGTATGGAACCGGGGGGCTATTTGTTTATCGGTACTACGGAGAGCCTTGACCGTCATAAGATAAAGTTCCAGTATGTACAACCGTCGATCTACAGAAAATAGGAGGGCTGACAGTATGAGACCGATCAAGGTTTTGGTCGTAGATGATTCCATGATGATGCGCAATATGATTGTGCAGGGGCTGAATTCCGATCCTAACATTGATGTTGTGGCCCAGGCCCAGGACGCATACGAGGCCCGGGATGCCATCATCAAGTATAAGCCGGACGTGATGACGTTGGATGTGGAGATGCCGAGAATGAGCGGCATTGAGTTCCTGAGGAAGCTGATGCCCCAGTATCCGCTTCCCGTTGTTATGCTAAGCGCCTTAAACGACAAGGTGTTTGATGCCCTTGATGCAGGCGCCGTGGATTTCGTCAAAAAGCCGGAGAGTATGAACAAGGCTCAGCTCAATGATTTTCTGACCCAGGAGCTGGCCGCGAAAGTCAAGATTGCGTCCACCGCAAAGGTCGGAAGGCTGAAGCGTGTGGAAAACGTGGCGGTGACGGGGAAAATTGTAGGCGGCAAGGACAGCGTGGTGGCCATTGGTGCATCCACGGGAGGAACAGAGGCCATTTTTGAGGTGGTCAAGCGGTTCAGGAGAGATATTCCCGGTGTGGTTATCGTGCAGCATATGCCTCCCGGGTTTACCAAGATGTATGCGGACCGCCTGAACAATCAGTGTGAGGTGGCCGTAAAGGAGGCTGCCACGGGGGACAGGGTGCTCCCCGGACAGGTACTCATTGCTCCGGGTGACAGGCATATGCGCCTCGTAAGGGTAAACGGTGAATACCAGGTAGAGTGCAAGGGGACGGACAGGGTCAACGGGCACTGCCCTTCCGTGGAAGTGCTGTTTGAATCCGTGGCGAAGGTTGCCGGTAAGAATGCAGTAGGTGTAATTCTCACAGGCATGGGCGGAGACGGCGGCAAAGGGCTGCTGTCCATGCGGAATGCCGGTGCCCGCACCATCGGCCAGGATGAGGCAACCTGTGTCGTATACGGGATGCCGAAGGTGGCATTTGATTTGGGTGCGGTACAGATACAGAAGCCGGTCACTGAGATCGCAGGTGAGGTTTACCGCCTGTTGAGCAAATAGATATAAAATGAGGAAAGGAGAGTTCAGTGATGAAGATTTTATTGGCAGAAGATGATTTCGCCAGCCGGAAGTTTATGGATAAACAGCTGTCACAGTACGGGGAGTGCGATGTGATGGTGGATGGGGAAGAAGCGGTAGATGCTTTTATGATGGCATTGGACGACGGGGAGCCTTATGATCTCGCCTGTCTGGATGTCATGATGCCGGTCATGGACGGGTATCAGGTTTTGAAAGCAATCCGGGATATTGAGACCCAGAAGGGTATACCAAAGAGTGAGCGCGTCAAGGTGATCATGACTACGGCGCTGAATGATGAGCGCAATGTTAAGATGGCGTTTGAACTCGGCTGCGAAGCATATGCAGGGAAACCTATCGATATGGAGAAATTCGAAAAGGTATTGAAAAAGCTGGAGCTGATTTAAACGTCAGAGAAATCCTTTAGAATGGAGGAAGTATGGCAGAAGAATTTAACACAGACAGCATGCTTTCCATGTTTTTGTATGAGAGTTACCAGGGTCTGGAAAAGCTGGAAGGCATTATTTTGGAAAAACAGGATGCAGATTGCTTTGACGATTCCGACATTAATGACATTTTCCGTATCATGCACACTATCAAGGGGTCATCCGGCGTTTTGATGTATGAAAATATTACCAAGGCGTCCCACAAGCTGGAGGATGTATTCTACTATCTGCGGGAATCCCATCCTGAAGATGTTCCTCACATGGAGCTGGTGGAAAAGGTATTGGCCGTATCGGATTTTATCACGGGAGAACTGGATAAAATCAAGGCCGGAAATGAGCCGGACGGGGATGAGAAGAAGCTGGTTGAAGATCTGGATCAGTTTTTGGGCGAGCTCAAGGGCGAGATCAAAAAGCAGGGAATACGACTTCCTAAAGCTAATAAGCAGGAAGAACCCACTCAGTTTTACATTACGCCGGTGGCGGAAGAGGACAGTCATTTTTACCGGATCGTCATTCACTACAAGAGTGACACACAGATGAGCAATATCCGGGCCTACAGTGCTACTTATGCGCTGAAGGAGGTAGCGGAGGATCTGCTCTATACGCCGGAAGATATTCTGTCCAATGAGTCCAGCGGTGACAGTATTCTGGCGGAAGGGTTTCACATGTTGCTGCAGACCAAGTCATCCAAGGACGAGGTCATGGAGCTGATTGACAGTTCCGAAGCAGAAACGATTGATTTTGAAGAAATCAACAAGACGGAATACGGTAAAGCATTGGTAGAGTTTGGTCGGGAGGCTCCGCCCATCGTCATTAATCTGGAGGATGATAAGGCGGCAGCGAAGGAAAATAAGCAGGCACCTATCACCCCCGGCGACTATGTGGTTAAGTCCAAGGAGACAGGAAAGGGCAAGACCCTGGCCAAGAACCAGCCCAAGCAGCAGGCCGTAATCAGTGTGAATGTGGAGAAGATGGATGCCCTCATGGATATGATCGGAGAGCTGGTAATTGCTGAGGCAACGGTGCTCCAGAATCCTGACCTGAAGGTACCTGGGCTGGATCTTACCAATTTCCAGAAGGCAGCGGCCCAGCTTGCCAAGAACACTACGGAGCTTCAGGATGTCATCATGTCCATGCGCATGATGCCTCTTACCAATGTCTTCCAGAAGATGCGGCGTATTGTCTTTGACGTTTCCAGGAAGCTGGGCAAGGACATTGAGTTTGAGGCCATCGGTGAGAATACGGAAGTGGATAAAAACATCATTGAGCATATTTCCGACCCGCTGATGCACCTTGTGCGGAATTCCGTTGATCACGGTATCGAGGACAGTCCTGAAATCCGTCAGGCTAACGGGAAGAAGGCAAAAGGAAAGATTACCCTGGAGGCTAAGAATGAAGGCGGAAAGGTGTATATCAGTGTAAAGGACGACGGCAAGGGCCTGAACAAGGAAAAGCTTTATAACAAGGCGATGGAGAATGGACTGATCGGCGATAAGCTGATGAGTGATTTCTCGGAGAAGGATATATTTAAGTTTATCACGTTGCCGGGCTTCTCCACCAAGGAAGAGGTTACGGAGTATTCCGGGCGTGGCGTGGGAATGGATGTTGTGGTAAAAAATATCCAGTCCATCGGCGGACGACTTGATATTGACAGTGTGGAGGGACAGGGATCGGAGATGACTCTGGTCATACCTCTGACGCTGGCGATTATCAGCGGTATTGTAATACAGGTAGGCGAGGCACCGTTTGTGATCGAGATGGCATCCATTAAGGAATTTATCAGTGTGACTGAGGATGCGCTCATACAGGAACCCGGCGGGGAGGAATTTCTTGTTCTGCGGGGCGACTGTTTCCCCTTTATCCGTTTGTGTGAGAAGTATGACCTGCCGGGAGCGAAAACCAAGCTTGAAGATGGTATTGTAGTCGTCGTGGAGCATGAGGGCAAGCAGATATGCGTGCTGATTGACAAGATTCTTCAGGAGCAGGAAATCGTGGTCAAACCGATTCCCTCTTATGTGAAAAAGGTGAAAGGGCTTTCAGGCTGTACACAGCTCGGAGACGGAAGTATTGCTTTGATCCTGGATGTTGGAGGGTTGATGATAGAGGAGGAAAGGAGATAACACATGGCGGATGAATTGAAGGAAGAACTGCTGGAAGAAGATGCCTCGAAGGGAAAGTTCATGACCTTCCAGACAGGGAGGGAGTTTTTCGGCATAAGCATCAGTTATGTTAGTGAGATCATCCAGATGCAGCCGATCACAGCAATACCTGAAGCCGAAGATTATATTAAAGGTTTGATTAATCTTCGTGGTAAGATCATTCCGGTGATTGATGTTCGTGTGAGATTTAAGATGGATCCGGTGGAATACACGGACAGGACATGTATTATCGTGATTGATGTGAAATCGACGGTGATAGGGCTGATCGTGGAAAAGATAGCGGAGGTGGATGACATCATGGATGAGGACGTTGTGCCGCCGCCGACTCTGGGAGGACACAGAGATAACGAAAAGAGTAAATATGTTTATGGTCTGGCAAGGACGGGAGACACCATGAAGTTGCTGTTGGATCCGGAGAAGCTGATCAAGCAGGAGGATTTAGATATTCTGGAAGAGCTTCAGGGAGAAGAACAAGCATAATGGAATAATCACAAAGAAGGAGAGTTTACCATGAAGAAGAAATTTTCAATTAATGACATGCCTGTAAAATTAAAGATCAGAATGTTCACCGGAGTGATGCTGGCATTTATGGTCATCATCGCAGGGGTGGGTCTGTTCACCGCGACCAATATCAGCAGGGTTCGTGCCAACCGTTATCAGAATTACGCGATGAGCGAGTACTATATGGCAAATGCCTTCACTAACTTTGCAAATATCAAGGTATGCACCAGAAATATCCTGTTCTATTACTATGACGATGCAACCGGCAGAAAGGTGGAGACGGATAAGATTCGGGAATATCATGACGCCATGTTTGAGAACCTGAATCTGTTTAAGAACAATCTGGAAAATTTAAACGCCGACATCAGTACCCAGTACCAGAAGGTGGAGGACGCTGCAAATCAGTGGCTGGCATCTATGGAGAGCGAAATTTCCAGGGCAGTCAGCGGTGATCCGGATGGTGCCGTGGATGAATTACTGGAAAAGGGTGTGCATTTGGCTAACACTGCGGAATCAGAGACCATTACACTGATCAATATGCTCACCGAGGACTCCGACGAGAACGATAAAGCGGTAAATACCCAGATGTACGCTCTGATCGGCGCTATGATCGCTGTGGCTGTCATCGCAGTTATCATCAGCTTCGGCTATGCGGCAGTGGTAACCCGTGCCATTACCATTCCTATTGAAAAGCTGACCATAGCTGCTAAAAAGCTGGAGGACGGTGATGTAGAGGTAGACTGCCAGAAGATCCACAATGACGACCTGGGTGATTTGATGGATGCTTTCTCCAAGATGGCAGACGGTATCAAGGATCAGGTCAGAGTTGCAGATGTGATTGCAAAGGGCGATTATACGATAGACGTAAAGCTTCGCAGCGACAGGGATGTTCTTGGAAAGGCTTTGCAGAAGCTGGTTCGTGACGAGAACAGAACACTGAACAATATCAGAGAGGCAGGCACCCAGATCACCGTTGGTTCCGAGCAGGTGGCAAATGCCAGCCAGGCTCTGGCACAGGGTTCCACAGAGCAGGCCAGCGCACTGCAGCAGGTAACTGCTTCCATGGATGAAGTGACACAGAGGACGAAGGACAACGCTACAGAGGCAAGCCAGGCAAGCAATCTGGTACACAATATCAAGGATATGGCTGCGGAAGGCAATGAGCAGATGAAGTCCATGATCCAGGCTATGGACAGCATCAATGAGTCTTCGGAGACCATTTCCAAGATCATCAAGACCATTGACGATATTGCTTTCCAGACCAATATTCTGGCACTGAACGCTGCCGTGGAGGCTGCAAGGGCAGGCGTACATGGCAAGGGCTTTGCAGTGGTGGCAGAGGAAGTCAGAAATCTGGCAGCAAAGAGTACTTCCGCAGCAGGCGAGACAGCAGAGATGATCGAGGACTCTATCCGCAAGGTGGCTACAGGTACAAAGATTGCAGAAGAGACTGCAAAGTCTCTGGATGCCATTGTAAAGTCTATTGATGAGATCGTAGTACTGACCAGCAATATTACGGCATCCTCCAATGACCAGGCAACGGCTATTTCCCAGATCGACCAGGCTATCTCCCAGGTTTCCACGGTGGTGCAGACCAACGCAGCTACCAGTGAGCAGTGTGCGGCAGCCAGCGAGGAGCTTTCCAACCAGGCTGTTACCTTAAGAGAACTGATCAGCCAGTACAAGCTGCTGACAGGCAGCCAGAGCGGATCCTTCAGCATCAGTTCGTCAAGCTCTTATAGCGACAACGAGCAGATCATCTCCCTGGACGGAGATTTCGGTAAGTATTGATGAAGGTATATATTCCGGCAGCTTATAAATGGCATGGCTGAATTTTAAGATGTGGCAGGCAGCCGAGGAAATGGCATGCGGTACACATAAAACAGTATGTAAACTATATAAAAGGAAGCCTGGTGACAGGCTTCCTTTTATGAGATATTGGCAGCGAAATCCTGGAAGCCAAGGTGAAGCTGCTGCCGTGCCCGGCATGACGTAGTATTTTTGAGTCGGAAGAAGCAGTTTCCCGCGTTATATTTGGAGAATAAGCAGGATAAATCAAGAAAGATACAGGAAAATCATATGATGGAAAAAGCATTGCAGGAAGAATTCGTTAGTATTATCAGGGAAGAGTTGGTACCGGCCATGGGATGTACGGAACCTATCGCGTTGGCCTATGCTTCCGCCAGGGGAAGAGAAGTGCTTGGCTGTGAGCCGGAAGGAATTGTTGCCAGGTGCTCGGGAAATATGATCAAGAATGTGCGTTGTGTGACCATTCCCAATTCCGGCGGAATGACGGGTATCGAAGCGGCGTGCATTCTGGGGGCGCTGGCGGGAGATGCCGCTGCCGGCATGGAAGTGCTGGAGAAGACGGGGGATCGGGAGAGAGTCCACGCGGGAGAGCTTTTGAAAAAGGGGTGCTGTCGGGTGGAATTCCTGGATTCCGAGATTCCCCTTCACTTTATCATTGAGCTGTGTGCGTCCGGACATGCGGTGGAAGTGGAGGTCAGACATACTCATACAAATATAGTTTCCATTGTCCGGGACGGGCAGGTGGTCTTTGAAAAGACGGGAGAAGCGGCAGGCAGAGGCTATTCCACTGACCGCTCCGGGCTTACCCTGGAAGCGATCAAGGTCTTTGCGGACGAGGTGGAGCTGGCGCTGATCCGGGATATTTTCGAGCGCCAGATACGTTATAATATGGATATTGCGTATGAAGGGATTTCCGGAGATTACGGCATCGGTATTGGCCGTGTGATCCGAGGCTCTTATGCGGACGGGGTAGTCACCCGGATGAAGGCTTTTGCGGCGGCTGCATCGGAAGCCCGCATGGGTGGCTGCGACATGCCGGTGATCATTAATTCCGGCAGCGGCAATCAGGGAATTGCTTCATCGGTCCCGGTGATCGTGTATGCCAGGGAGAAGAATATTCCCACGGAGAAGCTGTATCGTGCGCTGGCTTTTTCCAGTTTGCTGACCATTTATCAGAAGGAATTTATCGGGAAGTTGTCCGCGTTTTGTGGCGCTGTTTCCGCATCCTGCGCTTCGGCAGCGGCCATCACCTATATGGTGGGCGGAACGATTGCACAGATAAAGGCAACTATCGACAATACTCTGGCCAATATTCCGGGTATTATCTGCGACGGAGCCAAGATATCCTGTGCGGCCAAGATCGCCTCCAGCCTGGATGCCTCCATGATGGCCCATTATCTGGCCATGCAGAATAAGGAATATGAGGCGTATACCGGAATCCTGAAGGAAGACGCGGGAGAGACCATCAGTTGTGTGGGTTACATCGGCAAGGTCGGCATGCACCAGACAGACAGGGAAATTATTAAGATGATGCTGGAGTAGCGAATGCAAAGCAGAATATGTCATCCGGCTGTCTCATATACTTTTATGAGGAGAAAGGGAAACCGGGAGTCGGGATGTGATGATGAAAAAAATCGGTACAGCAATCTTGCTTTTTAATCTGATGGCGGGATTGCTGTTTTTAGGTTTACGGGAGAGCCGGGGACAGATCTCCGCAGCGGAGACGGCGGGAGGAAAGGGAGTATTGGGTATTTCCGATGAAGCCGGCACTGCCCAGGAGGAGGTGCGTAAAATTGCCATTACCTTTGACGACGGCCCCCATCCATCTTACACGGAGCAGTTGTTGGATGGCCTGAAGGAGCGGGGGATACATGCTACTTTTTTTGTTACCGGGGAACATGCCAAGCTGCATCCGGATATTATCATGCGGATGCAGGAGGAGGGCCATCTGATCGGCAACCACACATACAGCCATGTCCAACTCACAAAGGGGAACCGGGAGAAGTTTAAGGAGGAGCTGATTGCCACCAATGAGGTGCTGAAGGAGATCACGGGGGAGGAAACAGAATTTGTGCGCCCGCCCTATGGAAGCTGGGACAAGAGTTTTGAGAAGGAGCTGAATATGTTCCCGGTGCTCTGGAATGTGGATCCCCTGGACTGGTGCTCCGGTAACGTATCCCGCATTGTGGAAAGAATTGTCAGCAAGACGGGGGAAAATGACATTATTTTAATGCACGACTACTACGATACCTCAGTGACGGCGGCGTTAAAGGCTATTGATGAATTGGTGGAGAAAGGGTATACCTTTGTGACGGTGGAGGAGATATTGTTTGACTGATTTAGAGAAACTGAGACAGAAAAAGAAGTATTGGTACTTGGAATACGGAAAGCTTTTATCTTTAAGTGTAAATTTTGATATTTTTTGCATATATTATTAAAAGTATAATAATAAGGATATGCTGAAATATGAAAGAATATGCGACTTTATCATTGGAAACACATCTTTTTTTCGGAAGGATCATGAAGGAACACTCCCTATTCCTGCTCGCCGGATTCCCAGCGAAGGAAACAGAGTTTATACGACGTGCAGATCAGTTCCGGAAAGAATTTGAAGAAGGACTCAGAAGGGCCGTAAAACTAGCGGACGGTATCGTAAGTAAACCTGTTTTAAATTCCGGGGAGATTGTGACGGAATTTACGCGGAAAGCAGAATGCCAGACGAAAAATCTGACAGGGATTCCCATTGATGGGAAGATTACAGAGGCAGAAGAACGGCTCTGTGCGGGGAACTGTGGTATGGTGAACAGGGAAATTGCTTGTCAGGTAAGAAGGTTGAACCAGCAAATGCTTAGAAGTTTGGACGGATTGATTTCCTTTAAAGAGGAAATTCTAAGTGAAGTGACAAGGTGCAGGCTTTATACAACAAACTATCCTCTGTTGATCGAGCACATTCTGCGGGAAGCGAAATTGTATCGTCAGATGATTTTGGAACTTGAGCAGCAAGGAAGAATCACATCACCGGATTTAAGAAATCTCGAAATATTCTGGAATCAGATCATGATGGAACATGCTCAGTTTATTCGGGGACTGTTAGACCCGACGGAATGTGAATTGATGGAAACGGCCGGTGGATTTGCAGAAGACTATTGCCGCCTTTTGGAGGAAGCGAGAGAACAGGACAGGAAGGTGATGGATGCCCTGACTGCGAGGACTTTACAGACCACAAGGCAATATCAGCAGTTTAAATCAGCGGGAACGAAAGGAATTACAGGCTGCGGGATTCGCTCCATCATTCTTCCGCTTCTGGCGGATCATGTGCTCCGAGAAGCGAACCACTATCTGCGTATTTTGGATCAGGCACAAAAAGGCATGGAATAGCATGGAATTATGATGGTATCCCAAAACGGAAACTAATGGAAATTATGGTCCAAACGGCCTTCTCTATGTGCTTGAGGAGGACGCAACCAATATTCATGGCCTGTTCGGGGCGATGATTGTAGAACCGCCGAAGGCAAAACGGTTTGACCAGGAAACAGGGGAAGAACTGGAAAGCGGGCTGATGACAGATATTTATTAGCCCGCAAAGCCGGCAGTCAGAGAGTACAGCATCTTTTTGGATGATGAGCTGGAAATCCTGAACAAAAAAGGACAGTAGCCGATAGCCCCCATTGATTGAAATCAGAAGCGTTCAATAGTGGTTCGAATAGTTCGATGGTATTGCCTGAACGGTAATGCAAAATGACAATATCTTACAAAAAACGATACACAAATTACCTGTTTGTGCTATACTACTATAAGAAAGTTGTAAAATAGCATTTGAGACGGCAGGGCATGCTTTTGAATATGCTGCCATGCAGTCAGAACAGGAGGATAAAGATGGACTGGAAGAAATTGCTGTCGCTACAGACACAGGTGGAGAGAGAAAAGGAGCCGGAATATTTCAGCAAATATCCGATCAGTGATCTGGAAAAAGACTATAAAGCAATTATTTCCAGTTCTGCATTCCGCAGACTGCAGGATAAGACACAGGTATTTCCCCTGGATAAAAGCGATTTTGTAAGGACACGTCTGACGCATTCCATGGAGGTGTCCACGATAGCCCGTCAGTTGGGAATCAAGATCACCAGAACTACGGAGCACCAAAAACCGGAATTTGTAAAAAATGAAAATGACGAAAGCGAAAAGATTCCGTCAATTCTATCCTGTGCCGGTTTACTGCATGACTTGGGAAACCCGCCGTTCGGACATTTTGGCGAAGTGGTTATCGGCGAATGGTTTCGGAAAGAGTTGGAAAAAGAAAACTTTACATATAAAGGTAATCCTGTTAAAAATATTTTGAGTGAACAAATGCTTAATGATTTGTGTCATTTTGAAGGAAATGCCCAGGCATTGCGGATTTTATCAAAAATATCAAATAAAGAGACAAGCCATGAAATAAATCTGACCAACGGAGTCATCAGTGCGCTTATAAAATACCCGGTAGATTCCTTACATTATACCGATAATGATGACGAAGATATAAGAAAGCATAAGCTGGGCTATTTCCATGCGGAAGAAGACAGTTTTCATAAGATTGCGCAGGAAACAGGAACTCTGCTGGAAAATGAGGAAGTCGCCCGTCATCCGCTGGCGTATTTGATGGAAGCGGCGGATGATATAGCATATTCGACGGCGGATCTGGAGGATGCTTATAAGAAGGGATTGTTTACACTGGATGAATTTATTGATTTCTTTGAAGAGGAAATTACGAAAATAAAAGGCACCAAATATGAGGTGGATAAGACCAGATTGCTGATCGATGACCTGAAGGAAAGAAAGGAAAAAGCGGAGAGCATCAAAACAGAGTGTGTGAAAGAAGCGTATATGATCGCTTTCCAAAATTGGATGGATTTTGTCAGACAATGGTTTATGTATTGCGTTGCCTATAGCTTCTCAAGGAATTATTCGGAAATTATGAATGGTACTTATAACAAAGAGCTGATTGCAGAAACCTTTCATGGTCCGTCGATGAAAATTCTGAAGAAGGTTATGAAAAAGTGTGTTTACATTGACCCGGAGATTATGAAGCTGGAGTTATCGGCACAGAAAATTTTATCTGCATTGTTGGATGATTTTATATCTGCAGTGATTTATTTTGATGAAAAGGATGAAGGATACAAACAGACTCAAAAGGATAAAAAATTATGCGGCCTGATTCCGGAAAATCTGCGTGAAGATTATACTCATGCAAAAAAGGACGACGATGCTTTCAATTTGTATCTGAGATTCTTGATGGTGACAGATTTTATAAGCGGAATGACAGATTCCTACGCAAAGAATCTGTATCAGGAACTGAATGGGATCAAGTAATATCATCATTGTTGAGAAAGGGGCAATGCTTTTTGGTGGCATTCCTTCTGATTCTGTCTCTGGCAGGAGCCGGCTGCGGAGAAAGGAGACAGGCGGAAGACCCGGCGCATATACCGCAGGCCGAGGAGACGGATACGGCAGCAAAGGCGGGAGTGCTGAGCTGCGGGTATTTTTTTGAGGAGGATGGGATCCTCTCGATGGAGAAAGAGCACTTTCTGTATTCTGATTGGGAGCCGGTGGAGTTTGATTACATCTGTATGGATTCCACTTGCAGCCATAGGAACGAAAGCTGCAGTGCGGGCGTAATTCGAGACGAAGAGAGTGCATTGAAGGATTTCAGCCTGTTATATCAGGATCGGCTGATCATTCTGCATGCCTGTTCTCAATTTGTGGACAATGACACTTCTAAAGAGGTCTGGGATTACAGTCTTGTGTATCAAACAGATGTTTATGAGGCAGATCCGGACGGGAGCAACCGGCGGAAGATGGCAACTTTTCCGGGTTCGATTGGTTCGCCTACAGTTTCGCATGCTGCTGTTTTAATGGGAGGAAAGCTTTATTTTGGCGGTCCGACAGAAGTACGGGATGTAATCGATCAGGATATTCAGGGAGAGCAGGCAATTAAAATACTGACCAGCGACGCAGTCTATTGTCTTGACCTCAATGATTATACTGTTGAAACTTTCGCAGTCGCGGAGAATAAGGAAGGGGGGTATCAGTATCAGTTTTATGAGTATGATGGCATGATCTATGCGACCATAAGTGATTGCCGGAACAGCGCAGTATGGTATCGTATGAATCCTGGAACGGGCGTGTGTGAGGAAATTCTGCACTTTGATACCGATGTCGCAATGTTTGAGGGGGCAATCGGTGATACGGTGTATTACTGGTATCTGGACTCCGGGAAAACATTCTATGCAAGAGATATTGCAGTGGGAGCAGAGGAGCGTGAGATTATGGAGGTAACCGGGGAAAACATGATTGTGGTCCCCCTTGTTTTGGATGGACAGGTTCTGTGCATGACGGACAGTCGCTTTGGGGGAGAGGATCCCATGGCAGAGTATACGGTGCTTGATTGCGATGGGAATGTCCTGGATACAATCCGCTACGATGATTACATCACCTTCCTGGATGTTGTCGGCGACAAGATCATTTATTTCAAACTGAACTCCGATTCCGAATGGGAGATATGGTGGGCGGATAGGAAGGATCTTTCAGATTTGTCGAAAAAAGGGGTAAGGATAGGATTCTTTTTCAGGATCGACACACCGGGAGATCGAGATAATGAGGATTGACGTCCGCAGACGTGAGAAGTAAAATAGAAATGTGGATACATTAAAGAAGCAGGGACGGAAGAAATGTTGCCGTTTAAGGAGTTGCTTATTCTGGGCATTTTCCGTTTGGAGAATGCCCTTTGGCATTGGAGGGGATATGAGGAAAAGAAAAATCCTGAGGCAAAATATGTGCATGGATCCCATCTGTAGTCATCTGAATGAAAACTGCGGCGCACACACGGTTCAGGATGAAAAGAGTATGCTGAAGGGTATCAGACGGATGTTTATGAGGCGGATTCGGATGGGAGCGGAGGAACGGGAAAGCCGGATACGCTGGAGGAATGAAAATGCAATGCCAACTGGAACTGATTGATATTACGAAGTCCTATAAGGGGAAGCTGGCGCTGGATCATTTTTCCTACCGGTTTGAACCGGGGATATATGGGCTTCTGGGGCCCAACGGTGCGGGAAAATCTACGTTGATGAACATTATTACCCAGAATCTGAAAAGTGACGAGGGCAGGATTCTGCTAAACGGCGTGGATGCACAGAAGCTGAAGCAGGATTATATTGCCCATATCGGATATATGCCCCAGCAGCAGTCCTTATATGAAAATCTGACGCTGCTGCGCTTCATGTACTATATCGCCGCGCTCAAGGGCATGAAGAAAAAGGAAGCAAGAGAGCAGATCGAGGGTCTGTTAAGAGACGTAGGGCTGTGGGAGGAGCGCAGCAGGTACATGGGCGGATTTTCAGGCGGGATGAAGCAGAGGGCGTTGGTGGCACAGGCGCTTTTAGGGGATCCGGACATTATCATTTTAGATGAGCCTACGGCGGGTTTAGACCCCATTCAGAGGCGGGGAATCCGGGGGATGATCGGGGAGCTTGCCCAGGACAGGATCGTGATTATTTCCACCCATGTGATGGCGGATATTGAAGCTATCGCGAAGGAAACACTGATGCTGAGGAAGGGGAAGCTTTTAAACAAACTGTCGCCGGAGGCGGAAAGGCTTGAGGGGGAGAGCCTGGAAGATATGTATATCAGGCTGTTTGGATAAAATGTGATTTCATCGATTATTTGTACCGCCGCTGGCGGCATGTCTGGAAGCGCGAGGGCAGAATGTTTAAAAACGAGTGGATCAAACTATTCAGAAATCGGGTGTTTCTGATCTTTTTTGCAGCTTTGTTTGTATTTTACGGCTTTTATCTTTACTGGTTCCTGGTGCTTTATGTAAAATCAGGGGTTGTGGAACAGGCATCGGTATCTGTTTACCAGGAGATCATAAAAGAGCTGGATGGACTTTCCCTTACGGATGAGGAAAAGCTGGAATTCCTGACGGAGCGTCAGGGGCAGCTGGAAGAGCTGACGGATATGATTGATTCCGCCCAGTCTGGACAGGGGCAGCTGGAAGAGCTGACGGATATGATTGATTCCGCCCAGTCTGGACAGGGGCAGCTGGAGGAGCTGGCGGGGATGCTTGATTCTGCGCAGCTTGATGAAAGGAAGCGTGCGTACGCGGAAGTGTGGAGCGAGGTAAATCAAGCGGTGCATTATCAGGAAATCCGCTCCGGTATTATCGGCAATGCGGATAAGCAGCTCAGGCGTCTGGACAGGGGAAATAACGGAAACCTGGAGCGGCGTTATCTGGCAAGCAGCCTGGAAAAGACCCGGGAGGTATACGGGCGGCTTTCGGAGGTGGTGCCGGTATCCGGCCATGCCAGGGGGCTGGAGGCGCTGGTGGACAATCCGGTGGCGGATTTCTGCTGCCTGTTTATTATTTTGCTGGCGGTAGTTGAGCTTGTGACGGTAGAGAGGCAGAAGGAGCAGACGATTTTATCAAAGAGCACAGTACGGGGAAGGCGGGTACATGGGCTGGTGAAAGCGGCGGTTTTTTATGCCTGTATGCGCTTTGGAAGATTCTGTTTTACTTTTTCTGCGGGGCCTGCTTTTATCTTGTCTGCTGTCTCCTGCGCAGGGTCATTCCCATCTTTCTGGTGATTCTTGCAGGGGGAGGGGCGCTGCTTTGCGTATATTTGTGGATTCCGGAAACCTCGTATCTCGCGCCGTTAAGGATTGTCAATCCGGTGGTGCTGGGGCAGGCGGGAGAGCTGCTGGAGCGTTATCGGTGCGTGAATGTGTTTGGAATGGCCGTGAATCGGCTTGTGTTTGCTGCAGCCTTGCTTTGCGCAGGGACGGCCGCGCTGCTGTTGGCGGCTGTGAAGGGGTATGCGGAATCGGAGGAGCGGAGTGTTCTGGCGGACCGGCGTTCGGAATATGACAAAAAGAAGCGGTGGGGTGTGAGTCTTTTTGGTCATGAGTGTTTCAAGGCCTTTTTGGCTCAGAGACTGCTCATTGTGCTGGCAGTGGCAGCGGCTGTTTCCGTTCCTTATCTGAGGACAATGACCTGGGAAAACGGAGGCTCGCTGGAGGATCTTTTTTACGGTAGGTATTCTTCTTCCGTAGAGGGGTTATATACCGATGAGATCCCGGAGTATATCAGGCAGAAGCAGGAGGAGGTCTCTGGGGCCATGGCGCGGCCGGAGGTGCAGGAGAGAGCCAGGTCGATTTATGGGACAATGCTTTCGGCGCTTTCCCGGATGTCTGCTTATGGGGAGTATCTTTCGGCCCGTGAAAGCGTTTATTATCTCAACAGGCCTGCCTATATCACGCTGACGGGGGGAAACGGGGCTGCAAACCGTAAGAATATCGTAACGAATATGCTGATGTATGCCTTTGCAATCATCTGCTTTGTGCTGACCATGTCGGTGGATTACCAGAGGGGTGAAAACCGTCTTGTCCACTCTACCCGGAAAGGAAGACGGCATTATGCAATAGCGAAGGTGCTGATCGGGATGCTGGTTTCGCTGATTCTTCTGGCTTTGTTCCAGGCGCCTGTGCTCTATCGTCTGCTGGCTGCTGAAGGGAGGGAGTATCTTTTCGCGCCTGCTTACAGCCTCCAGCATCTTTCCTGGGTATGGGGAGGAATCTCCGTAGGCGGGTATCTTTGTCTGCTGTATGTGGGTAGGTTTGCGGCACTGCTTTTGGTGATGGCGTTTTCGTATCTGACTGTGCGGAAAGTAAAGAGCAGTATTGTTGCAATCGTCTGTGTCTGCGCTGTCGTGGAGATCCCGCTGGCGGTGATGCTGCTGACGTGAAGGATTGCAGCAGAGTAAAAAAGATATAGTATTTCCTGTCACAGAGAGGAGAAAGCATTGTCTAATTAAGCAGGAGGTAGAAGTTTATGAACAAAAGGAATGAAGAATTACAGGCTTTCGTTGATAAAGCCACGGCAGGAGATAAAAAGGCCCTGGAGGCACTGGTTACAGGGGTGCAGGACATGGTATTTAATTTATCCCTGCGGATGCTGGGTACATTTGCTGATGCGGAGGATGCCACGCAGGACATCCTGTTGAAAATGATTACGCACCTGTCGTCTTTCAGAGGAGACAGCTCATTTACAACATGGGTATTCAGCATTGCGGTGAATCATCTGAAAAATTACAGGAAGCATATGTTTGCCCGCTATCCGTTGAGCTTTGAATATTATGGAGAGGATATAGAAAACGGGAAAATACAGGATGTGCCGGATTTGACGCAGAATGTGGATAAGGATCTGCTGGCGGAAGAGCTGAAAATGTCCTGTACCAATGTGATGCTGCAATGCCTTGATGTGGAAAGCAGATGTATTTTCATATTGGGTACGATGTTTAAACTTGACAGCCGGATTGCGGGGGAGATTCTGGATATGACCCCGGAAGCGTATCGTCAGCGGCTTTCCCGGATCCGCAAAAAAATGGCGGACTTTCTCGGGCAGTATTGCGGGGAATACGGGGGCGGCAGATGCAAATGCAGGGACAGGGTCAATTATGCAATACAGAGCCATAGGATGAATCCGTTGCAGCTTGATTATATGGCAGCTGCGGAAATCACCCTTCAGACCATGACGGATGTGAAAAATGCCATGGAGGATATTGATCAGTTATCACAGGACTTTTCTTTCTGTAAGCCCTATCAGTCTCCCGAGCGCACGAAACATCTGATACAGGAATTTCTGGATTCAACCCAGTTTTCCATTGTCCAAAATTCATAAAGGGGGGACAGGCTATGAATATACAGTTAATTATGGACTATTTATCGGCATTGGCCAGGAATAATAACCGTGAATGGTATCATGCGAACAAGAATGATTATCAAAAAGCAAATGCCGAATTTGAAAAATTATTGCAGGCATTGATTCTGGAAATCGGAAAATTTGACAGCAGCATTTTACAGAACGATCCCAAAGACCTTACGTTTAAAATTGTGAGGGATACCCGTTTCAGCCATGACAAATCGCCTTATAACCCTGCTTTCCGTGCCCATATTTCATCTAAAGGAAAGCTGCCGGTTCCCGTGGGATATTATCTTTTCATAAAGCCGGATAATCAGTCTTTTGCAGGCGGCGGCCTGTTTGCAGATATGTTTAAGGATGCAACAACGATGATACGGGATCATATTGCCCGGAATGGAGAAGAATGGGAAAGCATACTGCATGATCCTGAGTTTGAAAAATATTTTACCGTACGGGGAACCGCGTTAAAGAATGTTCCCGCAGGATATGAGAAAGAGCATCCTCAGGCAGAATACCTGAAATTTAAAAGCTGGTATCTGGAATATCCGTTGAGGGATGACGAGGTTACCGATGACAAGGTATTTCCTGCAAGGGCAGCAGAGCTTTTTCAAATTATGAAACCTTTTAATGACTTTCTAAACAGGGCCCTTGTTGGATTTCAGATGCCTGCAAGGTAACGGAACAATTATGCCAATAATTACCTGTTGAAACCAGAACGTGTGTTTGCTACAATAAATTTGTCCAAGGAGGTGAACATACGTTTGGAAACCGTTATTTTTCATATTGACGTAAATTCAGCCTTCCTGTCCTGGGAGGCTGTTTATCGTTTGTTTCACAGAGGGGGCACGCTGGACTTAAGGGAAATACCGTCAGCCGTAGGCGGGGATGTAAGCCTGCGGCACGGCATCATCCTTGCCAAGTCAATCCCGGCCAGGGATTATGGTATCAAGACAGGGGAAACCATCCCTGAGGCGAGGCGTAAATGTCCGAGCCTGATGCTGGTACCGCCCAACTACTGTCTGTATGAGCAATGTTCCGCAGCCTTTATGGAGATACTGAGGGAATACTCGGATGTGGTGGAGCAGTACAGTATTGATGAAGCTTTTCTTGATATGACCGCTACCTGCCATCTGTTCGGGACACCGGAGGAGGCGGCAGTGCAGATGAAGGACCGTATCCGGGAAGAGCTGGGCTTTACGGTGAACATCGGAATATCTTCCAATAAGCTTCTGGCAAAGATGGCTTCGGATTTCCGGAAGCCTGATCGGGTGCATACGCTGTACCCGGAAGAAATTTCGCAGAAGATGTGGCCGCTTCCGGTATCAGAGCTGTTCTTCGTAGGGCGGGCAACAGCTAAGAAGCTGTTTGGCTTAGGAGTCCGCACCATCGGGGAGCTTGCAGCGGCGGATCCGGCATGGCTTGGAAGCATCCTGAAAAAGCACGGGGAAGTGATATGGGGGTTTGCCAACGGGGTAGACCTGTCACCGGTACTGGGTGCGCCTGTGCCTAATAAAGGATACGGCAACAGTACGACGCTGTCCCGGGACGTAACGGACAGGGAGGAGGCAGACAAGGTGCTGCTGGCGCTTTCGGAAACTGTGGCCGCCAGGCTCCGTGCAGATCATGTACAGGCAGAAGTGGTGTCTGTGGGAATCAAATATTATGATCTGTCCTATGCCTCCCATCAGAAGGCGTTGGGGATGTCCACAGACCTGACTGCGGAGATCTGCAGAGCTGCCAGGGAACTGTTTGCGCAGTTGTGGGACCACAGGCCGATACGTCACCTGGGGGTGCATACCGGCCGGGTGCGGCGGGATGAGTTTTCAAGGCAGATGAGTCTTTTTGACGAGGTGGATTACGGGAAGCTGGCAGCAGCGGACAGGACAGCGGACGCCATAAGGGGGCGGTTCGGCTGTGATGCCTTGATGCGGGCGGCTTTCCTGGGCAGCTCCATAGGCCATATGAGCGGCGGCATATCTGACACAGCAGGGCTGGGTTGGGAGAAAAGGGAAGTTGACTATGGGAAGGTTACCGATTTGTAGCAGGAGGGATGGCATATATGGCATTTGGGACAGGTGCAAATTTTCGGGCAGCGGATGCGGGAGCGCTCAGAGGGAGGCAGAAAGAGGTTGCCTGTGAATGCTGGTTTACCAGTACCGGCAAGATAACGCCCCTGATGCTCAAGGTGGCGGATGAGGACGGAGAAATCCGGGTGATAAAGGAGATTACAGTGCATTCCCAGGAGAGGAAAAGATATGCCGGGAATCCTTCTTTTGAGTTTGACTGCACTTTATGGCTGGGGGAGCAGAGGATAAGGGCATGGCTCATATATTATCCGGCGCAGAGCCGCTGGGTCCTGAATTTCTGATAAGGGTCATACCTGTGGAAGCAGAAGAGCTCCGTTATGAAATTTGCAGTGGAATTTGGGATCGAAACCTATTATAATTGTTTGGAACAGTGTGGAAAAGCAAAAATTTTTGACGGATAAAGGAAAATAGAAGCAGCTTCCCGGCAGATAAAAAGTATTGCAAAGATAATTTGCACAGGAGGAGAGTTGAAATGAGACAATATGAAATGTACGAGCTGACATTTAAAGGGGCGGAGCCGGAAGGATCCTTTGCGGAAGCCGCACCGGATGCCGTGTTTCGCTGCAATGGCGAAGAGAAAGCCGTAAAGGGCTTTTATGCGGGAAATGGGGTCTACAAGGTGCGTTTCCTGCCGGAGCAGGCGGGAAGCTATTCCTGGAAGGTGACAGGGATGGTCGAACAGGAGGGGACGGCTATTTGCGAAAGCGCAGCGGCAGCACCGGATGGCGGCCCGGCAGCGGCAGGGATGGGCCGTGGCGTGGTGCGGGCGGAGGGCATGAGCTTCCGCTATGAGGACGGCGCATGGTTCTATCCCTTCGGAACGACGGTTTATGCCCTGATCCACCAGGAGGACCGTTTGGCAGCGGAGACCATGGCGAGCCTGAAAAGTGCGCCCTTTAATAAGGTGCGCTTCTGCGTATTTCCCAAGCATTATGACTTTAACCACAATGAACCCCCGTATTATGCCTTTGAGAAAAGGGAAGACGGTAGCTGGGATGTAAACCGTCCGTGCTGTGCTTTCTGGGAAAGGCTGGAGGAAATTCTGGTACAGCTGGGGAAAATTGGCATCCAGGCGGATTTGATTCTGTTCCATCCCTATGACAGGTGGGGCTTTGCATCGATGTCCCAGGAGGATAACCTGATTTATCTGGACTATCTGCTTCGCCGTCTTGCTGCTTATCCCAATGTGTGGTGGAGTCTGGCTAACGAGTATGACCTGTGCACTGCAAAGTCTATCAGAGACTGGGAGGAGATCGAGGACTTTGTGGCAGAGAATGATCCGTATCGCCATTTGCTGTCGAATCATAACTGCTTTCAAAACTGGGACTTCACACGGCCAAATGTGACGCATGCGTGTATCCAGTCCAGGGCGCTTAACAGAGTTTCGGACTGGCGCAGGCGCTATCAAAAGCCGGTGGTAGTGGACGAGTGCTGCTATGAGGGAAATATCCGGCATATCTGGGGAAGTATATCCGGCAGGGAGATGACAAACCGTTTCTGGCGGGTGGTCACAATGGGCGGCTACTGCACCCACGGGGAAACCCTTCTGGAGAAGGATGCCTCCCGGGAAGAGGTTCTCTGGTGGAGCAAAGGCGGCAGATTAAAGGGAGAGAGCCCGGCGCGTATTGCGTTTCTGAGAAAGATCGTGGAGGAGCTTCCGGGTCCCATTGAACCGGTAGATAGCTGGATCGTGAAGATACTTCGCATGTCCGGGGAGGAAAAGGAGCAGCTCTCCCGGCAGGCCGAGCCGTTTGTGAAAGCAATGCTGCGTCTGGGCGATGAGATGGCCGAATTTGCCGACGGCGAGTTCGTTTGTCAGGGACACTGCGGTGAGGAAGCGTATCTGACCTTTTACGATAAACGCACCTGCGGCGAGGATGTGCTGGAGCTTCCGGAAGCCCATAGCTACAGGGTGGAGCTGATCGATACATGGGGAATGAACAGGACGGTACTGCTTGAAAAGGCCAGTGGGCGGACGGAGCTGGAGCTTCCGGGCAGGGAAGGGATGGCAGTGTTGGCGGTGAAAACAGAGTGAGTCGGAAATCGGCGCATTTTCGTTTTTCATAGGGTTATTATGCTCCGTTCATGATATGGCCGGAAAAGCAGCCTGAGAGGAAAACGTCCTGTGATGAAGGGCGTGAGAAAGGGCTGGGGTGTCTGCCCAGCCCAAATCTTATCATTTATATTTTTCTTACGGTCTTATTTTCTGTTTAAGACCAGATGCTGGGGAAGGCCGTTTACCATGAAGGGCTGGTAGTCCCCCTGGATCAAAGGCTCAATGTAATTGATAAATTCCTCGGTAATATAGTCGCCCTCTTTGTTTACCCACTCTCTGGGAACCAGCTTTTCGTTGTTGGCAATGCGGTGGACATCATAAATGCCGGCGGAGCTCATGTAAGGGTCGTCCGCGATGCGGTCAATGACCACCATCTTTCCCGTGTCACCCTCGTCGGCAGCCTTTACAGCGGCGCCGCCCACCATGAATGCCTCGTTAATGTCTACCCGGGAGGCCATGTGGGAAGCACTTCTCTGCAGGGTAGAGAATTCGATGCTCCTGGTCTTGCAGCCCAGCTCAGCCCCCAGGAAACCGGCCAGGTAAGCCGCAGTTCCCTGAAGCTGCTTGTGGCCGAAGGCGTCCACATAATCCGCACCGCCGGACAGCTCGCAGACATAACGGCCGTCAGCAAGCTTGATGCCTTCGGAGACGGCGATGATAACGGAATCCTTTTTCTTCAGCAGTTCGCCTGTCTTTTTTAAGAAGTGGTCGATGTCAAAGGTAAGCTCCGGAAGATAGATCAGATCCGGACCCTCGCATTCTTCGGTCTTGGCCAGGGCGGTGGCGCCGGTAAGCCATCCGGCATTGCGCCCCATGACCTCCAGAATGGTGACCATTTTCCTGTTGTAAGCAAGCCCCAGGGCATCTCGGATGATCTCCTTGGTGGAAGCGGCGATATATTTTGCGGCGCTGCCGAAGCCGGGGGTGTGGTCTGTCAGGGCCAGGTCATTGTCGATCGTTTTCGGAACGCCGAGGAATTTTTGCTCGTGGCCCTTGACGATGGCATAATCGGAGAGCTTCTTGATAGTATCCATGGAGTCGTTGCCGCCGATATAGATAAAAGCCTCTATTTCCAGTTTATCCAGAATCGAGAAAATCTTCTCATAGAGTCCGGGATCCTCGTGAATTCCCGGGAGTTTGTATCTGCAGGAACCAAGAAAGGCAGAGGGAGTTCTCTTCAGCAGTTCAATATCCATGTCGGAATGGATCTGTGTGGCAAGGTCCACATATTGTTCGTCCAAAAAGCCTTCAATTCCGTGAAGCATGCCGTATACGGTGTGAAAGCCGCGCTCCCTGGCGGTTTTGTAGACCCCGGCAAGACTGGAATTAATAACGGCGGTAGGCCCGCCGGACTGCCCCACAATAATATTGCGCTTTGCAGTGTGTGCCGTACTGTTGTTTTTTGCCATGATAATACCTCCTTCTTTTCTATTTTACAGGGAAAAAGGCTTGCTTGCAAGTAAAATTATGGAAAAACAGCAGCCGGGACTTTATTGTGAAAAAATATGGAAAATATTTGGGTATTGTGGTAATATTTATGATAATCGGATTAAGGGTTCGGCTGCGGAAGGGGGAGTACCATGAGTGATATTTTTAACAATGAACTTTTTGAGGCGTTTGCAGCAGCGTCGGATAATGTGTATATTTATGTCTGTGACATGAGGACCAATGTTTCCCGATGGTCCAGAGCTTCGGTGGAATATTTTAATCTTTCGGGAGAATATATTGAGAACGCGGGAACAGTATGGGAAGAGTATATTCACCCTGAAGACAGAGCCCTTTATGAGGAGGACATCAAAGGGGTTTTTTCGGGGGCCAGGACCCGGCATGAATGCCAGTACAGGGCGATCAACCGATACGGCGAGTATGTATGGCTGGAATGCAAGGGCAGCGTGATCAAGGACAAGGACGGGATGCCTATTATATTTGCGGGTCTGATGACAAGGCTGGACGGGCAGAACAAATATGATTCCCTCACAGGCCTGCCTACCGCCCATGAGCTGTACCACTACAATATTACCGAGAAGAAGGGGATTGCCGTGCTGATGGGGCTGGACGGTTTTCGGAAGGTGGTGAGTAATTACGGCTATAATGCCGGAGATGAGCTGCTGGTCCTGTTTTCCAGAATTTTAAAGGATTCCTGCGGAAGAGGCTGGAGTCTGTTTCGCTTCAGCGGAGACGAATTCATAGCTCTTGCACCTGCCGCCGGGAAAGAAACAATAGAACAATTCTTTACTGAAATATGTGAAAAAGCAGACACTATGGAGCTGGCAAACGGGCAGAAAATCAGTATTTCCGTGTCGGGAGGCGCCCTGCTTTTTCCGGAGGATGCCGATTCCAGAGAGAGGCTGATCAAGAGGCTGGAGAACTGCCTGGAGTATGCGAAGATGCACCACAGAGGAGATCTGGTATTCTCTTCGGAGGAAATCGTAAAGCAGCACCGGCGCAGCCTGGCACTCAGGGAGGACTTGAAGCAGTGCATAGCAGACGGATTCAAGGGCTTTGAGGTGTTTTTTCAGCCCTTTGTGGATCCGGACACCCATAGGATCACCGGTTGTGAGTGCCTTCTGCGCTGGGAGGGGGAGCGGATCAAGGACTCGTATCCTATGGAGTTTATCAAGGTGCTGGAGGAATATGGCGGCATTCGGGAGGTGGGCTTCTGGGTTATGGAGGAGGCGATCCGGCATCAGGTGGCATGGCGGGAGAAATACGGTGATCTGCGGGTGAGCTTTAATGTGTCTTATCAGCAGTTTATGGACGAAGAGTTTGAAGAAAGGATCAATCAGTGTCTGGAAAAATACGGCTGTGATCCTTCCAATATTATTATAGAGCTGACAGAGAGCTGCCAGGTGGATAAGCCCCAGGAACTGGCGTCCATGTTTGACAGGCTGCGGAAACGGGGCTTTAAGGTGGCGCTGGATGATTTCGGCACGGCATATGCCTCCCTGGAGATGCTGAAGACCCTGCATGTGGATTACATAAAGGTGGAGCATTCCTTTGTACGGGAGCTGTCCGAGCCGGGACATGACATTGATTACGTGATCATAGACAACCTGCTGGCCATGTGCAGGCGGTTGGGGTATGATTCCATTGTCGAGGGCGTGGAGAACCATGAGGTGGCGGACATTGTGGGAAAAATGGATGCCACACTGCTCCAGGGATACTTCTTTTCCAGGCCGGTCTCCAGGAATGAATTCGAGAAGCTGCTGGAAGAAGACAGGAAAAAATGAAGATTGTCAAAAAAGAAATCATAAACCTGTATAAAAATGCCGGGGTTTGTGGTAGAATAAGTTAAAGACTAAAATGCTTTATTTAAAGGAGGATTATGTGATGAAAAAGTATTTAGCTATGTTTTTGACAGCGGTTATGGCGCTGTCCTTTGCGGCCTGCGGCGGCAAGGATACCGGCGAAGGCAGCGGAGAGGGGGCCGGAATTGCCGATGCCCTTACTTTGCTTACCACGATCTGGGACAGCTATGAGGAAGGGGAGAAATTTTCCGCTATGGGAGGTGATTTGTCCGAGGAAAATATGGTCAACGACGCGCCCGGCAATTACGGGATCCAGGACACTGCCATGCTGGACTATACCCTTGGCCTGCCGGAGACTTCCGCTTCCATGATTGACGGGGCAGCTTCCCTGATACACATGATGAATGCCAATACCTTTACCTGCGGCGCATTTCATGTGAGCAACAAGGATAATGTTTCTTCCGTGGCGGAGGCATTGAGGGAGAACATCCTGCAAAGGCAGTGGATGTGCGGTTTTCCGGATAAGCTTATCGTGATCACGGTAGATGACTATGTGATTTCTGCTTTCGGCAACGGAGAGATGATTGACACCTTCAAAACAAAAGCATTGGCAGCATACGAGTCTGCTGAGCTTGTTTATGAGGAGCCTATCATGTAATTTTGAGTAGAGGGAAAGAGCATGGTCTTTTCAAGCATTCCGTTTCTTTATTATTTTCTTCCCTGTACGCTGCTGCTGTATTTCGCGGCGCCCCGCAGGCTGAAGAATGCGGTGCTTCTCCTGACAAGTGTGGTTTTCTACGCATGGGGAGAGCCGAAGTTTGTGATTGTGATGCTTCTGACTATCCTGCAGGGATATGTATTCGGAATTCTGACGGAAAAGAGCGGAGGCCGCCGGGCGAAGATGTACCTGGCAGTCTCCGCTGTTATTAGTCTTGGTTTGCTGGGGTATTGCAAATATGCGGATTTCTTTATCAGGAATTTTAATGCCGCCACCGGACTGTCGATTCCTCTTTTAAAGGTGACGCTTCCTATCGGTATCAGCTTTTATACATTTCAGATCCTGAGCTATGTGGCAGATGTCTGCCGGGGGAATGTACGGGCGCAGCGCAGCTTTATAGATCTGGCGGCATATGTGGCTATGTTTCCCCAGCTGATTGCAGGGCCCATTGTCAGATACTCGGACATTGCCGGACAGCTAAGCGACAGGGAACACAGCTTTGCCGGGAGTGCCCTGGGAGTCCGCCGATTTGTTGTGGGCATGGGAAAGAAGGTTCTGATCGCCAATACTCTGGGAGAGCTTGCCAACATATGCAGGGATTCCGGGGATAAGTCTGTGCTGCTCTTCTGGTTGTACGGGGTGGCATGCACGCTGCAGATATATTTTGATTTCTCGGGTTACAGCGATATGGCTATCGGCCTTGGGAAAATATTCGGCTTCGATTTTCCGGAGAATTTTAATTATCCCTATATCTCGAAAAGCATCACCGAGTTCTGGCGCAGGTGGCATATGTCTCTGGGGTCCTGGTTTCGGGATTATGTGTATATTCCGCTGGGAGGAAACCGGGTAAAGAAGCCCCGCTGGCTCTGCAATCTGCTGATCGTGTGGTTCCTCACGGGATTCTGGCATGGCGCTGAGTGGAATTTTATTGTCTGGGGGCTCTTTTTCGGCGTGCTGCTGATCGTGGAAAAGCTGGCGCTGGCGAAGGTGCTGGACAGGACGGGGATTTTAAAATACATTTATGTAATGCTGGCGGTAACGCTCAGTTTTGTAGTCTTTGATGCCGCAAGCATTTCGGAGGCATGGTTCTATATCAAGGCTATGTTCGGCGGAGGTGGATTCCCCGCTGTTTCCCGGGAAGCCCTGTATTATCTGAGGAGCTTCGGCCCGCTTCTGATAACGGCAGTCATCGGTGCCACCCCCCTGGTGTCTCTTGGAATCAGAAAGCTAAGGGAGAAAGGAAAGGCAGCCGGAGTGTTAAATTGTCTGGAGCCGGCGGCACTGCTGCTGCTGATGCTTGTGATCACAGGTTACATTGTGGACGGATCTTTTAACCCGTTCCTGTATTTTAGATTCTGATGCGGTTTAAGTATTGAAAACAGAAAGAATTCGGAGGAAAAGCAGTTGACAGAAGAAGTGAAAAATAAGGTAGTGGTTTTGTCCGCGGTGGTCTTTTTGCTGGGATTCTTCCTCTGGTGTCTGTTAAAGCCGGCGGGTGCGGTCTCCGAAAGTGAGCGGCGGGCTCTTGCTGCCAGGCCGGACATTACGGTATCCGGTCTGATGTCGGGGAAGTTTACCCGGGATTTTGAAAGCTATGCTATGGACCAGTTTCCGCTGCGGGACGGCTTTCGGACCTTGAAAGCCTTGATGTCCCGGTATCTTCTGGGACAGAAGGACGTGGGTGGAATCTACGAGGCCGGGGGCTATGTCTCAAAGCTGGAATATCCCCTGGATACGGATTCACTTGACAATGCGGCCGTCAGGTTCCGGAACATTTACGACAAGTACCTGGACGGTCAGGACGTGAAGGTATATTTGTCCATAATACCCGACAAGAACATGTTTCTGGCCGGGCAAAACGGTTATCCTGCCATGGATTACGGGGAGCTTGCCACATATCTGCAGAAAAAAGCGGATTACATGGGGTATATTGACATCTATGACTGCCTGGAGCTTGCGGATTACTATAAAACGGACACTCACTGGCGGCAGGAGAAAATCACGGATGTGGCCGAACGCCTGGCGGCGGGAATGGGTGTCACACTCTCCGGACAGTATACGGTCAGGCTTCTGGAGCATCCCTTTTACGGAGTTTACCGGGGACAGGCGGCACTGCCTCTTCCGGCGGAAGAAATCTATTATCTGGACAGCACTGTATTGGATTCCTGCCGGGTATTTGATTATGAGACAAATGGGGAAATTTCCGTATATGACATGGAGAAGGCCGTGGGCCGGGATCCCTATGAGATGTTCCTGGCGGGGCCCAGGTCTCTGCTGAAGATAGAAAATGACGCCGCGGATACGGACAGGAGGCTTATTGTCTTCCGGGATTCTTTCGGCAGCAGCATTGCACCCCTTTTGGTGGAGGGATACAGGGAAATCACGCTGATAGATATTCGTTACCTTTCCAGCCAGCTGCTGGGAAATTATGTGGAGTTTGATAACTGCGACGTGCTGTTTCTGTACAGCACGCTGGTGCTGAATAACAGCGAGACCCTGAAATAAATCAGAAAAGAGATAAATCAGGAGGTTAAAACGGGAAATGGGTGTATTATCTGATCTGGAGCCGAAAAACGTGTTCCGCTTTTTCGAGGAGATTACAAGGATTCCTCACGGGTCGGGAAATGTGGAACAAATCAGCGATTATCTGGCGGGCTTTGCAAAAGAAAGGAAGCTTTTCTTTCTGCAGGATGCACTGAAGAATATTATTATCGTCAAGGAAGCAACTCCCGGCTATGAGCAGGAGCCGGCGGTGATCCTGCAGGGGCATATGGACATGGTGGCGGTGAAAAAGCCGGACTGCCCCATTGATATGAAGAATCAGGGGCTGCGGGTTGCTGTGGACGGAGATCTGGTTTATGCGGAGGGTACCAGCCTGGGCGGCGACGATGGCATTGCGGTGGCTTATTCCCTGGCGCTTCTGGATTCCGACACCGTCAGACATCCGAAGCTGGAGGTGGTTATTACCGTGGACGAGGAAGTGGGCATGGACGGGGCCAGGGGGATTGACTTATCCATGCTTACCGGAAATCGTATGATTAATCTGGATTCCGAAGAAGAGGGGATTTTTCTCACAAGCTGTGCAGGAGGAGCCCGGGTGAAATGTGGGCTGTCTCTGGGTGGGTGCCAGCCGGCGGACAGTACAAGTATTGCTTATGTGATCACGGTGGGAGGGCTGTTAGGCGGTCATTCCGGCGGCGAGATACATAAGGAGCGGGGCAATTCCAATTGTATCTTCGGAAGGCTGCTGAGCAGGCTGTGCGGGAAGATGCCGGTGCGGCTTGCGTCGGTGCGGGGCGGCCTGGCGGATAACGCCATTCCCAGAGAGACTGCGGGCGTGGTGGTGATTGCCGGTAAGGACAGGGAAGTATTTTTGTCTGTCCTTGACAGGGTGGAGAAGGAGATCCGCGGGGAGCTGTCCGGAAAGGATCCCGGCTTTTACATCAAGGCTGCGGAATGTGAGAGAGAGGGCCTGGCCTGCGCGGGCATTGAAGATACCAGACGTGGGGCAGCTTTCCTTTGCGCCCTTCCAAACGGTGTCCAGGCCATGAGCGCCGACATGCCGGGACTGGTGGAAACCTCCCTGAACATGGGGATTCTGGAGTACGATGGAGGCATGGAGAAGCCTGGCACGGCGGATCAGGCAGAGTTCTCCACGGAGAAGCCTGGCACGGTTTTAGTGGCAGACTTCTCCGTGCGCAGCAGCATAGAGAGCGCAAAACATGCCCTGATCGGCAAGCTGCAGGCAGTGACGGAGCTTGCCGGGGGAACCGTTACCGTTACCGGCGATTATCCCGGATGGAGGTTCCGGAAGGACTCGCCGCTGCGGGAGAAGATGGTCAGAATATATCGGGAGATGTATGGCAGGGAGCCCAGGGTGGAGGCGATTCATGCAGGTCTGGAGTGCGGCATTCTGGGAAGTAAGATTCCGGATCTGGACTGTGTTTCCATAGGCCCGGATATGCAGGACATCCACACCACGGAGGAGACCTTAAGTATTTCATCCACAGCCAGGGTCTGGGAGTATCTGGTGTGCCTGCTGGAGACGAAGGACGGGGCTGATTGAATCGGTGAAGCAGGAATGTTTGTCCAGCCAAAAAAAGACATGCAGAGGATAAAAAATTACATTCTGCAAATCGGTCTGCCGTGATATAGTAAATTGCAGTAACGGCTCTTCGGCGGGAGGAGCGGAAAGAGGGAAAGAATAAGATGAGTCAGTTTGATTACAGCAAGGTAAAGGATCCGGAATTTTTCCGTGAGAACAGGCTGGATGCCCATTCGGATCATGTATGCTTCCGAAATGAGGACGAGGCAGAGAAGGGGGAAAGCAGCTTCCGTCTGAGTCTGAACGGGCTGTGGAAGTTTGCGTATGCCCCCAATTATGAGTCCGCTTTAAAGGACTTCGAGAAGGAAGACTGTGACTGCAAGGGCTGGGCTGATATAAGAGTGCCTGCCCATATCCAGATGGAAGGCTATGACAGGCCTCAGTATGCCAATGTGCAGTACCCCTGGGATGGCTGGGAGGAGGCGGAGCCGGGAGAGATTCCCCGACGTTTTAATCCGGTGGCCAGCTATGTCAAATATTTTGAGATACCGGAGGACTGGAAGGGCCGGCCGGTGTTTATTTCCTTCCAGGGGGTGGAGAGCGCTCTGGCTCTGTGGTGCAACGGCAGCTACGTGGGGTACAGTGAGGATACTTTCACGCCCTCCGAGTTTGAGCTGACGCCGTATTTACAGGAAGGAGAAAATAAGCTGGCGGCGCAGGTGTTTAAATGGAGTTCCAGCAGCTGGTGTGAAGACCAGGACTTTTTCCGTTTTTCCGGAATTTTCAGGGATGTGTACCTTTATACGGTTCCCGAGGTACATATCAGGGACATCAGGGTAGAAACACTGCTTGACGAGGGCTTTGCGAAGGCGGAGCTGGTATTGGACATAAAGGCTGTGGGGGCAGGAAAGCTGCAGGCTGTCCTGTTAAAGGAGGAAAGGCACATTCGGTTTGACTCTGCCTTGCGGGCAAATTTCGGTCAGGTGGCGGAGCGATGCGAGGCGGCGAGAATACTCGGTACGCTGAAGGAGGAGTGCCGCTTTGTCATTCCCGTGGAAAGCCCCCTGCTCTGGAGCGCGGAGGAACCCAACCTCTACAGGCTGGAGCTTAGCATTTATGACGAGGAAGGCATGCTCCAGGAGGTAATTCCCGTACAGGTAGGTTTCCGCCGCTTTGAAATCTCGGACGGATTGATGAAGCTGAACGGCAGGCGTATTGTCTTCAAGGGCGTGAACCGTCATGAGTTCAGCTCACTCACCGGCAGGGTGGTTAATGAGGCGGAACTGTGGCAGGATCTGGTGACGATGAAGCAGCACAATATCAATGCAATCCGTACCTGCCATTATCCCAATGATTCCAGGATCTACAATCTCTGTGACCGGCTGGGGCTCTATATGATTGACGAGTGCAATCTGGAGTCTCACGGTTCCTGGACCGCTGCACTGGATAAGAAAATACCTATGGAAGATATTGTACCCGGAAACCGTCCGGAATGGAATGCCATGATGCTGGATCGTGTGGAGTCCATGTACCAGAGGGACAAGAATCATCCGGCCATTCTGATCTGGTCCTGCGGAAATGAGGCCTACGGCGGCAAAAATATTTACGATATGTCACAATATCTGCGGGAGCATGACAAGGGGCGTGTGGTACACTATGAAGGTATCTGCCATGACAGGAGTTATCCCGAAACCAGCGATGTGGAAAGCCAGATGTACTCTTCCGTGGCGTCTATTGAGGAATGGCTCAAAAAGGACAGGAGCAAGCCTTATATCTGCTGTGAGTATACACATGCCATGGGGAATTCCTGCGGTGCCATGCACAAATACACCGACCTTACCGACAGGGAGCCTCTGTATCAGGGAGGATTTATCTGGGATTACGTGGACCAGTCCATTTATAAAAAGGATCGTTTCGGCGTGGAATTCCAGGCCTATGGCGGCGATTTCGACGACAGGCCCTGCGATTACAATTTCAGCGGCAACGGTATTGTGTACGGCGGTGACAGGACGCCCTCTCCGAAGATGCAGGAGGTAAAATACAATTATCAGAATATTTCCGTGGAAGTGCGGGAAGACAGCTTTACGGTAGTCAATAAGAATCTTTTTGCCGGCACAGGCAGTTTCGGCTGTTTTGCACGACTGGAGCGGCAGGGCAGGCCGATAGCGGAGCTGCCGGTGTCGGCGGATGTGGCGCCGGGCTGCAGCGGTGATTTCCCGTTGCCGTTCTTGCTGCCTTCCGGGGCGGGGGAATATACCGTGACGGTCTCTTTCCGGCTGAAGGAGGATACTCCCTGGGCAGCGGCAGGCCATGAGGTGGCTTTCGGACAGGGTGTGTTCCGCAGAGGCCAAGGCAGTGCTTATATCACTGATGAACCGGTGGCAGTAAACAGGAAGCTTGAGGTTATCCGGGGCAAGAGCAATATCGGTGTGCGGGGAACGGAATTCGAGGCTCTGTTCTCCCATGGCGGAGGACTGGTGTCGTATCGCTATGGCGGCAGGGAGCTGCTGAAGACAATGCCCAGGCCCAATTTCTGGCGGGCGCCGGTGGACAATGACTGCGGCAACCATATGCAGCAGCGCTGTGGACAATGGAAGCTGGCAAGTATGTATGCGACGGTGAAAAGCTGTGCCGGGGTGCAGATGCAGGAGGACTGCGCCGTGATCTCCTATACCTGGAAGCTGCCCGGAGAGCAGGCGGAGTGTGACGTAAGGTACAGGGTTTATGGGGACGGAAGCGTGGAGACTACGTTGTCCATGGATCCGGTGAAGCAGATGGGGGATCTGCCTGAGTTTGGCCTGATCTTTAAAATGGATGCGGATTATAACCGCCTGGAATGGTATGGAAACGGGCCGGAGGAGACCTACGCGGACAGGAAGCGTGGGGCAAAGCTGGGCCTGTACCATAACAAAGTGGCGGATAATCTGGCCCGGTATCTGGTGCCCCAGGAATGCGGCAATAAGACGGACGTAAGGTACGCAAAGGTGACGGATGAGAAAGGGAGCGGCCTGCTTCTGGCAGGAGACGGAATGAGCTTTTCCGCTCTTCCCTGGACTCCTCATGAAATGGAGAACGCAGCCCATGCTTACGAACTGCCCGGGATACATTACACGGTGATCCGCGCGGCTCTGGCCCAGATGGGCGTGGGCGGGGACGACAGCTGGGGGGCGCAGGTGCACGAGGAATACAGGCTGCCCGGGGACAAAAAGCTGGAATTTACATTTTGTTTAAAAGGAATTTAAGAGCAAAGTGAAAGGAATGGCGAATGTACGTAATTGTGTGATATTTGTTGCTGTCAATGCGTGAGAATTGTTTTAAGATAACGAGTATAGAAGTGACGTTATACTATGCAAAAGGTACTACCCGTATTGCAGAACGGTTGCCTTGAAATTTAGTTAAATTCTAGTAAGAACCAGAAAATAACCGCATTCCTTTGGCGAGGGCGGTTATTTTCTTGCATTACGGCTTTAGCCCGTTGAGGGCATTGGAGTTTTTCGTGTTCCGAAAAATGG
>CANPOY010000014.1 GCA_947575805.1 uncultured Lachnospiraceae bacterium
GGGGCCGGCGCGGGACAGGGATGGAACACGGGTTCGAGTCCCGTCTATCGCTCTTCCAAGATGAAAGCGAAATTTCTGATTGTCAGGAATTTCGCCTTTTTTGTATTGTAACGGTTTTTTGCGGGCAGCGCGCAGACAGCAGCGAAAGTTCCTGATTTTCCCAGCCTTTTGTACCAAAAAATCTGCTTGCAACAGCCGTAAAGTGATGTTATGCTATTTATAAAAGTGGTGGTGTCAATCCTGTTTCATTGTGGTGCATTAACAATACCACAGTTGGGATCCGGCCTCCACTGTTTTTGTTGGAACATGGAAACGGAGGTGTCTTTATGGTCTGTCATAATTGTGGAAAAGAATTGTCGGAAAGCGCTCTCTTTTGCAGACATTGCGGTGTGGCGGTACAAAAACCGGTGACCGTCACGGAAGAGAACGTACCTGATACACAGCCTCCGGTGACCGTCGCGGAAGTGACTGTTTCTGATGCAGGCAACTCGGCGTCAGCCAAAGGGAAACGCGTCCGCCGGTTCCTTGCCCGTCTGCTCCTGTTTCTCATTTTCGCAGGCAGCTTCACTGTCAGCGGCTGGCTTACCTTCAGAGCCTGGCAGGACTGGCACGTTCCTTATCAGACAGCCGCATTTACCTCGCTGGAAGAAAACATCGCCAGGGCAGAAGATGCTGCAGGCAGGATTTCGGAGCTGGAGAATCTTTTGGCAGACAATTCCAGGGAAATCCGGGAATCTCTCTCTTCCATTGTCCGCTACCGTGACCTGCGCCAGGATGAAATCCTAAGCAGCCTGACCGGACATGCGGATTTCAACTACAACAATTTGTTTGCAACAGAGCCTTTTTCCTCCGCATACCAGCAGTATATCAGCGATCTCCTGGCTGCCTTTCGGCAGGACGGATTGGTTGACAGCTGGCTTCGCCCCTACTATGCCTATTCCACGGCGTACGCCTCAAATACCGGAATCCGGGAGGATCTCTGGCTATATGACAGCGACGACGATACGAAAAGGTTCAACGAGCTTTTAAACGACCCCCAGCGCTTTTACATCAGCTGTTATACCGCTGTCATGACCGACCACCTTCTTTTGAATGACCACCTGTATGTCACAGGCACGGATATGCTGAATACCCTTTTCGGTATCCCGGGTTATATTCTGGATGACGCCGTATTCGTAAAGGCCTGCGGCGGAAATCCCCATCCGGAGGAAATGAAAGTCCCCGACTGGACTCTCCAGGATTACGACGTCTTCTGGAGCTCTGCCGGCGACCGCTCCTATTCCGACCATGCGGTCTGGACGGACTGCAATCTGTCCGCCCGGGATCTGGATATTGACTGGAACACCCTGGTAGATGAAGCGGCTTATTACAGAGCCTATGAGAAATTTATGAACGCCATAGCCCCAGGCCTTAACCGGTATGATATGGCACAGTATGTACCGGACGACGATTATTTCGGCGGTGCACGTTATGAGCTGCCCGGTAACGAAGCGACACTGGAAGAAATTGCTGCCGCATATATTACCGGACATTCGGAATGCCTGACGGATCTGGGTATAGACATGGATGCCCTCCCCTCCTCCTATGACGGCCTGATTGCCGAGGAAGAGTCCCGTCTGGGAGAACTCACGGCAGCAGCCGAAGATTTAAATCTTCAGAAAAACGAGTCATTGCGCCAAAGGGACGGCAAAGCTTTTCTGCTGGCACAACAGGAAAAACTCATCGCCCTGCAGGAACAGCATGCTGCAGATGCCGCTGCAAACCTCCGGGTTATTGCCGCAATCTCCCTGTTTCTGTTTATCATGACAGTTACCGGTCTGCGCTGGCTTATCCGATCCTTACGGTAAAAGGTCCGACCCTCCGCTCACTATGAAACCGATATTTTCGGCACTTGCGCCGCTTTCCAGCTTACCGTTATAGTCTACGGAGGAAATATGCAGAATACTGCCCTCGGCAGTATAAACGCCGTTCCAGGAATCCGAAAGCTCCGGTGTTCCGTTAAACGTCACATCCACGCTCCACCCGTCTGTCGTCTCACCGGAAATATTCTCCACCGTCACTTCAAACTGGCAGAAAAAGCTGCCGTTGGATTCCCATCTGTTGACAAGGGTAATCTCAGCAGCCAGGCCCTCACCGGCTGTGGCCGTCACGCCGCCGGTCTTTCCGGCATCTGCCTGCCCACGATCCGTCTGCCCTGCACCTGTCTGCCCGGCGCTCTCCCGGGCCTGACTTTCCTGATCCTGGCTTCCCTGGGCCTGGCTTTCCTGATCCCGGCTTCCCTGTTTAGCCGCCCCTGTGTCCTGTCCGCCCGTAAGTATGCCGTAAAGCCATTTCCCCGTGCTACTCAGTTCGTCCCCGGTAAATCCGCTGGTCTTGCCGCAGGAAGCACTGAACAGGGAAGATGTTTCATTCTTGTTTGACAGATTCCAGGCCACATAGCTGACCCCATACCTGTCCATCGTCTCCACCCATGCCTCCGCCTGGGCCTCATCTATTGCCCCGTTTCCACTGGCGTCACAAATACTGTACTCCGACACAAATACCGGCAGGCCCCCGTCCAGCGCGGCAGTCATTACCTGTCGAAGAGATTCCTTGTGGGTTGCAGCATAAAAATGCAGTGTATACATAATGTTATCCCAGTCTGTAACCGGATCCGCCGCAGCCTGATCCACATATTGACTCCAGTTCGGCGTGCCCACCAGGATCACCGCATCCGCGTCATTCTCCCGTATTATCGGGATGATTTCCCCGGCATACTCCTTGATCCTGCTCCAGCTCGTTCCGCCGTTCGGTTCATTACAGATTTCATAAAGGACGTTGTCCTGATCCGCGAATTCCGCCGACATTTCCCGAAAAAAAATCTCAGCCTCTTCCCTGTAGGTGTTCGGATCTCCGTCGGATAAGATATGCCAGTCAATGATCACGTACATATCCTGATCGGAAGCATATTTTACGCCGTCCCTGATCAGCTGCCTGAGCTGTTCCCGGTCGCCCCCTGTACAGTAGCCGCCGTTTTCTCCGGTGTACATGGCCAGCCGGACTACATTGGCTTTCCATTGTTCCCGCAGCTCCCGAAATAACTCTTCATTCACATATTCCGGAAACCAGGCAAGGCCATGGGTACTGACGCCCCTGAGCTGTACCGGATTCCCCCGGCTGTCGCACAAACTGCTCCCGATAACCTGCAGCGCTCCATATTCAGAGACACCTCCGGCCGGCTTTTCTTCCTTTCCGGAGTCTTCCTGCGCCTGATCCGGTTTTTCTTCCTTTCCGGAATCCTCCTGCTCCTGATCCGGCTTTTCTTCCTTTCCGGAATCCTCCTGCTCCTGATCCGGCTTTACTGTCTTCTTCTCCGGATCCCGATCCTCCCTCGTCCCCGAGGCTTTCTCCCGAATCTTTCCGTCAGCCTGATCCACCCCGTTTTTCTCAGCCTCGTCTCCGTCCGGCCGGGTTTCCTGCTCCGACGGAATACCTGCGGCTTCCTCCCGATCCCTTCCGTCGTCCTGCTTACCCCCCCAAAGCAGCAGTGCGGCGGCGGCAGCCACCACCACAAGCACTGTCACTACAAGAATGATACTCTTCTTTTTATTCATTCACCTTTTCCTCTTTCTTCTGCTGCTTGTTCAGGCCGGCAAACATCCTGATCAGCACGATCACCGCCGCAATGGCCAGCGTAACCTCTGCCACCGTCTGGGCATAAGCAAGCCCATACAAAGGGAATAACGCATTTAAAATATACAGAGCCGGTATCTCCAGGATAATCTTACGCATCACCGCGAAAATCAGAGATTTCTTCCCCATTCCGCAGGCCTGGAAGACACCCACCGCCAGAAAATCCGTGGCCAGGAAGGGCGTAGCCAGACACATGCCTCTCAGGAAACGGGAACCGTATCCGATGATGATCTCATTCTTCATAAACATGGTAATCAGGCCTTCCGCGCCGATGTAGTAGCCCAGCGAGGCGGCCGACAGAAAGCCTACCGTCAGCTTTGCAGCAAACATCAGGGTCTTTTTCATACGCTCATAATTTTTGGCTGCGAAATTATAGCTGATCAACGGCATAATCCCCTGAGACAGCCCCATGGCAACATACATGGGGATCATATTGATCTTCTGTGCTATACCCATAGCTGCCACCGCGTCTGAGGAAAAAGCCGCAGTGAAATTATTGAGAACAGTCATGCCCGTCACATTCAGAAGATTCTGTATGGCTGCCGGAATTCCCACACCGCAGACGCCCGCCACGATCATCTTTCGGAATCCGAAGTATTTGGGGTGAATGCAGACATAAGTCCGCCCTCTCCTTACGAACAGCAGGACCAGAAAATACAGGCAGGCCGCACAGTTGGAAAGGAACGTGGCACATCCGGCGCCGGCCGCCCCCATATTCAGGCCCCACGGCAGGATAAACAGCGGATCCAGTATGATGTTGAGAAGGCATCCGCTCATGGTACCGATGCTGGCATGAAGCGCAGAGCCCTCCGCACGGACAAGATACCCCAGCACCACATTTAAGATAGCGGGAACCGCACCGCAGGAAACCGTCCAGAACAGATAGGCGTTCGTCTGAAGCATGTTCTCCGGTACCGTACCCAGCAGTGCCAGAAGAGGCGTTTTGAAAACCGTGCAGGCAAGGACAAACAGGACACCGGAAATCAGCGCGCTGTAAAATCCGAAAGCCGAGCTTCTGGATACCGTATCATAATCCTTTGTGCCAAGTGCCCGGCTCATCATACTGGACGACCCGACGCCGAACAGGTTGTTCACTGCATTAAACGCCAGCAGTACCGGAGCCGCCAGGGTGACTGCAGCGTTTTGCACGGAATCGTTGAGCATACCCACAAAATAGGTATCCGCAAGATTGTACAACACTGTAACGAGACAGCCCAACACCGTGGGCACCGCCAGTTTCACCACCGCCCTGGGAATCGGTGTTTCCTCAAATAATGTGATCTTATCCTTATTTTCCATATTCATTTTCTACCTTGCAGCAAATAATCTCCCAGGCATTTAGCATCCACCTGGGAGATCTGTCCTCTTCCTTTTCCTTACTCGATAATGACGCTGGCGCAGTTCACATCTACAGCCAGATCCATCACTTTGCCCGTCATCAGCGTTACCACCTTGGGCCTTGTGGGATAATCAATATTATTCTCCACCACCTTGGCCGCCTCACCGGTGCTCAGGTTCACAACAGAATCCACCGGATACAGGATCACACTCTTCAAAAACATTTTGATTATACCCACATCCAGATCTTCCGTCATAGCCATGATCATTTCTACTGCATCCCGAGGCGAAAAGCCCTTTTTATAAGGCCGCTCCGTGACAAGCGCATCATAGATGTCCGCAACGGCAAGTATCCTGGCATAAGGGCTTATCTTCTCAGCAGATAGCGCTAACGGATAACCGTTTCCGCCCATCTTTTCATGATGCTGCAAAACTCCCATCAAAATCTCCGGCGCAATGTCCGGTTTATCCTTCAACAGATTGTAGCCTTTGAGGGGATGAGACTTCATCACTTCAAATTCTTCTTCCGTGAGACGCGCCGGCTTATTCAGTATCTCATTGGGTATCTCCGACTTTCCCAGATCGTGAAGCAATCCGGCCACCCCGATCTGCTTTACGTCCTTATCAGCCATCCCGCTTTGACGCGCAACAATCATGGCAATGGAAGCCACGTCAACGCTGTGCTTGAACGTGTACTCATCGCTTACCTTCAGTGCGTCGATATTCACCGCCACGGCATCATTCTCGGTAATGGTCTTCATCAGATCGCCGGAAATGGTGTTTGCGGCGTCCATAAAGCCGGCCGCCCCCGGATTGTTAAACATAAACTGCATCCCTGTGGCAACCCGCGCCTTCACGCTTTCCGACAGCTGCATCTTCGTCCGGTCTACCTTCTTCAGCTTTTCGATGGTCTCAAGCGCCTCCGCCGAAGCCACTATACCCGGCGGCAGTTCTTCTTCCTCGCCCTCTCTGATATAAACTCCGGTTATATTCAGTTTACGAAGGCCATCGATGATATAGGCATCCAGCGGCGTCTTCCGCGCCACCAGAACCCGCCCTGTCCCGTCAATAATGGACTGGTCGATCACCATGCCGCTCTCCAGCAGTCTTGTACTTATGTATTTTCGCCTTATCAATCGTGGATTTTCCCCCTTCTCAGCGGACTATTACTCCCCCACTCTGTCCGCGTACTTGATCCGGTATATTCGCCGAAGGGCATCATTAATACGTTCCTCGGAGATGGTTCCGTCCTGCACAGCCTGCAGAACGCCATTGTACGCCTTTTCAAAGTCCTCCGGCATGTAAAGCATATCACAGCCTGCCTTCAGCGCCATGATCGCCGCTTCCTCAGATCCATTATAATCCGAAATTGCCGCCATGTCCAGCGAGTCAGAGATAATCACTCCGTTAAATCCCAGCTCCCCCCTCAGAATATCCGTAATTACCCTGCCTGAAAAGACGCAGGGCTCATTGTTTCCCGTAAGTCCCGGGGCTGCCACACTGCTGACCATAATCATATTGGCGCCGGCGTCGATTACCGCCTGAAATGCCGTAAACTCTTCACTTCTGAACTGTTCCTCCGTCCTGTCCGTGCTTGCCAGCCCTTTCTCCGGATTCTCCGTCGTCCCTCCCGCACCGGGAAAATATTTTATGCAGGAAGTCACATTCTGGCTCTCCAGCCCCTGCATGGCAGAGCTTGCCATGGAGCCTGTCAGCCCGGCCCCCGTCCCGTAAGAGCGTTCTCCAAGCCAGCTTTTATCCAGAACGGCGGGATCTGCCACAGGCCCAAGGCACAGATTGATCCCCACACCGGCCAGATTTGCCCCCAGGGTAGTCCCTGCCTGATATGCTGCATTCACATCCCCCTGCGCCCCGACAGACTTTGCAGAGTCTACCTTCGTACCGATCCCCGCGTTCGCCACTGCCGATCGATTTCCGCCCTCCTCTTCCACCGCCAGGAAAAGGGGATAGGACGCATACAGCCCGGTGTTTTCCAGCATTTCTTTAAACTGCGCTTCCGACTTTATATTCTTTTCGGCGTAGACAATACCGCCCACCGCATACTGTGTCAGCGCATTTTTCGTGCCCTCGCCGGCTTTTACCGCCGTACCCACGCCGGTTATGGATTCCGGTGTCACAATAAACAGCCCCGCTACCTTATCCTCAATGGGCATCACGTCAATCATTGCGTTTACCAGCTCGTCCAGCTCCTGCTCCGGAGTTAAAATCACCTCCGGTTCCGTTTCCGGCCCTGAAGCAGTCTCTGACCCCACAGGCGGCTCGGTAATTTCCGGCTCCGCCCCCAGCAAATCGTCCAGCGCGGCCTGGCTTTCATCCTGCGAATCTTTCGCCTCCCGTCTGTCCGCCGTCAGCTGCCTGACCCCCCAGACCGCGCCGGCTGCCACCGCTGTGATAAACAGTACTACCACGGTATAAGAAATCACCTGGTTTCTGAGCCTTCTCTTCCGTCTCGCTTCCCTTTTCTCCAGCTGCCTGTCGTCCATCGTTTTCTCCTTGGTTTCCCTTCCTCATAAATTTCTTCTGCTATTTACTTCCATATAACAACATAAGGAAACGAATGTTACTTCGTTTCCTTATATAAATTTCCTCTTTTGTACTTTTTCACTTTCTCTTGTAGCTCAAATCTCTTCCGTATTATAATGAATTTCTTTTGTATCTCTTTATTTATCTTCCGCCTGTCAGCCTCAGCTGATAATCCCATTATATTTGCACACTCGACAAATGTCAACAGAAAACATGAAATTACTACTTATTTCCACTACAGCCGGGTGAGCACAAAAATATCATAGATGGCCTTAATGGCAGTTTCAAAATCCTCGTTCGCCACACCGATAATAATGTTCTGCTCGGAAGAGCCCTGGTCAATCATTCGGACATTGACATTCACGTGAGCCAGGGCGGAAAAGATTCGTCCTGCCGTACCCCTGGCGGACTTCATGCTCCGTCCGACAACGGCGATCAGAGCCAGATCCGACTCGATCTCTATGGAATCGGGATTAGCCAGCCGATGGAGTCCGGCAACCACCTTCTGCTCCTTGTGCATAAACTCATCCTGGTGCACAAACACCGTCAGCGTATCGATTCCGGAGGGAATATGCTCAAAGGATATTTCGTTTTCCTCAAAGGCCTGGAGCACCTTTCTGCCGAAACCGACCTCTGCATTCATCATATCCTTTTCTATATTGATGGAACAGAAACCCTTTTTTCCTGCAATTCCGGTGATGACATATTTTGACTTCTGGCAGGTACTGCCCACGATCCAGGTCCCGCTGTCCTCCGGCGCGTTGGTATTGCGGATATTTATGGGAATTCCCTGCTGGCGCACGGGGAAGATGGACTCCTCGTGGAGCACATTAAATCCCATGTAGGCCAGCTCTCTGAGCTCCTTATAAGTAATAACCTCAATGCCGGCGGGATTCTCGATTATTCTGGGATCCGCCACCAAAATTCCCGACACGTCGGTCCAATTCTCATAGACATCCACCTTGGCAGCTCTCGCCACAATGGAACCAGTAATGTCGGAGCCACCCCGGGAAAAGGTTTTTACGCTGCCGTCCGGCATGGCGCCGTAAAATCCGGGCACCACCGCCTTTTCGCACTCTTCCAGCCTGGCGGAAAGGATTTCGTCGGTTTTCTCCTCGTCCAGACTTCCGTCCTCCTGAAAGAAGATTACCGTGGCGGCATCTATGAAGGTAAATCCAAGATACGCAGCCATAATAATGCCGTTCAGGTATTCTCCCCTGGACGCCGCGTAATTACTGCCCGCCCGTTCCTTAAAATTCTTTTCGATAATTGTAAACTCCTGCTCCAGATTTAAATCCAGCCCCAGGCCTTCAATAATCTCCCGGTATCTGTCCGCAATAGCTGCAAGCTTCACTTTATAGCTCTTTCCCGACTCCGCCAGAGCATAGCACTCATACAGCATATCCGTTACTTTCGTATCTTCCGCGAATCTCTTTCCGGGCGCCGACGGAATGACATATTTCCTGGCAGGATCTGCCTTGATAATGTCTCCCACTTTTTTAAACTGCTGGGCACTCGCCAGCGAACTGCCTCCGAATTTTACAACCTTAGCCATATCTCCCGCACCTCGTATTTAACTTTTTGTATTCTCACATTACTTTCAGGCAAGGCGAATCCTGCCTAAAAGCGCATCCCCGAGAACACTGCTCTTATCCGCAAATTCCTTTTCGCTCATTTCTTCGGTGAAGAATCCAATATCCTCCGTCCTGCCTGCTTCCACAAAGCTGCTGCCGGGGAATTGCCTCTGCGCCGCCTCTCTTGCGGAAGACTTTGCCCTGACAAAGAAACGCTTCCTGCTCTCTGCTATATCGGCCAGCCTTGCCTCCTCCTTATCCCAGATGCAGACAATGCTGCTTCGCCCTATATGTCTTGCACAGTCTATCACGTCGGATACCACCGCGCTGGCTGTGGGAAGCTTCCCTGCCCCCCGGCCGTAGAACATAACATCCCCCAGCATATTTCCCCTGACGAACACACCGTTATATACATCATTTACCACAGACAGCGGATGCTCCAGAGACACCAGGGCCGGTGTCACCATGGCAAGTACGCTTCCGTCCTCCAGGGCCTCGCTGGTGGCAAGAAGCTTGATCGTCATACCTGCCGCCTTTGCGTAGTCGAAATCCGCCGTCCCCACCTTGGTAATTCCTTCCGTATAGATCTTCCCGGAATCCACGTTTTTCCCCATCATCAGAGAGGATAGAATCGCCACCTTCCTGCAGGCATCCAGTCCTTCCACATCCGCTTCCGGATTCCGCTCCGCATATCCCAGCTCCTGGGCCTTTTTCAGGGTTTCGCCATAGCCTGCGCCCTCTTTCTCCATTTTTGTCAGAATATAATTGGTAGTTCCGTTTAAAATTGCCGTGATCTTCTCGATCTTCTCCGCCGTCAATGCCTTGGTAATAGGACGAATCACGGGAATACCGCCTCCCACGCTGGCCTCAAACATGTAGCTGCACTTTTTATCCCTGGCAATCTCCAAAAGCTCCGCCCCGTGCTTCGCCACCAGCTCCTTATTAGAGGTGCACACGCTCTTTCCTGCCTCCAGGAGCTGCTTTGTATACTGATATGCCGCTCCCACGCCGCCCATGACTTCGCATACTATGCTTACCTCAGGGTCTTCCAGAATCATGTTAAAATCATGTACCACCAGGTTTTCATAGGGATCCCCCGGGAAATCCCGCAGATCCAGAATATAGCCCACGTGCATCTCCTCGCCTGCCTTGGCGCTGACTTCCGCGTTATTGCTCTCAATTACCTCTACCACACCGCTTCCCACGATGCCGTATCCTAAAACCGCTACCTTTACCATATCATTCCTCTCATTCCGCAAAGAAAGCGCAAGGGCTTCTTCGCAAGTATACTTCTCTTGACACTATTCCCGTGCCAGTATCTTCACATGATGCACACCCTTCTGCCTTTCCATCTGCTCCAGCATTTTGGATATATCCCCTGTATTCTGAAGCACCTGCACGCTCAGACTTAAGGACGCCATACCGCTGATGGGGATACTCTGATGGATGGTCAGGATATTCGCACCGTATTCCGCTATGATCTTCAGCACATCCGACAGCAGTCCCGGTTCATCCTCCATCTGAAAGGTCAGTGTGACAGTGGTTCCCCGAGTGTTGTCGTGAAACGGAAAGATGTCGTCCTTATACTTATAAAAAGAACTGCGGCTGATGCCGACGGCTTCCACCGCTTCCTGAATCGTCGGAACCTTTTCCGACTCCAGAAGCCTCTTTGCCTCGACCACCCGCAGCAATACATCCGGCACCGCCTTCTGCGTCACCACATAATATTTTGCCGCTCCACTCATAGCAACCTCATGCCTTTCTGCAATCGCCATACGTTTCCGTCTCGCGGACAATTGTCTGCCGGCGAAAGATATTCTACCACACACGGATAAAAAGTACAAGACCTTTTTTGTACTCCAGTCCTCTTCCCATTATACAACCAGTCGGTTCTTACCCGACTGCTTGCCCTGGTACAGCTTCGTATCGGCCGCGTTGATCCACTCGTCCATCCCTTGTCCCTGTTCATATCTGGACAGTCCGATAGTAACCGTGACACCGATCTCACGATTCTCATACCTGAAATCATATTTTTCCACGGCCCTGCGCAGCTTCTCCATCACAAAACTTGCCGAGCCGGGTCCCTGCAGCCTGTGTTCTGCCATCCGCCCCACCAGGATGAATTCCTCGCCGCCCCAGCGGCAGGGCGTCATGCCGCAGCTGTTCTCCGCGATCAGGGCGGCCACACTCTTAAGCACATAATCGCCGCAGTTATGGCCGTATGTATCATTTATCTTTTTAAAATCGTCAATATCCAGCATTGCCAGCCAGTACTCCGCCATATTCTCCTCTTCATATATCTTCTGCAGATATTCGATCAGATAGTTGCGGTTCACCAGCTCCGTCAGCTTATCATGAGTGGCCTGCCGGGTCAGCTCATTCTCATAAAAGGTCGCCTTGGAAACCAACAGCCAGAAACATACCACCGCAAAGAAAAACATGAAAAGCGCATTCAAAACCGTGATCACGGCAGCTATTTCCTCCCGCAGGACATAATCCTGTACATGGACACTTGAAAGAATCAGGGCACCGGGAAAGGCCGCCGCGCAGACTACGGAAAAAAGCATTGTATTGACCCGCTTCAGCTTTGCCCTTGCGAAAAAGTAATCGGTGTAAAACACCATGGCCATGGCTCCGAAAAAGTAAAACTGAAACCCGCAGTCCCAGCCTACATGCGCAACAGCCAGCAGCATGTGTACTATGATCTCCGCAAGGGTCACAATAATATAAAGCCTGGTCCATTCTAATTTTATCGCCCCGAACAGGGCAGCATAAGTCAATAGGCTTCCAATATTCACAAAGATCATGGGGGTAACCCTGGTCACCGCAAAAAACAGCAGCAAAAAAACATGCACTGTCAAAATCATAGCGTTTCCCAAATATAAGAAGGATTTGATCTCAATTTTGTTTTCGCTCATCCTGTTACCTTTTCATACATATATTCACTGTATAATAAGCAATATTATAGCACTTTCCCCACACACAGGCAAGAAATAAAACGTACCTTGCAAAAGCTTCCGGCATCCGATAAAATGATAACAGATAGGAGGTAAAATTTATGAAAAAACAAACAAAATTTTTATCCTGCGCCGGCGCCCTGCTGGCAGCAGTATGCCTGACAGGCTGCGGCACGAAGGAAACCTTCGTTCCCGAACACACGGATGTCACCGCCCTGGACCGTCCCGCACAGATCTTTGTAAAGCAGGTGGAGGGTTTAAGCGACAGCTTCTGGCTGGGCGTGGATGTCTCCTCCGTCCTGGCGGAGGAGGAAAGCGGCGTCGTCTACTATAATGAAGACGGAGAAGTGCAGGATATATTTAAAACCCTGAAGGAAAACGGCGTAAACGCCGTCCGTATCCGTGTCTGGAATGATCCCTGGGACAAGGACGGGAATTCTTACGGCGGCGGACATAACGATCTGAATACCGCTATTGCCATTGGCCGGAGAGCAACTGACTACGGTATGAGCGTCCTGATCGATTTCCATTACTCCGATTTCTGGGCAGATCCCAACAAACAGATGGTGCCGAAGGCCTGGGAAGGAATGGATCTGGATAAGAAGTGCAAGGCTCTGGCGTCCTACACAAAGGATTCCCTGAATGCCCTTTTGGAAGCAGGGGTGAATGTGACCGCCGTGCAGGTAGGCAATGAGACCACCACCGGCATGTCAGGCGAGAAAAACTGGGACTCCGTGCTGAAGCTCTTTTCCGCCGGATGCGACGCAGTCCGCCAGGTCTCCCAAAAGAAGGATCATCCTATAGAGGTGGTCCTGCATTTTACCAATCCCGAAAACCGTAATCAGTTCCTCAGCTTTGCCAAAAGCCTGGATAATGCGGATGTGGACTATGATATATTTGCCACCTCCTATTATCCTTACTGGCACGGTACTTTGGACAATCTGACTTCCGTCCTCTCCGAGATTGCTTCCACCTATGACAAGAAGGTGATGGTTGCCGAGGTTTCCTATTGTTATACCCTGGACGACGGAGACGGCTCAGGCAACAGTGTGGGCGAAGGGGCAAACTGCGACCTGGCTTATCCTGTTTCCGTTCAGGGACAGGCAGACGCTGTCCGGGACGTAGTCAATGCCGTGGCATCCTGCGGCGACGCGGGCGTGGGCGTCTTCTACTGGGAGCCCGCATGGATCCCCGTGCCCGGCGATACCTATGATGCAAGACAAAGTCTCTGGGAGGCCAACGGCGCCGGCTGGGCGTCCAGCTATGGCGGTTCGTATGATCCCAATGACGCAGGACGTTTTTACGGCGGCTCCTCCTGGGACAATCAGGCCCTGTTTGATTTTGCAGGACACCCCCTGCCCTCCTTAAGCGTATTCCGCTATCTGGCGGAAGGCGCAGAGACCGAATTACAGGAGGTTGCCCTGCGGGATATGGAGATGACTGTCCGCATCGGAGATGAAATTCTCCAGCCCGAAACGGCTGCCGTGATCTACAACGACGGCTCCGAAAAGGATGAGGCCGTGACCTGGGATGCCTCCCCGGAAACCCTTGCAGGCTGGGGTGTCGGCGACCATACCGCCACCGGAACCCTGGTTCGTGACACTGCCGGAGCTTACGGCTTTGATCCCACCTGCAAATGCACGGTTCATGTCCTGGACATGAATTTTCTGAAAAATTACAGCTTTGAGGAAGACGATACCTCCATGTGGACAATTACCGACATCAGCGGCACCACCGACGAAATCTTTGTCATTGACAAGCCTTCCGACGCCGTCACCGGCAATAAGTCCATGCACTTCTACTCCACCAAAAATGTGGAATTTACCGTGGAGCAGACCGTGACCGGCCTGGAGCCCGGAACATACTATTTCCAGATTACCCTTCATGGGGGAGATGCCACCACCCAGGACATGTTCATCTATGCAACGGCTGACGGCCAGACTTACACTGCCCCCACGGATGTGGACGGCTGGACCTCCTACCGTTCCCCCCGCATCGAAGCCATCACTACCACGGACGGAACTATCACCGTAGGAGCACATATCACCAGCTGCCCCGGCTCCTGGGGCAATCTGGACGACTTTATCCTTGCTCCTACACAGTAGGAGCATGCCCTGCACAGTAGGAGCATGCCCTGCACAGTAGGAGCATGCCCTGCACAGTAAGCACAGTAGAGCATACGCCGACAGCACGGCAGTACATAAATCGAAAACGACAATATACCGGTGAGCGCATCAGAACGCGCTCACCGGCTTTTTTGCCTTCCTGATCAGTCCCTCTCGATAGGATCCGTGCGGTATATGAATTTCACCCGTCCGTCCATTCCGTCGCCAAGACCGGAAAAGGTCTTGTAATTCTTTGAGGCGTCCAACGCAGCACGGAACCGTTCTGCCAGGCTGCTCAGATCGCCGTCCACTGCATCCGCCAGCTTCTGAATGCCTTCGTCATTGAATTCCTGCAGCCCGTCGGAAAGCTTCTCCGCACCGTCCCGCAGCTGAGCAATGCCGTCCGTCAGGGCCGGTGTTCCTTTCTTCATGGTTAAAATGCCGTCACAAAGCTCACCTGCACCGCTGTACAGCTTTGCCGAGCCGTTCCGAAGTTCATCCACTCCTCCTTTTAACGTCTCCGCGCCGCTTGCTAACTGGCCCGCGCCGCCTGCAGCCTGTGCCACACCGGCGGTATAGCTTTGCAGTCCCACATAAAAGGAATTGTAACTGTCCAAAGAAGCTTTCAGACTGATAATTGCCTGCAGACCTGCCGATGCCTGGGATAGCTTTCCCTGTACCTCCGCACCTGACATATTGTCCGCAATCGCCTTCTGCACCTGGGCCTCGGTATTTTCCGCAATCAACTGCCTGACATCGTCGCCTGACATCTGCTGCTCCATGTTCACCCGGATAATTTCCTGCACTTCGTCGGTTTCCATCTGTGACCGGGTATTATCCGTAATCTGCTGCCTGACGGTATCCGACCCCATCTGCACGTCAACGGCATCCTCAATCTGCGCTTTCTGCTCCTCCGTTATCATGCCGGCATTCCATGCCGCTTCAAAGCTCTCTCCGGTCATACCCAGGCTGCCCAGAACTGCCTCCGTTACCTGGCTTCTGACGGCTGCCGTTACCTTGCCCTCTACTTCCTGCCTGACCGCCTCCGTCACCCTGGCCTCCACCTCTGCCCTGACGGCATCCGTCACCTGGGATTCGATATAGCCGCGCTTTTCTTCCACGCCCGCAATCACCGCAGCATAAGCCTGTCGGTAAACCGCATCCCCGTCCAGGGAAGCAATCACCTGATTCAGCGCCTCCCCGTAATTCTCCGGGGTCAGTGCCTCCGGCAGCTGTACCCCAGCAGCGGCCAGCTGTGTCTGAGCCGCAGCCAGCAGCGTCTCGAACACCTGTCTGGCACCGCCGTTTAAGTTCCCGTTATTGGCTGCCAGGGTGTTCAGCCCGGACTGCAGGCTTGTCGCACCGTCCCGAAGCTGTGCCGCACCGTCCTGTAGCTGTGCCGCTCCCCCGTCCAGCGTGCCCACTCCTTCCTTAAGCTGCGTCGCCCCGTCGGAAAGCCTGTTAATTCCGTCTGCCAGCTCACCTGATTTACCTGACAGTGTACACAGACCGTCATATAACTGGGAGGAGCCGTCCATCAGCTGCTCCATGGCAGCGGTCATTTCATCCAGCGACCCCTTAAGATCCTCCAACATCTTCTCCTCATCCGGCTCCACGCCGCTGAACAGCTCATTAGTGGCAATGGACGCCGTCATGCCCATCTCGAAATTTTTCACATCCGCCGTGATTTCCAGGGAATCCGGAAGATCCAGATTCTCCGCAGCTTCCCCCAGATTCTCCTGCATTCCGGGCAGCGCATAGCCCATAACCACCATGCGGTCACCGTCGTCGATCAGCCTGCCGCCTGACACCTCCACATTACTGAACACCTCATGGTCCAGAAGTATGCCGCTCACCACCGCAAAGGGCACATACACCCTGGTTCTGACGCCGTCTATCTCCGCATACTCGTACTGCTCATTGGTATAGTCGAAGCGGATCTTCACCTTCCCGCTCTTTCCGGCCAGCTCCTCCGGAGAGATTTCCTTCCCGTCCAGCATATAGGTAACAGCAAGGCTCACCGGCGGCTTCTTATCGGTGCTGCCCTGATAATATATATCCCCGCCTTTCGCGTCCCATACCTTTACGTTGCCTTCTCCCGCGGTATAAACCTGGTCGCCATTGACATTCCTGATATTTACAAGCTCTGACACATCGCTCAGAACGTCGGCTCCGCTTCCGTTCTCAAGCCTGTCGCTGACGATAATCTTCCGTGTGCTGCCGTCTGCATTCGCCAGGACATACACGGTTTCCTCCTTCACCGGCTCTCCCTCCGCCTTTCCCGCGTTTTCAAGCCTCTTCCCGTCCGCGGCCTGCCCGGCGTTACTTTCGGCTGCCTTCCCGTCCGCAGCCTGCCCGGCGTTACTTTCGGCTGCCTTCCCGTCCGGAATCTGCCCGGCATTTGTTCCGTCCGACGCGACTGTTTCCTCTGCCCCGGTATTCTCTGCAGCCATTGTGTACATGGTAACACCCGTTCCGCCCAATACCAGTGCGGTACACAGTGCTGCTGCCGTCATCTGCGCCATCCTTTTTCTTCTTCCGGCATGATCTTTCGCTGCAGCACGGCTTCCTGTCATTTCCCTCATCATAATCCTTATCGCTTTATTCTTCATTACGCTGTCGCCTCCATCATTTTTTTCTCTGTTTTCTCTTTCTTTCTCATACCTGCCGTAGTCACACAGATCAGTCCGTCGCACAGCAGAAGCAGTGCCGGCAGGATCAGGATCACGGAAAACATGCTCACCACGGCTCCTCTTGCCATCAGCATACACATGGAACTGATGATGTCGATATTGGAATACACCGCCACCCCGAAGGTTGCCGCAAAGAGTCCCATTCCCGATACAAGTACCGACGGAATAGAGCTGGCCAGGGCAATCCCCACAGCCTTCCCTTTATCTCTGCCCGCCATGCGCTCTCCCTTGTAGCGGGTTGTCATCAGGATCGCGTAGTCAACCGTTGCTCCCAGCTGAATCGTGCTGATACAGATTGGTGCAATGAACGGCAGGTTCTGTCCCAGATAGTGAGGCAATCCCAAATTGATAAAGATAGCCAGCTCAATCACCGAAATCAGAATGAACGGCAGGGAAATACTTTTTTCCACCAGGGCAATGATCACGAAGATCGCCAGGATGGATACCGCATTGACTACCTTAAAATCATGATCCGTCGTCTCGATCATATCCTTCATACAGGGCGCTTCGCCAATCAGCATCCCGCCCCCGTCATACTTTTTCAAAATAGTGTTCAGCTCATTGATCTGGGCATTCACATCGTCACTGGCTACCCCGTACTCTGAATTAATGAGCATCAGCTCCCATTTATCACTTTTTAAAATCTCCCGCACGGACTCCGGCAGGATTTCCTCAGGCACCATGGGGCCAATGACGGATTCCAGGCCCAGCACATATTTGACTCCGTCTACCTGCTCCATTTCCTTTATCATGCCGCGCACATCCCCGGGCGGAACATCCGTGTCAATCAACAGCATATGAGTGGACGCAATATTGAATTCCTCCTGCAGCTTGGAATTGGCAATCACATACTCCATATCCTTTGGCAGGCATTCTCCCATGTCATAATACACCTCGCCGTTGGTCCTGGTGTACCCGTAATAAGCAGGGGGAATCAGCACCAGAAACAGGATCAGGAATACCGGGTACACCTTTACCACACCTCCGGCAAAGCTTCCCATATCAGGAATCAGTGCCCTGTGCCTGGTCTTCTGCAGGGGCTTATCCAGTACCAGGATCAGGGACGGCAGGACGGTAACACATCCCAGAACCCCCAGCAGCACTCCCTTTGCCATCACAATCCCCAGGTCGCGTCCCATGGTAAAGGACATAAAGCACAGTGCGATAAATCCCGCAACCGTGGTAATGGAGCTGCCAAGCACGCTGGTCAGGGTCTCATGGATCGCCACAGCCATAGCTTCCTTATCGTCGCCATATTTCCCCCGCTGCTCATTGTAGCTGTGCCACAGAAAGATAGAATAATCCATGGTGACTGCCAGCTGCAGTACGGCGGAAAGTGCCTTGGTAATATAGGAAATTTCACCCATAAAATAATTGGATCCCAGATTCAACAGGATCATAATACCAATGGATGCAAGGAACACGAAAGGCACCAGCCAGCTGTCCAGAAGCAGCAGCATGGCAATGCAGGCAAGTGCCACTGCGATTCCCACATAAATCGGTTCCTCCTCTTCACACAGATCCTTCAGATCCGTCACCAGCGCCGACATGCCCGAAACATAGCACTGTTTGCCGCAGACTGCCCTGATGTCGCGAATGGCATCCATGGTAATATCAGCGGAGGTAGAGCTGTCGAAAAAGACCGCCATCATAGTGGAATGATCGGTGTTGAATTCCCGGTAAATCTGATCCGGCAGAAGCTCCATGGGCACCGACAGATCCATCAGGGAATCATACCAGACCACAGTCTCCACATGATCCACCTGTTCGATCCGGGCCTTTAACTTCGCCACATCCTTCATGGGCATATCCTCTACTATAATGAAGGAAAACGCGCCCTTCCCGAATTCTTCCATCAGTTCGTTCTGCCCGGTCACGGTATCCATATCCTCGGGAAGATAATCCAGCATGTCATAATTGACTCTTGTCGCCGCCATCCCCAGGGCCGCCGGCACCATCAGCACCAGCGCCAGAATTAAAATGGGAATGCGTAATTTTACAACTCCTTTTGAAAATTTCATAGCCTTTGTCACCCTTTCTCATTCTTCTTACATTGCCTGCCTGATTTCACAATAACTGCCGTCTATTATATCCGGCTGCTGGTTCTTAATGATTTTCACGGTACTGACCACCACGCACAGATTTAAGATCCCCTCCGCCAGCAACGAAATACCCAGCAGCACGGTGAGAAGCCGGGCACTCTCAGCGGGACGGAACACCACCAGAAGTCCCACAAACCCGGTCAGAACCGCCAGACATAAGATCAGCCACCATGTGCCGATGCCAAACCTCCTGGCATCCATGGCAATCTGTATCTTAAACAGCCCGTCAGCCAGAATTGCGATTCCCATGGCGATAAAGATAAAATTCATTACATTTTCCGATTTGACCAGTACGGTCACGCCAAGGACAATCAGCAGAATGCCAAATTCCAGATCATACTGGAAAGCCAGCCGGAAGAGATCCCGGGAAAAATAACCTACCAGCCTGATGCACCCGAAGAGGATCATTGCAACGCCCAGCGCCCGGCCAAGCAGCCTTACTGACAGCTCCGGCCTGGAGATGAACAGAATACCCGCCATACAAAAGACAAGGGACATAATAATATAACCTGTCTTTGCAATCTTCATGGGAATTACGGAACGTGTTTTCATATTTCAGATACCTCCTTTCTCTGTCTGATGATGAGTATAGCAGAGTCAGGACCGTATCAAAATCGTCAAAAAAAGCCCCGTGTCTGAAATCATGACACGGAGCAATATGTGACCAAAAAACAGACACATCCTTATAAATGTCTAAATCCAACTGCAAAATCTGCTCTTCAGGGCTGACCCTCCAGGCAGCGCCGGATCATTTCCTCCACCATGCCTCTGCGCAGCTCACAGAGTCGGCTGATTGCCTCCTGAATACCGTCCTTCATCCCCTCACTCATCCATTTCATAACCATACCGAAGCATTCTCCCTCATAGAAACGGACAATGACCTGCCTGTCGCGCTCCTTCAGCGGTTTCTCCGCAAAAAGGGAATCCGCATAAGCCGTCACCACATGATGGGCAATCTTCCACAGATACTGTTCGAAAATATCACGGTTTACCGAATGGTAAATGTGCAGCACTCCCCGGCGATTTTTCATAGCGAACTCCACTGCCGCATTCAGGCAGCCCTCCAGGGAATCAATGGCAGGGTACGCGGCAATAATCTGATCCGCCGCCTCTGTCAGGATTTCCTCCACCAGCGCCGGAATGTCCTGAAAATGATAGTAAAAGGAATTCCGGTTGACCCCGCATTCTTCCACGATTTCCTTTACGGTAATCTGACTCAGGGGCTTCTCATCCAGAAGCCTGACAAATGTCGCTTTAATTGCCATTTTTGTAAAATTAGGCATTGTTTTCGTCACCTCATATCTGTCGTTTCGAAAGCATATTCTTCTAAAGTATATTCCTGTCCGGCCGCTTTCTGACCTCTTCCAGGCTGATCCTTTTCCCCTGCCTTACTTCTGTTCTGCGATCCGGAATCGTCATTCGCAGGCAGGCATACTCATCTTGCCAACGCCCATTATACCATTAACCCCCTCTCCGGGGAAGCTCTTTTTGACGCACCGGGAACATCTGAACACATCCCGTGATAATCCGCTTGTAAAAAAAGTAGATTACTGCTATACTTCTTTCAAAGTCAGATTTGTTATATCCTCCGGATCTGTAATCTGTGGTCTTAAGGCCCCGCGAACAGAAGTACACGATATGATCGAACCGCTGAAAATAAAAAAGTAATCTTTTTTGACGTGGGATATACCTTGAATTACCCCATATCCGGAGACTGGATGTTCACCGGGAAATTTTATGAGCGGGGATCATTTCGGATACCTGGCCCAGTGCTTGATAAATGCGGCGTTCCGGCGGAAGATACCGTATTAATTCAATCCCTGTCGGAATTGCTGTAGGAACCAGACCGGGATTATGATGACAGGTGGACAGGTGATCCCATGATTTTAAGCGTCAGCCGCAGAACGGATATTCCGAATTATTATTCCGACTGGTTTTTAAACAGAATACGGGAAGGATTTCTATATGTCCGCAATCCGCTTAACCCACATCAAATCAGTAAAATTAATTTAACCCCGGAAATTGTGGATTGTATTGTCTTTTGGACAAAAAATCCGGAACCGATGTTCACAAGGTTGGATGAACTGGCTGCTTACCACTATTATTTTCAGTTTACCCTTACCGGTTTTGGCCGGGACATAGAGCCTGGCGTTCCCCATAAGAGAAAAGATATGATCCCGATCTTTCAAAGGCTTTCCCGTAAAATCGGCAGGGAAAAGGTAATCTGGCGATATGATCCTATTATTTTTACCGATAAATATACTCCCGAATATCACTTAAAGGCTTTTGCACACATTGCACATGAACTGCAGGGCTATACTTCCAGATGTGTGATCAGCTTTGTAGATATATATGCGAAAAACAGAAAAAACATGAACGTCCTCAATTCCTTTACTCTGGCAGAAAGTGACTTGATCGCGTTTGGGAAGGAAGTCGCGTTTCTTGCAGGCAGTCATGATATGAAAGTTGCCACCTGCGCAGAAACAATTGATTTCGCTCCTTATGGAATAGAACACAGCTGTTGTATCGATCGGGAGCTCATTGAGCAGATCACAGGGTATCAAATCCGGGCGGATAAGGATAAAAACCAGAGAGAAGAATGTGGTTGTATTGAAAGCATTGAAACAGGCACGTACAATACCTGCAAAAACGGGTGCCTGTATTGCTATGCAAACCACAGTCAGGAAAGTGTTTCCCAAAACTGTGCCCTGTATGATGCCGACTCTCCCTTATTATGCGGTGTTATTACAGAAAACGACAGAATCACTGAAAGAAAAGTAAAATCGTTGCGGGAACAATGAGAAAACTGCCGAAAAATATCATTCAAAAAAAGCGGAAATATCCTTGACATTGGCATAAAAAGGCCTATACTATGATATATTAATGTATATTCCTCGATAGCTCAATGGTAGAGCACTCGGCTGTTAACCGAGTTGTTGTAGGTTCGAGCCCTACTCGGGGAGCGCAAGCTGCCAAAGAGATGGCAGCTGAAAAATCCCGCAAACACGAGGTTTGCGGGATTTTTACTACAGCAGAGCCAGTAATAATGTTGACCGGGTAGCAAAATGGTTGGAAATACATTTGTAAAAAAGGGAAGCTTCTTCACCTCAGACCGGATCTGTTCCTCCAATGGCAGTATTCCTCTTCTTAATTTTAAAATATATCTGATATGGCTCATAACCGATGTCATTTACCCTGCAAAAGCTGATACCCGGATCTTGGTTTTCCGTGCGGTAAAAGGTACGGAAATCGCCCCATTGACGCTCAGTATCCACGGATAATTCATCTGCAGGGTTATCACTCTCGATGTAGAGAATTCGCTCTTGCGCCGTGATACCGGCAAGTGCTTCCGCTCCATAACGGAAAGCTCCCATGGTCTCATCGTCCGGCAGCGGCACAAAGCGGACACCGATTGGGAAGATCAGTACTATCTTATCGCCCTTGCTCCAGGCACGGGCTATGGTGACAAACGCGTCGGTCTTCTCCGTTTGTGCAGCCAACTCCTCATTGACGTATACCCTGGCCTCCGACATAATCCAGTCCGGAATACGCAGGCAAATACTAAATTCCTCCGCCTGCTCCGTCTCAACCGTAATCTCGTATTTCTTAAAGTCCGGCTTGTTGGCAAATACGCTTGTTGTGGCGCTGATCGTCTGCTTAGCATTATTTTCGGAAGAATTCTGCAGGCTGCCGTTCATATAATCCTGGCGAAGGCGCAGGGAAACCTTATTCTCTCCGATCATAAAATCTGCGGCCGCATTTGCATACTGCGTCACGTAAAGCTCGTTTCCATCCTGATAAAACATCATACGGTTCCAGGCCGCATTCGCCTGAACCATTGTTCCATGACAGCAGAAAAAGCTATCCATCTCACCGGCCCATTCTTTTTTGCTCCCTGCCTTCATCGGCAGGAAATAGGTCAAAAGTCCATAGCCCGGTTTCCCTTCTTTCCAGTCTCCTCTCCAGTAGGTTTGTGCCATAATTCCGTTGTAAATATTGTATTCAATATAATTCATGTAGGCCGGATCCTTAGTCTGACGGAATAAAAACTCAGCCAGTCGAATCATATTATATACCGTGCAGTGCTCCTGATTCTTATCTCCAAGTCTTGCTTTCAATTTGCGCATGGGTGTCCATATCTCACCCTGTGTCTGGCCTCCCGTCACATATGCTCCCCTGTCTGTCACGGCACATTTCCAATACATTTTGACGATGGTCAGCCACTTTTCCTCGCCGGTCACTTCATACGCCCTGGCGCAGCCAAGTACTTCCGGTATCGTGGTGTTGGCGTGCATATTGGTGAGAACATCCTTCCCCTCAAGCAATGGCTCAAACAATCTGCGGCGGTAATAACGGTCCATCAGGGTCCGATATTTTTCGCTGCCTGTAATCTGATATAACTGCCCCCAGACCTCGAGCATACCGCCGGTCTCCACATCAAGAATATTATCGAACTGTTCCTGTGTGTACTCTCCGCTCCAACGGTAAAACCAGTCTGCGAGCCTGTCGGCCACACGGAGGGCCTGATCATTTTCCATGTACTGATACACATCGATCAGCCCCATAAACAGCTTATGTACCGTGTATTGGGGCGCCCACACCGCCTTTCCTTTCCCAATCCAGTACAGATATTTTTCCGGAATCGAACAGGCCCATTCTCCGCCATTGTCTTCCTGGCACAGAGCCAGCTCGTTCACAATCACTTCCGCTTTTGCCTTTAATTCCACATTCCCGGATTTTTCGTAATGAAGCGCGGCAGCCGACAACCAGTGTCCCAGAAAATGGCCGCGCAGCTGACAGCTTGGGTCTTCCCATCCTCCCATGACCTGCGAATCCATCCCACGTCCCGAAGCCCTTCCCGCCTCCAGCATAAAGTTGCGCAGCAAGTGCTCCGTCTTTAGCTTCATCAGGTAATCACGATTATCATTCTCACGTCGAAGAAAATTTCCTTCAAACAGAGTCACAGACCTTCCTCTCAATTCCTGCATACCTTTGTAAATTCTCCTTCCGTTTTTCTAACATACTAACCGAATGCCTCAGAAAATGAAATGGATATTCTTGACCTAAACATGTAGATTCCGGGCTTTTTCTCATCATGCCGGATCTTAAAAGGTAAACTATTCCCGGCTTTTGGAAACTGCCCTGATTGATTATCTACAATTACCTATGTCCGGCAGCCACTAACAGAAAAACGGCGGCTAATCACTGATTTTCCAGTGGTTAGCCGCCGTTTCCCGTACTTTCATGTCAGAGCAGATGACGGGAGTCGAACCCGCCTCCTCAGCTTGGGAAGCTGATGTACTACCGATATACTACATCTGCTTAATAGCAGGGCACCTGCTTCAACAATATTTATTATAGCATATAATTCAAAATATATCCAGTACAATTTTAAATTTTTTCTCCGATAATAATCACATGATTGCTGGCGCCTAAAATAGATTGTTCCCGGCATATACTATAGTGATAATCACACCATATTTTAAACTGATCCTCATCCCAGCCGTCTACCTTATGGGACAAAAGCGGCGCTAGCCCGTCCTGGGCAAAATGATCCGTTATTCTCAGGTTATGCCTTTGATAAACAGCTTCCATTTCTTCCTTTGATGAGTAATAAGTATCCGTCCAGAAGCACTTTTCGTCATCATGGCGCAGTACCCCCGTTTCCACCAATTGCTTTGCCAGCGCAGCATCCAGATAGTTTTTGTCGTTCATGGCAACATATTGGAATACAAAATACCTCGGAATATAGGCCGTAACCAGAAGCCCGCCCTTTTTCAGCACCCGCAGGCATTCCGACAGGCATTTTTCTCTCTGTTCCCGCGTAATGAGATGATAAAAGGGCCCCATGTTTAAAACCACGTCAAAGGCTCCGTCTTCAAAAAGGGACAGATCCGTGGCATCCATAACAGCTGTTTTTATTTCATACCTCAACGCCGCCGGGTTCTGATTGATCAGCTCAATATGCCTTGGCGTAATATCCGTGGCAGTCACATCATGCCCTTGATCAGCAAGCCAAAACACATAAATCCCTGTTCCGGCCGCACAGTCCAGTATTTTGCATCCGGAGGGAATCACCTCGTCAAAAACTCTGGTGGTTGTTATAAATTCTATCCTTCTCGCCTGATTGGTGGTCAGGCGGTCTTCTTCCCGGTAATTTTCATAGGATTCCACAACATAATTCATTACAATGCCCTCCTGTGGTCTAACCAGCGAAGCGCGTTTTCAATGCCGTCCTCCGTAAGATCCGTGCTCACATAATCTGCGATCTCCTTAACGTCCTCCGTGGCATTCCCCATGGCAATGCCGATATGGGCCCGCTTTATCATAGGAATATCATTGCTGCTGTCACCAATGGCCACCGTCTCCTCCATGGGAATTCCCAGCGTGTCTGCCACAAAGTCCATAGCGCTTGCCTTGGAGAATCCCTGGGGCATGATCTCAAAAAAGCCTCCCTTTCTGTCCACAAAATCCAGCTTTCCTGCAAACTCCCTGCGAAAGGCATCCATTTTCTCTACCCTGTCCACATAGGCGTAGAACTTGTCAAAGTGGCCTGGCGCCTCTTCGAAACTGCCATATTCAAAGGCACTGAAACGACTGATAAATCTGCGGTAACCCTCCGTAAAGGTCCTGTCTCCATCGTTGCTGAAATTATTCTCGGCTCCCTCCAGACAGGCATCAATCTCATACCGGTGCAGCCCGTCTATAATTTCCCTGGCCTCCTCCCGGTCAAAGGTCTTATGCAGCAGCGTCTTTCCCCGGTAAACCACCATGGTTCCGCAGCCTAAGATCAGACCGTCAAATTCGGCCTGGTTGATCAGCTCGCTTCCCACCAGCCTCAGCGTTCTGCCTGTATTAATCATGCAGATATGTCCGCCGGCTCTGGCCCGCTTGATTGCATTTCTGGCGCTGTCCGGTATCACACGCCCGTCCTCACCCACCAATGTTCCGTCTATGTCAAAGAATATCAGCATATTTCCTCTCATTCTGCCGCGCCGGCCGGAATCAACTGCCCCGGCGCAGGCACTCAAGCACTGTGAGCGGCTCCTGCGCCGCCTCTCACAGACTCCATTATACTCCGGCCCAAATTTGTAACGGGAACAACTTCCTGACAAGATAATACCCGGCAGATGGTTCCGCCGGGCTCATGTATCTGATCCTATGCTACCTTAGACTTAGCCAGCTCCGCCAGGGTCTTAAAGCCCTCCGCGTCGTTGACTGCCATCTCTGCCAGCATCTTTCTGTTCATATCAACTCCAGCAAGCTTCAATCCGTACATAAACTTGCTGTAAGAAAGACCGTTAATCCTTGCCGCCGCGTTAATACGCGCAATCCACAGCTGTCTGAACTGACGCTTTCTCTCTTTTCTGCCGGCATATGAGCTGGTGAGCGCTCTCATAACAGCCTGCTTTGCTACTCTGTACTGCTTGCTTCTGGCTCCCCTGTAGCCTTTCGCAAGCTTTAATACTCTATTATGCTTTTTTTTGGCATTCATGCCGCCTTTTATTCTTGCCATATCCTTTTTCCTCCTTAACTAAGCTTATAAATAAGGTAAAATCTTCTTCATGTTCTTTACATTCGTGTCATCCGTCATAGCCGGCTTTCTCAGATTACGCTTATTCTTCGGCGTCTTCTTAGTTAAGATGTGGCGTTTGTAAGCCTTGCTTCTCTTCAGCTTACCCGTTCCTGTCAGTTTAAAACGCTTTGCAGCCGATCTGCTTGTCTTCATCTTGGGCATAACATATTCCTCCTAAACTTAAATTAATCTATTTTAACTTTTGCGAACCAGCGTGCAATACACTAGCGCTTTTCAGTTAAAAACATTGTCATACTCCTGCCTTCCACCTTGGGCGCTTTCTCCACCACCGAAATATCGGACAGGCTCTCAGCAAAATCATCCAAAATATGCTTGCTGCTGTTCATATGTGCCATCTCACGGCCACGAAACCGGAGTGTCACCTTTACCCGATCCCCCTTGGTCAGGAATTTCCTGGCCGCATTTATCTTGGTATTCAGGTCATTCGTATCAATATTGGGAGACAGCCTGATCTCCTTGATCTCTATAACCTTCTGCTTCTTCTTTGCTTCCTTCTCCCGCCTGACCTGCTCGTACTTGTACTTGCCGTAATCCACAATCTTGCACACAGGGGGCTTTGCCGCAGGCGCAATCTTCACAAGATCAAGCTCCGCATCCTCCGCCAGCTTCATGGCATCCCTCACAGACATGATCCCCAGCTGTTCCCCGTTCTCACCGATCAGGCGTACCTCTTTGTCCCTAATCTGCTCGTTAATCATTAAATCGCTAATGGTCGTACCCTCCATAAAGAAAAAAATAAAAGTGGACAGCATAACTATCCACTTAAACTCACTTCATCACAATGCAGCTCCCATCTTAGAGACAGAAAGGCTACCGGAATCTTATGAACTCTTACTGGCCCGATTGCCGTAAGGTGAGAGTGGATACTCTGCTTGCTGGCATGCTTTTCACACGCCTATACAGAATATCACACACTACCTTGATTGTCAATAGCCAATGTTACGTTTTTTAATCCTGACTTTGTTAATCCTGCAGAATACTCACACACTTCACAGGCGTGCGGTAATTATATTTACTGATCTTGATACCGCTCTTCGGGCTGCTGGCATGAATCACACGCCCACCGCCGATATACAGCGCCACATGGTTAATCCTGCCGGAAGCGTTGCTGTAGAACACCAGGTCACCGGGCTGCAGCTCGGACGCCTTGATCTTCTTACCGTGAGTTGACTGTGCCGCCGCGGTACGGGACAGCTTTACGCCAAACTTCTTAAATACGCTGAGTACGAACCCGGAGCAGTCGGCGCCCTTTGTCAGGCTGGTTCCTCCCCAGACATAAGGATTACCAAGAAATTGCTTTGCATACTCCACCAGCTCCACTCTGACGTCAGACACACCTGCCCCATACAGAAGCTCGGTCATGGTAACCGCCGTATCCAGCCTTTCGTTCACCGTCACATACTCGGCGGCTACATACGCATCCTCACCGTCGATGGATACCTTGACCCAGCCCTCAAGGGTTTCTACATATTCCATTTCCTCACCCTTGGGCACCTGTGTCAGTATGGCGCCGTCAGTGCTGGCCTGTTCCCTTACGTTCAATCCGTCCACATTTGCCACTGCTACCGTGCTGACAATGCTGTTTGCCTTCATCTTGGCATCCGGTCCCATCAGCAGATAGTCAAGACTGACATAGCCGTCCACCTCTCCGGAGGTGATATGTGCCCACCCGTCCTCGGTCACTTCCAGAACCTCGCAGGCGGAATTCTTCGGCATCTTTCCCACCAGCTTGCCGTCGATGGAAGGAATTGCACGGACATTCAGATTACCGCTCTCCACATCTGCAATTCCGATATTGGTATATCCCCAGGAAGCGCCCTGGGCCTGAGCCGCCGCCGCAATATATTCTTCGGTAGACAGCCTTGCCTCCAGCACGGAAGCAATCCCCGCCGCAGGCATAACGTCCTCCTCTGCCGAGGCCTGTATGGGCTGCGCACACATGGCGAGCACCAAGCCTGCGGAAACAACGACTGTCAACCTGTTACGCTTATGTTTCAAAATATTCATTGGTATTTTCCTCAAATTTGAATAGTTATTTACAAATATGTTACAGAATTATTACGCTAAGCAAATTATACAATCTGCTCCGGCTTCTGTCAACCACCAAATTAAAAGAAAATTAAAGATTTTTAACTTAATATTAACTGTTACAAATTTCAGATTTCTGCGGCCTCCGCCTCCTTCTCCGCATCCACAATAGCAAAGGCAATATTCATGGCATGATCCGCTACTCTCTCCAGGCCGGACACAACGTCGGAAAATATCATGCCCGCCTCCGGTGTACACTCTCCCCTGGTCAGACGCTGTACATGGAACCGCTGCAGCTCCCGCTCCTTTGCATCCACCATGTCCTCCAGGCTTCTGACCTCTTCCATATGGGTCTCGTCACCCTTGACGAACATGGCAATCGCAAACTGGATCAGCTTGTTTACCATATCCAGCATCTCTCCCATCTCTTTTTGAGCTTCCTGACTGAAGGCGGCACCGCCCTCCCTGCGCTGTCTCGCGGCATCCGCCACATTCTCCGCATGGTCGCCGATCCTCTCAATATCGTTCACCACATGGAACAGGGCGCCCAGGCTTTTCAGATCCTCTATGGGAAGAGTTGTCTGGTTAATTTTCACCAGATAATCCGTGATGGCATGGTTCAGGAAATTGATATTTTTCTCCACCTCGTATACTTCCTCAATATCTTCCTCATCCAGGGTTATCAGCGCATTCATGGCTCGATTCAGATTCTCGCCGGCCAGGGACGCCATACGGTCCAGCTCCTTTATCACTTCCACCACCGCAGTAGCCGGATTAAACACCACCTTGTCGCCGATATATTTCAGCTGATGGCTCTCCCTGTAGCCCACCTTTTTATCCTCACCGGGCACACAGATACAGGCCAGCTTCACAATCCATGTTGCAAACGGGAACAGCACAATTACCTGGAACACCTTGATCAGGATATGCGCGTTTGCCACAAAGCGCCCCTTGTCGCTGGAAATCGTCCAGATCAGCTTCATTACCGGCTCTTGTGCCGCAAAGAGAATCACGTACAGGATCACCGTACCGATCACATTGAACCAGAAATGGATCAAGGCCGTTCTCTTGGCGTCCTTTTTGCCCGCAAGGGACGTCAGCAGGGCCGTCCCGCAGGCGCCGATATTGCAGCCCAGAATAATGTACAATGTAATGGGCAGAGGAAGGAGATCCTGATTTGCCAGAAGCAGCGTAATACTGACCGTCACGGACGAGCTCTGGATCACGGCAGTCAATGCCAGGCCCACAATGGTAGCCATAAAAGGATTCTTAAGGGAAGCCAGCAGATTAACGATTTCCGGCACATCCTTCATGCCCGCCATAGATGCGGACATCGTGCTGATCCCCAGAAACAGCACCCCGAAACCGATGATAATATCCCCGCATTTTTTCACCTTTTCATTCTTGATAAACATAGCGATCAGCACACCCGTCAAAAGAATCACGGGAGCAAGCGCCGAGAAATTAAAGGAAACCAGAAGTGAAGTTACGGTAGTACCTATATTTGCTCCAAAGATAACACCCGCAGCCTGATAGATATTCATCAGCCCGGCATTCACGAAGCTGACCACCATCGCCGTGCAGGCGGAGGAGGACTGAATAATGCCGGTGAATACAATACCCACCAGCAGGCCGGTAAAGCGATTGGTAGTGAAAATCTCCAGAATGTGCCGCAGTTTGGCCCCGGCAACCTTCTCAATGGAATCGCTCATAACCCGCATTCCGAACAGAAAAAGTCCCAGACCGCCTGCCAATGACAAAAATATGCTTACATTCATGCTAACCTCCGTATATTGCTGAAAGCCCTTTTCCTGTGTAATACCATGTTCGGTCTAAAAAGCGCGCCAGTTTTCCCCTGCCGCAATATCCTCTTCCAACTGACGCCGCAGTGCCTCCACATCCTTAAAATGCTGCTCAGGCCTGCGGAACGCGTGCAGATAAACCTCTATATCCTCACCGTAGATCTCTCTGTTGAAATGATAGAGATAGGACTCGACCCCCATCAGCCCGGCATCCGTCACCGTGGGCTTGCAGCCCACATTGCTGAGAGCCCTGTAGGTCCGGCCTCCTGCGCGCACACTGGAATAATAGACCCCCGACGGCGGCAGGAGCTTGTCCGGCCCCGGGAGGATATTGACCGTGGGAAAACCCAGTGTCCTGCCAACGTGCATGCCCTCCACCACTCTCCCTGCAACCATATAGGGCATACCCATCAACTTCTCCGCCGTTACAAGGTCTCCGCTTTCCACCTTGCTGCGCAGATAGGTGGAGCTGACCTCCCTGCCGTCCAGGCAGGCCTTCTCTATGGTCTTCACCCGAAAACCCAGCTCCGGCCCCAGCTTTCGCAGGAAAGCAGCGTCCCCTGCTCCTCCCGCCCCGAACGACAGGTCATTCCCGGCGGCAATAAACCTGGTATTCATGCGCTTAGCCAGTATTTCCCTGACAAATTCTCCGGGCGGTATTGCAGCCGTCTCCGCCTTCATGGGGAATTCGATCAGTATATCAATATTCATGCGTTCAAATAACAGCCGTTTTTCCTGCTTCGTCGTCAGCTCGGGACCATCGGAACGTCCAAACAGCACCGCCGGAGGCGGGTCAAAGGTAAAAACACACGCTGCCAGCCCCTTGCGCTTATAGGAAAGAATTTCCTCCAGGAGCCTTCTGTGACCGATATGTACCCCGTCAAATTTACCGATTGCCGTCGCAGTTTCCTTTTCCAGGTAAAAATCAGTTGTATTGCTGATAATCTCCATAACGCCACCTGTTCCTATCACAAAAACATCTTTACCGGCCTGTACCACTGCCTCTGCTCATCATATGTATAAATTCCGGCAAAGCTTCCGTCCTGGCGATAAAAACGAACCCACCTTCCTGCCTCATGCCGGATGTTCTCCGGAGTCTGCAGGGGGGAGATTGCGTTGCCGTTATCCAGAAGCCGCCTGTATTCCTCGCTGACATGCAGCAGCGGGCAGTCTGCAAATACACTGTCCACCGGCAGCACGGCCTCCGCCAGCCTTTCCTCGTCTCTCATCTGCTGCAGCTGTCCCAGGGTCAGGGCTTCCGCCAGCGTAAACCTTCCCACGGCTGTCCGCCGGAGGCTCTGCATAGTGCCGCCGCATCCCAGCCTTGCCCCAATATCCGCGCACAACGTCCTGATATAGGTTCCCTTGGAGCAGGCCACGCGCATCCTCACTGTCGGCAGCCTGCATTCCAGAATCTCCAGCTCAGGGATCTTTACACGCCTTGCCACGCGTTCCACCTCTTTACCGGCCCTTGCCAGCTCGTACAGCTTCCTGCCGTTCACCTTCAGCGCCGAATACATGGGTGGTATCTGATCATACTCTCCCTGAAAGCTTTCACAGGCAGCGCGCACTTCCGCCTCCGAGACCTCCACAGACTTCTCTGCAAGCACCTGTCCCGTGATGTCCTGCGTATCCGTCTCCACGCCCAGGAGCAGCTCCGCCACATATTCCTTATCCCTGTCAGCCAGCATGTCGCACAGCCTGGTGCCGCTGCCCAGGCACACGGGAAGCACCCCCGTAGCCATGGGGTCCAGCGTGCCGGTATGCCCGATTTTCTTCTGCCCGCAGATTCCCCTCATCTTTGCCACCACATCATGGGAGGTAAAACCGGGTTCCTTGTCAATGATAATGATTCCGTTAACCATGGCTAAGCCTCGGATTTCTTTAACTGCTCTTCAATATGCAGAGACAGATTATTGATACAATCGTAAAAATTTCCGTGCATGATACATCCCGCTGCCCTTGCATGACCGCCGCCGCCGAAATAAGCCGCCACCTCCGCCACATTCACCGACTCGTCGGAACGCAGGCTCACCTTATATTGCAGCACCCCCGTTTCATACATAAATATGGCACAGGAGATCCCTTCAATATTGCGCAGCTGATTTACAATGCCGTCCATGTCCTTGGATCCCACCTCATAGAAATCCATAGCCTTCCGGTCTATCCCGCTGACAATACACCTGTTGTTCAGGAAACGTATACTTTCCATCAGTGCCCGCCCCATAATATGGCTCTGCACATAGGTCTTTTGATAAAAGGTCTCCCGGATCAGCCTGGAGAAATCAAACCCGTAGGAAATCAGCCTTGCTCCCTTTTCCATCGTGGCGGGCGTGGTATTGGCATACTGGAACACACCCGTATCGTGAATAATACCGGTGTAAATTGCCATGGCCATATCCCTGTCCAGCTTTTCCTGATCAATCAGATCGTAAACCAGCTCACAGGTGGATCCCACCTCCGGCCTGATATAGTTTACGTCTCCCGCACCGGGATTGCTGATATGATGATCGATATTGACCGTCTTCTTTGCCGCCCGGAAATACTTTTCCGCCTCTCCCAGCCGCGTGTCGTCGCAATCCATGGAAAAGAACACATCAAAGGGCTCCTCCTCGGGAAAGCGGGAGTCAATCTCGTCAAAGCCCCTGATCTCCCCGAATATTTCGGACGGTTTTTCCAGAAATACTTTGATCTCCGCCTCCGGCAGACACTTCTGCAAATACATACGCAGGCTTAAAACTGCGCCCACACAGTCTCCGTCCGGCCGCACATGGCCGCTGATGCCAATTCTCCTTGCATCCTTACATTCTTGAATCAGGTTCATCTTTACTCTCCGTTGCCGCCCCGCTCCGTTCCTCGTCCAAGGCGATCACCTCGTCGATCCTGCGGGACATATTTACACCATACTCAATAGATTGATCCACGATAAAGGTAATATCCGGCGTATTGCGCAGATTAACAATCTTTGCAAGCTGCCTCTTGATAAATCCCTCAGCGCTTTTCAACCCCTGCAGCGTGTTCTGCCGGGCTTCCTCGTCGCCCAGCACACTGATCCATGCCTTGCAGCTCTTCAGATCCGGAGCCACCTCCACAGAGACCACACTTGTCCAAGGGCTGATCCTCGGATCCTTGATCTCCCCGCGGATAATTTCTGCCAGCACACGCTGCACTTCCCCGTTAATCCGGGTATTTTTGACACTGTTTTTTCTCATTTTCCCTTTACCTTCCGGACACGCCGCAACGGCGGCGGCTCAAACTTACCTGGGTACTTCCACCATAATATATGCCTCGACTGCATCCAGCTCCTGTATCTGGTCAAAGCCCTCAAACACAAGTCCGCACTCAAAGCCTTCTTTTACTTCCTTTACATCGTCCTTAAAACGCTTCAGAGATGCCAGCGCGCCTTCGTAGATCTGCTCGCCGCCGCGGGTGATACGAATTTTGCAGCCTCTCTGGAAAATGCCGTCCCGGACATAAGACCCTGCGATATTGCCAATCTGGGAAGCCTTGAACACCTGACGGATCTCGGCATGGCCGATGACCTTCTCCTCAAATACAGGATCCAGCATTCCCTTCATAGCGGTCTCAATATCCTCGATTGCCTGATAAATAACTCTGTACAGCCTTACGTCCACACCTTCCCGCTCCGCGGTAGCCTTTGCGGTGGCATCGGGCCGGACATTGAATCCGATGATAATGGCATTGGAGGCGCTTGCCAGAGTCACATCCGACTCGTTAATCGCTCCTACACCGCCGTGGATACACTTGACCACAACCTCCTCGTTGGACAGCTTCATCAGGGATTGCTTCACCGCCTCCACGCTGCCCTGCACATCGGCCTTGACGATCAGGTTCAGCTCTTTCAGATTGCCCTCCTGAATGCGCGAAAACAGGTCGTCCAGAGACATCTTCGCCTTGGTCTCTTCCAGCTTTCTCTCCTTATTCTGTGCCAGATAGGTATCCGCGTAGGATTTTGCGGTCTTATCGCTCTCATGGGCCAGGAACACCTCGCCCGCACTGGGTACGTCGGATAATCCCAGAATCTCCACAGGCGTGGACGGATCCGCGGACTTCACCCTTTTCCCCTTGTCGTCGATCATCGCTCTCACCTTGCCGTGGCAGGCTCCTGCGGAAATAAAGTCGCCCATGTGCAGCGTTCCCTTCTGCACCAGTACCGTGGCTACAGGTCCTCTGCCCTTATCCAGCTCAGCCTCAATGACAAGGCCTCTCGCCCGGCGGGCAGGATTTGCCTTCAGCTCCAGAATATCCGCCGTAAGCAGAATGGTCTCCAGCAGATTTTCAATTCCTTCACCGGATTTAGCGGACACGGGAACAAACTCCGTGCTGCCGCCCCAATCGGTCGCGATCAGCTCGTATTCCGTCAGCTCCTGCTTGACACGCTCAATGTTGGCAGAAGGCTTGTCGATCTTGTTCACTGCCACGATAATCTCAATACCGGCCGCCTTTGCATGACTGATTGCCTCAATCGTCTGAGGCATCACACCGTCGTCAGCCGCCACCACCAGAATTGCAATGTCAGTGGAATTGGCACCCCGCATACGCATGGCAGTAAACGCCTCATGTCCGGGAGTATCCAGGAACGTAATCTTCCTGCCCTTGATATTCACCGTATACGCGCCGATATGCTGGGTAATACCGCCGGCCTCCCTGTCGGTCACATTCGTCTCACGGATTGCATCCAGCAGAGATGTCTTACCGTGATCCACGTGGCCCATGACACAGACTACAGGCGGCCTCTCTACCAGAGTCCCCTCGTCCTCCTCTTCCTCCTTTAAGAGTTCTTCGATCACGTCAACCTTGACTTCCCTTTCACACAGAACGTCATACTCCATGGCGATATTCTCTGCATCCTCATAGGAGACCTCCTGGTTCACAGTGACGATCTTGCCCTCTAAGAACAGCTTCTTTACGATTGCTGCCGGCTGAAGTTTCATCTTCTCGGCAAGCTCCTTAATGGTAATCTTCTCCGGAAGGATAATAACCTTGATTGCTTCCTCCGCCGTCGCTTCTCTTTTCTTCTCAGGCTTAATAAAGCGGCCCAGCCTGTTCTTCAGGGCCTCTTCCTCCTCATAAATATGATCTTTTCTGGACCGCTTATCCTTCTCGATATTACTTGCGCGTCTCTTTTCGTCCTCGCGCCTCTTTTCCATATCCTTTGCGGGTGCTTCCCCGGCAAAGCTCTTATTCTGATTTCTGTCCCTGAAGCCGGCTCCCGGTCCGCCGTTTCCTCTGCCGTCCCGTGATGCACCTCCGGGGCGCTGCCCGCCTCCAGGACGCTGATTACCGCCCGGACGGGGGGATCCGTTATAACCGCGGCTGCCGCCCTGGCCAAACCCGGAACTTCTGCGATCGCCCTGGCCGCTGTTTTCACCCGGCCTGCCGCCTCTCGTATACCCGTTTCCCCGGTCTCCCCTGGGTGCACCGGTACCGCTTCCGCCTCTGGACTGAAACTGCCCGCGATCCGGTCTGTCTCCTCTCGGCCCGCCCTGAGGTCTGCCGTCGCGGCTTCCCTGATAGCGGTTATCCTGACCACGGCCTTCCTGACCGCGATTGTCCTGACCACGGTTGTCTCTTGCTCCGGGCCTCTCCTCCTGACGGTGCTCGTTTCTTTCCGGCCTGTTATCCTTAGACTGCACCTGCACAATTTCCGTCTGCACTGCAGGCTTTACCGGCGTTTCCTTTACCTCCCGCTTTTCAGGCTCAGCCTTGGGTTTTTGCGGAGGTCTGGAAGGCACCATCTGCACGCTTGGCGTGGGAGACGGCGGCGTCAGAGGTTTGATGGGCGTCCGTACGGGTGCTGCACTTTGGTTTCTGCGGTCACCGTAACCTTTATTTCCGTTGCCGCCCTGAGGCCTTCTCTGTCCGTCCTGAGGCCTTCCCCCGTTACCGCCCTGACCGTAGCGCTGCCCTGACGGCTTGGAGCTTTGCGAATTCTGGGAATTATTCACAAAAATAATTGTTTTTTTCTTTTTCGGTGTCTCCTGGGGCGACTTTGCGGGCTTATTAGGAGCCGGGGCCGCCCCTCCCTCTCTGGGAGCTGCCTTTACCGGTGCCTCAGGCACCTTCTCAGGCTTTTCCTGACTCTTTCCGAACGCCTTTCTTACAGATTCCGCCACATTCTCTTCCACAGAGCTGCTTGCAGACTTGACCTCGATACCCTGCCCCTGCAGAAAGCTCTGTATCTCCTTACTCTGTTTATCTAATTCCTTAGCGAGCTCATGTATCCTAATCTTCGCCATTCTTTCCTCCATCTCCACCCTCAATGGTGCCTTTCCATTCTTTCTGTTGCTCCGTTATCAAACCGCTTACCGCATTCGCCAGCCCGGCGTCACACACACACACCGACGACCGGAGTTCCTTTCCGATCGCATGCCCCAGACTTTCCTTAGTCCCCCACCGTAAGACCGGAACATGATAATAACTGCACTTATCGGTGAACAGCTTGACTGTATTGTCGGACGCGTCCTGCGCTACTATCACCAGCCTGGCAGATCCCTTTTTGACTGCCTCCAGCGTCTGCAGCTCTCCGCTTACCAGGTTGCGTCCTTTCATGGCAATTCCCAGAAGTGAAAAAATCTTATTCTGCCTCAATGTGATTAAATTCCTCCTTCAGAATGTCATACACTTCATTTGGAATACACATCTTAAAAGAACGCTCCAGCCCTTTATTCCTGCAGGCCTTCTGCAGACATTCCCTGCTCCTGCATATATATGCGCCTCTTCCGTTCTTTTTACCTGTTGTATCCAGACAAATCTGATTTTCCGCCGTCTTGAGGACTCTTACCATGTCCTTCTTCCCCTTCATCTCACCGCAGCCCACACACTGCCTCAAAGGTGTCTTTTTTGCCATCTCTCTTACTCCTGAACAGGCTCCTCATACTCGGTCTCTTCATACTCTTCGCCGACAGGCTCTTCCTCATATCCAGCCTCGTCGTACTCTTCGCCGCCATATGCCTCGCCGTCACCATACTCTTCGCCGTTTCCGTACTCTCCCTCGTCCTCGTACTCTTCCTCGTCCAGGTAATCCTCGTATCGGAAGCCGGGAGCGTCCTTTGCCTGGGTCTCGGATTTAATATCAATTTTATAACCGGTAAGCCTTGCTGCGAGCCTTGCGTTCTGCCCCTCCTTACCGATCGCCAGGGAAAGCTGGTAATCCGGAACCACCACCTTAGCCGTCTTTTCGTCGGGATCCGCAAACACCGCCACAATCTTCGCCGGTGACAGCGCGTTCTGTATCAGCAGTCCGGGATTCTCGTCCCAGTTTACAATGTCAATCTTCTCGCCCCGCAGCTCCTCTACAATGGCGTTGACCCTGGCCCCGTTCATACCTACACAGGCACCCACCGCGTCCACATTGGGATTGTTGCTCCAAACCGCGATTTTGGTACGGCTGCCCGCCTCTCTGGCAATACTCCTGATTTCCACGGTGCCGTCCTTGATCTCTGTCACCTCGGACTCAAACAGCCTCTTTACCAGCTCAGGATGCGTGCGGCTTACGTTGATGCGGGGTCCCTTGGGTGTATTTTTCACTTCCAATATATATACCTTGATTCTCTCAGTGGGACGGAATACCTCCCCCTTTACCATCTCGCTTTCGCTCAGCATAGCGTCGGCCTTGCCCAGATTGATACTGATGTTTCTGCCTACATAGCGCTGGACAACGCCGGTGACCACATCCTTTTCCTTCTCATAATACTGATTGTAGATAGCGCTTCTCTCTTCCTCCCTGATCTTCTGCAGAATCACATTCTTTGCATTCTGCGTGGCAATTCGTCCGAATTCCCTGGACTTGATCTCCACATGGAGCATATCGCCCACCTTTGCCCTGGAGGAAATCTCCTTTGCGTCGTCAAGCGTTATCTGCAGGCAGGCATCCTCCACGTCATCCGCGGACTCCACTACCTCCTTCTCGGCGTACACCAGAAAGTCACAAGTCTCCCGGTCGATCTCAACATGGACGTTATCCGCCTTCCCGAAATGATTCCTGCAGGCAGTGAGCAGAGAATTCTCAATTGCCTCAAACAGCGTTTCCTTGCTGATCTCCTTTTCCTTTTCCAGAATATCAAGTGCCTCCATCAATTCAGTGTTCATTTCTTTTCCTTTTCCTCCATTCCGGCCCGCAAAATCTGCCTATCCCTTAAACTGTTATTTTTCTCACCCGCGCCGGGCTCTCATACCGGGCGGACACTTGTTTGCTTCCCTATAGTTTCAATGCCAGCCTCACTGACGCAATGTCCGGCCGTTTTAATGTCTTTAACGTCTCACCCTCCCGGATCACCAGCGTCTCACTGTCAAAGCTCTCCAGTATTCCCGAAAACTCCCTGCATTTTTCCACCGGCCTGAAGAGCCTGATCTCCACCTCTTCTCCAAGGCTTGCCTGCAAATGCTTATCCTTTTTTAACGTCCTGCCCAGCCCCGGGCTGCTGACCTCCAGGATATAAGCATCGGGAATAAAGTCCTCCCTGTCCAGCAGGTCGGACAGCGCCCTGCTCACATTTTCGCAGTCCTGAATGTTCACGCCGCCGGGCTTGTCAATGTATGCCCTGAGATAATAATCGCTGCCTTCCTTGACATATTCCACATCGTAGACGGATACCCCATTCGCCTCCGCAACGGGCCCCAGCAGCCCTTCCGTCCTTGCCTCATACTCTTCCCTCCGGGACATTCTCCCCCTCCTGTTTCTTTCCTGTATTCGCTCCTACAAGCAAGTAAGAGTGGCTTGCAAGCCACTCTTACCTTAATAATCATCATTTACAATTGAAGTATAGTCCTTATTTGGTGAAATGTCAACAGTTTTTTGGAAACAGAATCCTGTCCACCGGTTCTCCTGGACGATCTCCTTTATCTTCCCGGAAACATACACGGCCGCCACGCTTTTGGCACAGCGGAATATATCATACCCCGCGCAGACACGTTCATTCAGATAAGTCTTCTTTGGAAGAAAAGTATAAAAATCATATTCCTCATCGTATACATACTCACTTTTCTCCAGGTCGAAGGCGTCAATAAAATTTTCGACGTACATCAGGACATAATCGGCATTCACCCTGCCGGTGGCCACATCGACCAATTTCACGGCAAGATACTGCACCCCCCTGATCCCTCTTTTTTTAAATTCTTCCATTACCCTGACATGGACAACGGGCCAGCTCCTGATATTCAGAAGATAGTCGCTCTCCAGGCCGGAAGCCTTTGAGCTATAGTAAAATATCACCTCAGGCCAGTCCCGGATCGTGCGCGGCGTCAGAATAACATTGTGGAAAAATCCCTTTTTCACGCCTTCATACTCAATTTCATCCATATTGTCGGCTTCCGCATAGATTGTGTTCGTCCCTTCCTTTATCCCTTCATCGATCCTGTCCATGTCAAACGTCAGCTTATAAAACATCTTTTACACCTCCCTGCTCAAATTGCCCTTACTGCCAATACTCTGAATATAACATACCCGGATTATTTCGCACAACTTTTTTGACATTCCTTTCAAACAGACTCAGGAATTTCCTCACGTCTCCCTGTGCCGCGTGATCAATCGCCTGCATCTGCTCCAGCACAAACGCATGATATTCGTCCGGATGCCTGCCCTGATGAGGTAATTCTTCCTTATTCCAGCCGCCATCCAGATTCAGTCCATACTTACTTACAATTGCCTGAAACTGTTGGGTATAAACTCTGCTCTTATTCGTTGCGTAATGATGTATTTGAAGAGGTTTATCCTCCTCCCACACATCCTCCTCTTCTTCCTCCTCTTCCGGCTGCCACGCTTCCTCCTCTTCTTCCTCCCACGCTTCCTCTTCTTCCTCCTCCCACGCTTCCTCTTCTTCCTCCTCCCACGTTTCCTCTTCTTCTTCCTCCCACTCTTCCTCTTCCCATGCTTTGTTCCCCCAACCGGGTCCCATCATCTGCACCGCTTCACCTCCGAACATCCGGAGTCCCCGGGCAGGCTGGTCCGCTCCCTCGTCTGCGGCACGTTCCAGGGCCGGATCCCGGTTGACGGGGAAGCCGCCGATAGTTCCGTCCGGCTTTACCAGCCCCCGCTTCTGCTGAACCACATGCCCCAGCTCATGCTCCAGATACCGCTCCTGCCCGGGACCGATGTACACCTGGTTTCCCCGGGTATAGGCGTAAGCGCCAAGCTGCGCCGGCCCGGGCGAATTATAATGGATCCGGACATCCCCAAAGGACAGACCGGAATCCGCCTCGAACTTCGCCTGCACTGCCCCGGGGATCCCCGTGTAGCCGGATGCGCCCTCAGCCTTCTCTCTCTGTTTTTGTTCCCTTTTGCTGACAGATACCATATCTCCTCCTTTTCCACCGCCGGACGGCTGTAAGTAAACATTCATGATAATCCCCGCAGCGTCGTCTGATCCTTTCCGGCCTCCAGCTCCAACGCTTTCCGGATGTGCTCCCGGGTAACTGTCCCCCCGCAGCCTGCCAGCAGCTCCGCTACCCCGGCGGCTGCTTTGATTCTGGCCGGACTCAGCTCCGCCGCCCGGGCAAACTCTGAAGGGGATATATCCCCCGCTGTGTGCATCCTTTCCAGTACCTTCACCCACATACGCTCCCGGTCTTCTCTGTCCGGATTTCGGAACCTGATCACAAAGCGAATCCTTCTGACAAAGGCATCGTCAAAATGGTCCAGCAGGTTCGTTGCCAGAATCACGATACCGTCATATTCTTCTATCCGCTGCAGCAGATAGGCCGTGGAAACGTTTGCGTACCTGTCATGGGAATCCTGGATTCCGGTACGCTTCCCGAACAGGGCATCAGCCTCATCAAAAAAGAGCAGTCCTCTCTCCCGCTCCGCCGCCCGGAATATCTCCTCCAGGTGCTTTTCCGTCTCGCCGATGTACTTATCAAACACCTGGGACAAATCTACCTTAAAAAGGGGCAGCAGCAATTCGCCGGCCAGGGCGGAAGCCGCCATGGTCTTGCCGGTTCCTGAGCTGCCATGAAACAGAAGGTGCAGGCCCTGCCCCCCGTTCCAGCCTTTTGCCAGCCCTGTCACCACCTCCAGCTGTTCCCTGCAGTCTCCCGGCAGCACAATGTCTTCCAGGGTATACCTGCTTTCTATGATTCTGACCAGCCGGCTGCTCATACCATGCTCCCGCATCCCCGCTGCCCAGGGCTCCCTGTCCCCCAGGGACATCTCCTTTTCCTCCGCCAGGAAACGAATCGCCCTCAGCTTCCTTTCCAGCTCCCCCACAGAGAACCGATACCGCCGCAGGAGCTCGTCCTGCCAATTCCTCCGCTCCCCGCATTCCACCAGGCTGTCCAGGACCAGCCCTGTTTCTTCCTCGGACAATGCCTGCGGCAGACTGATCCGTACATCCGCAAGACGTCCCGCTGCCGCCGCTTCCTCCTCATGCTCCGTCAAAAGGACAATTTTGCATTGATTACATATACCCGTGAAAAAAAATTCCTCCGCCAGGGAGGCATCTCCCTCCTCCACCAGCTCCGCAACAAGCACCGGCCGGATCAGTCTGCACACCAGGCGCAGCGCCCGCAGCTGCCTGATCCTCTCCGCCTCTTCTTCCCCGGCAAGGGCCGAGACCCTCACAAAGACCATACCGCTCCCGCATTCCCCGCAGACCCGCTTTAACAGCGTATGCTTCCCGCAGCCTCTGACGCCGTGCAGCCGAAGCTTACAGGACTCTTCCGCGGTCAGCCATCGGCGCAGCCTCCTATAGGCCTCCTTATGTAAAGGAAGGGGCATCCGGCCTGAGGGCAGCAGGATGTCTCCCGGCGGAAAGTATTTGCCGGCCCCCGTCTCCGTGAGGCTTCCGTCCAGCAGAAAGTAAAACGCACCTGCCTCCAACAGCAAAGGGGCTGAAAGCAGTCCCGCCTGACGCACCTCCGGAAAATGAAGAATTTCCTCCATTACGCCGCCCCGCCTGCCCATCTCACTGATCAGGGAAAAGCTCACCGGCAGCACACCGGAGAGGAGATGAAGGGCATACTGGAGATCCGGCTGCTTCTCATTCCGTTTTTTACGAAAATCCAGACACAGCCCCTCTTCCACTTCGCAGCAAAATGCCAACATGACCAGCCAGTATTGAGTTTCCGTCAGATCGTAACGCTCCCGCAGGCAAAGGGAGGGAAGAAAAATCCCGGTTCTCCGCTCCCGCTCTGCGATATATTTCCGTCCTTGCGGAAAAAGCGCTCCGCCTTCCGGCTCCTGCTGCAGCGACAAAAACAGCCGGATATAGTCCTGCGCCTGTTCCTCTACGGAACAATAACCCTCTTGAAAACCGCCGCTCCCTGCAGGACAGCCGCACTCCTTCTCATAATTGCTGTCCATAAAATTCCCCCTTGCCGCAAGTCTCACGCCCTGCCGTCAGGACTCGACACCCTTCCTTCACAGCAGCACAATTCCGTCAATATTGACCCCTCCGGCACTAAGCTCCGACTCGTATTCCGACAGGACGGCAGTCAAATCCAGAAAAAACAGCCCGTCCAGCCTGTCCGTCCTGCCCAGAACCACAAATCTCACATCCGCTCCCAGCGGTACATTCCGCCGCAGCCAGTCCAGGTGCTTTTCCCTTCCTGATTTTGGTTTCTCACGGATCAGGACCGTCGCCCTGCAGTGCTCCGGTTCCTCCACGATATATGCCTTTTCCCCGGTCAGGATCTCGGTAAGCCTGGTATAATAGCCACAGGTGCCTTTCCTGCCGATCAATGAAAGGCCGCTCTCCAGAAGCCTGTGCAGCGTATACACGTCCACCCGGTCCGCAAGCTCTCCCCAGCCCATCCACTTTGCAAGCCGGACCGCCTGTACTTTACCACAGTTCACAGGATCCAACTGCTCACCCAGAGTATCGACGGCAGCCTCCACCTCCAGATAAATGCTCTGATGCACCGCCAGGAACCTCTCCAGCTGCCTGTTGTCCCGATAAATCTCCGGCAGATATTCTGTGAAGCTCTCTTTCGGAAAAGACATGACAAAACTTTTAAATACCCCGTCGCCGCCTCCGTCGCCCGGATAGACCTTCAGCGCCAGCCTGGCATATCTCCCACGGCCATCCTTCTTCCCATACAGCAGCATCTCGCGGTAATCCGAGTGATACTGGGCACGGGCGCTCAGCCAGTCATACTGCTCCTGAACGCTTTCCCGGCCGTCCACGCTTTCCCCGGCTTCCCTTTCATCAAACATCCATACGTGAACCCGGGGCACAGCATCTCTGCCAATGTCCAGCACCAGCCGGTTCCACTGGGTTCCTCTCTCGCCGCTGTCATAAATCCGGCTGACAAAGTACCCCGTGGTATCACGCCCCTTCAGGCGCAATTCACCGCCCTCCCCCCGCTGAAATCCCTGACAGGCCCCGCACTTATCCAGATATTTCCCGGAAAGACATTGCCCCCGCATATTATTCCCCCCTTGTTATCCAGACTCGGAGCCCGATCCCGGCAGGGCGGTACTGCTCCAGATATTTTTCCACCCTCTCCCTGTACACCTGCCGGCAGAACTCGCTTTCCAGATCCACCTTGGGCACCACGGTCACTGTCAATGTCCGCTCCCTCCATTCTGCCCGGACCGCCCGGATCAAAAGTCCCGGGGTGCGCCCGGCCAGTATCTCCGCATCCTTCCCTGTCACGATCCTCTCCGGCTGCAGGAGCCCGTCCCCTGCTTCCCGGAACTGCTCCGAGGGCCGCCTGCGATTCCTGCCCTCCTTTCCTGTCAAGGGATTGCGGCAGGTTATGCCGGGAAAGAGCTCCGGCGCCTCCGGCTTTGTGATTCTGCCAATGGACACATTGCCTTTCTCCCCTTCAAACAGTGCAAGAGAAGTCAGCACAAGCCCGTTCCCGGAAGGGAACGGGATCTCGCCGTGTCTGCCGTCCCCCAGCACAATTTCGCTGCCGGTCTCTCCCCAATGCCAGGCGTTATCCCAGCGCACCTCTTCCGGATCCGTCCTTCGGTAATCACGGTACAGTCCCTCTTCCTGAGCCAGCATCAGTTCCACGGAATCCCGCAGAACATTATCCCAGGGAAGGGAAATCCGCTGGCCGGTGACGCCGGTGACCGGACAGGGGACATACTCCTCCTCAAACCCCTTGACGGAGCACACAAATCTGCACCTGGCACTGCCTGGAAAGTACACATATCGTCTTAGACTGTGCGGGGAAACCGGCGGACCGATCACACACTCCGAGGTAATCTCCCTCCAAAGTCCCGTCTCCTGCTCCGCAAATACCCGGACGTTACCCGTCCTTGCCAGATAACTGCGAAGCTCTATCCTCGCGCAGGATTCGGAGAACACGCCGTACTCCTGACAGCAGCGGGTATCCCTCTGGATCACCTCCACCGCATTCAGGCTGACTTTATAGAGCACGGGCATCTGATCGTATTCTCCCTGTGCAACCCTGCAGCGTATCTCCCCGCCTCCTTCTGCCGTCATGGAGGTGCCGATTTCCAGGCAGATACAACCGCTGTAGAGCAGTCCCCGGGTATCGTCCCGCAGCGTTCGCGCCTCCTGCCACCCGTTCCCCGTCCGATACTCCCATACAAGACGCACCAGGGCAAATCCGGCCTCCGGCGGATTGCGCTGCTGCTCGTCCAGCAGCACATAAAAAGTAAACCTGTGCCCCGCCTGCAGGGACTTCTCCAGCAAAAAGGAAAAAAGCACCTTCGCTTTCAACAGCGAAAGACGATTTTTGCGGGAAAGCAGCATGCCCGAAGCCTGATAACCGTCCGCTCCCCGGTAGAAGCCGCAGATGCGGTTGGCGGTGAGTTCCGTCTCCTCAGCAGTCTCAAATACCATGGTGTCCGCCAGCACCCTGACTCCCGCCGGCAGGATGCAATTCGTTCCCACCTTCCCGAATATTACCCATGCCCGGGCGCAGCGGCCCTCGTCAGGTTCCATCCCCAGAAGCTTCAGGTAACCCCGGTAATGGCCCTCCTGCATCTGATCCAGGTAAAAGCTCTGCATATCGCAAAGAACCGCCCACATCTCCATCAGGGTGATACCCGGATCCGAGGCCGCCCGGTGGGTCCACCAGGCGGCACGATCCGCCAGCCCCGCTGTAGCTCTTTCCCATATCAGGTCATAGCTGCTGTCATCCAGCTTCATTGTTTCCGTGCCCATTCCCTCTTCCTCCGTCGTAACGGCACAAGTCACTGAACCGTTACCCTCCATCCTCCTCCGCAGACAGAATACAGTTCACCCCTGCTCCCTGCAGCCACAGCGCCCCCGAATCCTGAAGCATACTTTCCAGCCACCCGCTGACCTCCCGCAGTCTGCCTTCCTCCTGAGGCAACGCATCCGCCTCTTTATCAGCAAGCATCTCCAGTCTTACCTCAAGCTCTCTTCCCTCCGGGGAGAAAGAGCAGCCTTTTACTTTGAAAAAGGGATACCGCTCCCCCAGCATCAGCTCCAGATCCATAACCGTCAGCAGCCTGCCGAAATGGGCAAAATAATGCTCCGCCGCCTTCACCTTGTCCCGAATCGGCGCCCCCGCCCTGTCGTAACGGGCGTCCGTCACGGACAGCGCGTCCAGCACCCCCAGCCTGCCTGTCTCCACACAGAAGCGGGTCTGCTCCGGAATCTGCCCGGGAGCCGATCCTTTGCCCTCCCCCGCCTCCTGCCGCACAGTCACATAGTTGGGCATGAATGCCGCCAGCTCCACTCCCGGATCCGGTACCTCCACCCAGCAGGCACGTCTTCCGAAAAGCTCTCCCGTCCCCCGGATCTGCTCCGGCCCGAAAGTAAGGCACTCCCTGCCCGTATACCAGCAATTATCCGGGAGTACATCCCTGTCAAAGCCAAAATAAACCTTTCCCTCCGCGGTCTCGTCAAAATCCGCAGTCTCCCGGCTCTCCGGCAGATAACGACGCTCCCCGCCGCGGAAGCGGACTGCCCTCAGCACCGGGATCCGCTTTCTGTAGAAGGCGGCATAGGCACCCCTGGCCCTGCTTACCCGCAGCCGCAGATAAATATGCTCTTCCCCTTCTATGGAGCAGGGACTTATATCCTCAGGAATAGGAATGGAGTACTGCCTTTCACCGGGTTCTTCCGGATGGCAGCCTGTGTTCCATTCTTCGCTGTCCGGCAGGGAGCGCCACAGTTTTCCGTCATAATACTCCCAAACCGTCTCTTCCGCCTGCCAGTCCTGTATCGGCTCCGTTCTTTCCAGCCATGGATATTTTTTAAATAATTTCCCGTTTATTTTCCGAGACTGCTCCTGTTTCCCCTCCGGGCCCTTTTCCTCCGTCTCGTACTCTTCCGTAAACAGCAGCATAAGCTCCCTTGCGGCTCCCGCTGCCGCCCTGTCGCAGGCCAGGTAAAAACAGGCAGCCGCCTCCGGCTCCCTTCCGAAGGGCAATACTCTGTCACTGCCGCAGGGCCCGGTGTCCGCCGCCAGGCAAAGCTCCGGGTCAATCTCGGCAGCCTCCTCTCTTAAAGCAATTTCACCCGTCAGCGCTCTCAGCCATTCCGCAGTCAGTACTTCTCCGGCAGGAAGCTCCAGCTTAAGCTCATAGCTCACTCCCTCCAGATTCCCCGCAAATTCCGGACATTCCCCCTTTAAGGAAAAGCTTCCGGACTCCTGCTGCCATACCGCGGGATAACTGTTTCTGCCGTCGCTGATGCTCCAGCTTCCGCCGGGTTTTTGCTCCATAACCGGGGCTTCCTTTAAATCCACGGAAAAACAAAAGCTCCCATGGCCGTCGCACAGCCCGGGAAAATGCCACCTGAAAACAGGATGAGCCAGCTCCCTGCCATCGGATTCGGAAAGACTGACGGGAAAGGTGTCGCCCTCCTGATAGCACAGCCAGGCACTGAGCCCCCTGCGTCGGATAACCCATCTCAGCCTTGCCGCCGAAAGGCACAGAGGCGAGACGGTACGGAAATAAATCAGCTCACCCTGCCCCGTCACGGTATAGACCCGGGTATCCCTGTTCAGCCATTGTCTGTCACCGTTCTCTCCTGCCTTCACCCACAGGGCAGTCTCCAGCCTGCGGGGCTCCTCCTTCCTTTCGGATACGATCTGCAGAAACTCCCGTTCCTGCTTCTCCCAGATCTTCTCAAAACGCCTGTGGTTCTCCAGCTCCATTTCCAGAAAAATGTCTGTAAGAACGCTCCCCGCCTCATCACTTTCCGGCAGATATTCCCATCCTGTTTCGTAAGAAAGCGCCAGCTTCTTCACCCTGATCTGCCAGATTTTTCTCTGTTCCGGTTTCATTTTCCTCCGTTCTGCCACCCTTTTACACCGATATCTCTACCCTGTCGGTATCCTCCAGCTCCACAATCCGTGCATCCTCATAGGTCTCTTTCTCGCACAACAGGCTGCGTTCCCTGTCTATCGGCTTCTCGTCATAGCAGATACCCAGAATGAAATTACGGGTTCCCTCACCCGCAGCCCCTTCCAGCTCCTCGGGGGCTATCACCATGTCCTCCGGCACTGCGATCAGCCTGCCTCCAGGATCTATGGCGCTTCCCGACGTAACCTGCAGAACTCCCTGCTCCACAGCTCTGACCTCCAAACCCTGGATGATACCCCAGCCGTGAAGCTTACGATTCAGAAAGTCCAGCTTCGCATTCCCATATTCCTGCTCCCGCATAAAGTCACTGGCGTGCAGCAGTTTCCCGGGATAATACCGGTTTTTTACAAACAAAAATCTGCCCCTGTCCTTTTGGCTCTCCATGTGCTCCTCCGATCTCCCACACACTGGGAGTAACCTGGATTTTCCTCATACTTTCCGAAGGCATCCGCCGGACTGCCTTGTGCTTTCCCTCCTGACAATCAGCTTCCTTCTCACATCCGTATACCGCTTTACGGGTATCTGCAGGCGCTCCCCGTTGGAAAGTTCCGCATAACAGCGATTGATGGTTTCCACGTGCAGGCTGTTCACAATAAAACTCTTATGAATCCGTACAAAGTTATCCGGCAGCCTGCTCTCGATATTCATCAGGGTACCCGTCACCTCTACGGTTCCCTTCCCCGTATGCCAGAATACCCGGTTATGGCCGGACTCCAGGTACAGGATGTCTTCCTCCCCCAGGAAATACGTCTGCTCTACCACGTCGGTCAGGCGGAATACCATTCCCGGTTCCTCGGATATATGAAGCAGGATCAGCCGGGGCGTTCCTGCCACGTTTTCCAGTACCGAGGAATAACGGCAAATCGACCCTTTCCTCTTGTCTTCATCGGCAGAGCCGATCATCTGATAGCTGCCCACAACAGATGTGACATTCTGCCTGTTTAAGCAAACCCTGCAGCCGCGGTGCAGAATACGGCAACCGCTCTCCTCCCGCAGCTTGGGTGCAATGCAAACCATATTTTCCGTATAGTATTTTGCTTTCCGGAACCTGTCTCCCGTGTAAAAAAGATCTATCATGTATCTAACAACCGCACATGCGTATCTTTCGTTCACACCCTGCCCCCTATATCGCAATTGATACCAGTCTGCTTTTATGGCTTTTCATGCCTTTTCTTTGCAATAATATAATGCGTCCTTTTCTCCCGCAACCAAATCGGTGGAAAAACCAATGAAACGGTCGAAACAACCACCATAAAGTCATATTTTGTCGTCAGGTGTCGTCAGCTCTCCCGCTTTATCCATAAAAAAACTGCCGGACAAAAAAAGTCCGGCAGCCTGGCAAGCCATATTCATATTCATTCTCTAATGCAGGAACTGATGCAGTACATTCATTAAAAGTTCAATATCCAGCGGCTTGGCAATATGGGCATTCATACCGCTTTTGAGTGCCGCCTCCTTATCCTCCTCCATGGCGTTTGCCGTCATGGCGATAATCGGCAATACCTTTGCATCCCTGCGGTGCATCGCCCGGATTGCTTTCGTAGCCTCATATCCGTTCATTACCGGCATCTGCACATCCATCAGCACAGCATCATAATAGCCCTCTTCCGACTTTTCCAGCATGGACACCGCATCCGTTCCGTCCGGCGCGGTTTCGATCTCAAAGCCGGCCTCCTGCAGAATTACCTCCGCAATCTCGCGGTTCAGCTCATTATCCTCCACCAGCAGAAGCCTTTTCCCGCTGTAATCGGTCTGTGTCCAGACGGTATCCGTACCCTGCTGCCTGTGCTCGCCGATATTGTTTGCCGCCAGGAGGGCCGACTTTAAATCAGACATAAAGAGCGGTTTTGCGCAGAACGCAGTAACCCCTGCCTCCTTTGCCTCATCCTCAATATCCGCCCAATCATAGGCGGTGAGGATAATTATGGGCGCATCCTTGCCAACCACACTGCGGATTTTTCTTGCGGTCTCAATCCCGCTGGTCTCCGGCATCTGCCAGTCAATGATATAAGTATGATAGGGATCTCCCTCTTCGTATGCGGCTTTTGCCCGATATGCCGCCTCTCTGCCGGAGGTGGTCCATTCCGAACGCAGGCCGATGCTTTTCAGCATTTTACTCACGCTGTCGCAAACATTGAAATCGTCGTCCACTACCATAGAACGCAGCCCCTCCAGCTCCTTGACCTGCTCTGCGGTCTTTTCCACATCCTGCAGCTGCAGGGGAAGCCTTACCGTAAAGGTACTGCCCTTTCCTACTTCGCTTTCGACCGTGATCTCGCCTCCCATCATATCCACGATGCTCTTCGTGATGGGCATGCCCAGACCGGCACCCTGTATGCCGCTCCTCGTGGCGGTGGATTCCCGTTCAAAGGGCTCAAAAATATGTTTCACAAACTCCTCGGACATTCCGATTCCGTTATCCTTCACAATAAATACAAAATCTCCCCAGCCATGCTTAAAAGTCGTATGCTGGGTAATACGGAAAGATACCGTGCCCCCTGCCGGTGTATACTTGACGGCATTCCCCATCAGATTGATAAAGATCTGATTCAGTTTCAGCGGATCTGCGATCACATCCTCGTTGACCACCTCAAAGGTATCGATGAACATCTCCATCTGCTTCGCTTTTACCTGGGGCTGGATAATGTTTACCAGATTGTGCATCAGCTCCGGTATATTGCACTCCTGATTATGTATCTGCAGCTTCCCGCTCTCAATGCGGCTCATATCCAGTATATCGTTGATCAGTCCCAGCAGGTGGTTGCTGGAAGAAAGAATCTTCTGCAGGCAGTCCCTCACCTGATCCGTGCGCTCCATGTGGCTGGCAGCGATGGTGGCAAAGCCAATGATGGCGTTCATGGGGGTACGTATGTCATGGCTCATGTTTGACAGGAAGGTGGTCTTGGCCTGATTGGCATGCTGGGCCTGCATCAGAGCGTCCTGCAGGGCCTGGGTCTGCTCCCGCTGCTTTCTGACCTGCTCCGTAATGTCCTTGGACATCACCATGGCGATCAGGTCGCCGGTATCCTCGTCACGGGTCATGATAAAGGACTGGCGCACACATACAGGTTCCACTCCTTCCGCCTGGCCCCAATAATCCACGTCCACCTCCATATCGCCCTGCTCATACCGGGCCTTCAGATGATCCACATTTACCTCTCTGGAATAGTCCTCCAGGGATTCCTGTAAAACGAACTGCTTCCACTTTTCAAAACAAACGGAAGCTTCACAGGCTGCCGACAGCCCCACCAGCTCCAGCAAAGAGATTTCATTCCCGCCATCTTTCGTACAGATAATATCCTGCTCGATCCGGTTTTTTGTCAGGTTACATTCAAAGGCACTAAAAGAATTGGCCATAATTGCAATCCGGTACTGTCTGTCCTTTCGGTTCAGCACCGCCCTCTCGCGCTGCTCCCGCAGCTCTTTTAATTTCAGCTCCGTAATGTTCTGACGAACATACAGGACTCTGACAGGCTCGCTGTCCCTTCTCTCCAGGCACACTACGATCAGGTGCTCCCAATCCTCCTTCCCCTGACGGGAAACATGACACTCGTGTACATCGGAATCCTTCTCGGCCAGGGCTTGCTTTAAGGTACTGATCTGCGCAAATTTTGTAAATGCTTCTTTCCCTTCCTCCCCGACAATATCCGCCGCATGGTGCTGGATAAACTCGCTGTAAACGCCCTCCATCGGGATGCTGGCATTCAACGGTCCGATTCCTGCCATATAGGAATAATGGTCTTTCTCCAGATCCACCATCAGGTAGCGGGAGGAAAACATGATATTCACGCCCCGCAGCACATCGCCAATGGCCTTGTTCTCCGTTTCCAGCTGCTTCCGCTGCCTCCCTGCGCGAACCACCAGAAAAGCAATATAAATCACAAACAGAGCCAGAAGGCAGGTCTCCAGTACCACACCCGCCCTGTTGGCCCGCTGTATCATTGTCTGTGTGATATTCTTAGGAAATGCCTGCACCAGGACATAAGGATACCCCGGCAGGTGAAAAACACACAAATTGTCCGTTTTACAGCCCTCGCTGCACAGGAGCGCCGTGTCTCTGTCCTCCGCAAGGGCCGCCCCCGCCGCCTCCGCGGTCCCGGTATCAATCACACCGTCTCTGACCAGCGAATCAAGCAGATCTCCCTCATAGACCATTCCGCCGGAGCCGGAAATCACACTGCCCTCCCGGGTGCAAAGAAACACATCCGCTTGTTCCCCGAAGTAACTGGTAGCGAGCATATTCTGCAGATACTCTTCGGCAGGGTACAGTCCTGTCAGCACACCGGCAACCTCTTCACCGTCATAAACAGGCGTAAAGTAGACCACCATGGCCTCTCCGTTAATTCTGGACTCCCGTATGGTATCAAGACCACTCTCACCCTGCATTCCCCGGATATAATAATCCCGGTCTGAGCTGTCACAGGTATCTCCGTTGGACGCCAGGCTGATGCCGTCCGCCCCGGTATAGCGGATGGCGCCGAAAGTGGTATTCTCCTCAAGCCACTGCAGCGTCTGGGTATCAATCTCCGAAGTGCTTCCTCCCATACTGGCCAGATAGGCACTGTTATGAATGCGCCGGAGCCCATTGTAAAATTCACCTTCGATCCGTTTTACCGTCTGGCGGGCAGAGTCTTCCGCATAAACTCTGTTTTGCTCCTGGATACGCGCCCTGTTCTGTGTTGTATAGATATAAAACAAGATAAGTACCACAATCAGGAAAAGAAATGCGTAAATGATCGGTTGCCACGTTTTCTTCTGCTGCTTCATCTTATTCAGCGCAAATGCCCTGCAATGCGCCTTTACCCCCTTTTTTGAATCACAGAAAAATTATAGCATAAAAACTTCCTCTTGTAAAATGTCCAATAGGCCAGGAAGCCCCCAGGGAGTATCTACTCCCTGGGAATACTCACTCCCTGTTTACCTGGTACAGAGAGTAAAAATATCCCTTTTGCTCCATCAGCTTGTCAAAGGTTCCCTGCTCTGCCACACGGCCGCCCCGCATCACCACGATACCGTCAAACCTGCTCAGCATCTTTTCATCCAGCTTATGTGTCACCACCAGTCTTGTAAGCCCTTCCACGTCCAGAAGGGCATTGGTAACGCTGTCCGCTGTCTCCGTATCCAGGGCGGAAGTGGCCTCGTCTGCCAATAGCACCTGTGATTTTTTTAGCAGACTTCTGGCAATGGAGATTCTCTGCTTCTCTCCTCCGGACAAATGCGCGCCGCCTTCACCGCAGCCGTAATCCCAGCCCTTTTCCCCGAGCAGCGCCTTTAAGCCGGCCCGTTCTGCCGCCGACTCCACGGCATCAGCCGGAAATTCCCGGAACAGACAGATGTTTCTTCGTATGGTATCGTCAAAAATAAAGACACTCTGCTGGATCACGGAAACTACGTCAAAGATGCTGTCCGCGTCCACATCCTTAATCTCCCTCCCGCCCATAGTGACCCTGCCCTCATAGCCATCATAGTGCCCCTGGATCAGATTCAGCAGAGTGGATTTTCCTGAGCCGGACGCCCCCACAACAGCATAGCTCTTCCCGGCCTCAAACTCCAGGTCCACATCCTTAAGCACTTCCTTTCCCTCCTCGTAAGAGAAGCTTACCCGCTCAAACCGGATCCCCTCTCCCACGCCGTTCATACGCTCCGTCTTCTTCTCGCAGTCATCCACCGACAGCTCGGCCAGCTTCTCCATCAGCTTCACCGCCGCCTTCCTGTCAGCCAGAAGCACCGGAAGCTGATTAATGGGGCCAAGGATATAGTTCATCATCTGCACAAAGGCTACCACCACTCCTGCCGTGACCTGGCCCCGAATGGCAAGATAAGCCCCTAAAAGGAACACCCCGATCTGCACGGAGGCTCCCGCTATACAGGAGATAATCTGAATCATCTCTACCGTTTTCCGGCGTCTGCACTTCACCTGCTCCAGATTTTCATTCTTTTCCCTGTAGAGCGTCCCTGCTTCCTCCTGGGCCTGAAAGCTCTTGACCACACTAAAGCCGCTTAAAAGATCCTTCACCATGGACATAAAGCCGGCATTGCAGTCGCTGATTTCCTTCTCCTGCTCCGCCACCCTGCTGCCAAAGATCACGGATACGGTCACAGGTATGATACAGAGCCCCAGCACGGTCAGGGTCATGATCCAGCTGTAATAAAGCATCAGTGCCAGAGACAGCACCGCCGTCAGCAGGGAAGAAACTATGTTAAACTCCGCCAGCAGATATTTGGCTTCAATGGAGGTCACGTCATTTGTGAGGGCAGAAATATAATCACTGCTGTTACTTTTTCCCAGAGAACCGATACTCTTTGCCGTAATGTCCTGGAACGCCGCATTTCGATAGGAGGTCACCGCCCGGCTGACATAGTTATACAGTACCGTCCGCTTAAACAAAAGCACGATGCAGGTCAACGTCACCAGCCATAAGCTCATCAGCAGACAGCGCTTCATTCCCGCCATGCTCCCGCTGCCTGCAAGATCCAATAATTCCTTTATCAGCACTGCCAACAGCACTTCCGCAGCACCGCTGCTCAAAACCGCAATATATGTTAAAACATAATTTAACTTATTTTGTTTAAAAAAAGACTGTCTGTATTTATCGATTTTTTTCATGATACTCATCCTCTTTTCTCAGATTTTTTACGCTCTCACATGGTGGTGATCAGCAGCGCACCGAAGCTGATGTCTCCCGACACATACAGGGTATCCTCAGCCCCGGGATTATTCTTGTGTTCCATGATCATGCCGTTGCCAAAGGCCGTCTCCATATGTTCGCTGATTACCTGCCAGCTCTCGGGAACATACAGAACTACCCTGCCGAAGGCAGAATCAACCTTCACGTTTGCCATATGATCCTTTAGGACCGCATCGGAGAAATATACCTCCATGGTGCCAAAGGCATTGTCCAGATGGATCCGGGATACTTCCCCCGTCACATATTTCACCGTACTTCCAAAGGCATTCTGATAGGAAACCCTCTCCTCTGAAACAAAATCCCTCGTGGTATGCTCTCCGCCTGCTATCAGCTTATAGCTTTTTATTCTGTGAACCTTGGGGAACAAAAGATTCAGCCCGATGGTGCCCAGCAGCGCCGTTCCCAGCACCGGCCAGGGCGTGATCGCCTCCAGCTTCAGGAGCTTGTCGTTGACAATCACCAGAAACGCCAGGGAAAAAAGGATTCCTCCCCAGCTCCCCCTCACCAGGCTGTTGACCAGGATTGCCACCAGCCCGATGGAAAATAAAATGGACCAGAAGCCGATCCCCTCGAAAAATCCCAGCTTGCTCACCAGGAATGCCACAGCTCCCAGCAAAAGCAAGATCCCCCAAAACACCTTGCTCCCTTTATTAACCGTAAAACTGAATTCACCCTTCATTACTCCGCTCTCCTTTCTATTTCCCGAGTCTTCTTGCATGCAGCCGTTCCAGCAGAATCTTATAATACCCTCTGGATACCATGGTCTTCTTCCTGCTGTCCTTAAATTCCACCATACTGGAAGCCGTCAGATTCCTGGTGATGGAATAAATGTGATCCAGGTTGGCGATAGTGGATTTGGATATCCTCATAAAGCTTCCCGGCAGCATCTCTTCCAGCTCGTATAGCTTGTAACTGCAGAAAAAGATTTTATCCGCCGTGTGTGCCCGCAGCTCCCGTCCCTCCGTCTCAAAGAAGTAAATTTCCGCCATGGGAATAAAGAAATCCGTCCCTCCCTGGGTCAGGAGCAGACACCGCCTGCCGTTATTCTGTTTTGACAGATAGTTCTGGAGACTGATGACGTAATCATTCAGACTTCCGCAGCGGATAACCGCCTCCTCTTCCTCCAGCCCCTCCACGATCTCAATCTTAACCTTCATGCTGACCCCCATGCCGCAGTTCTGCTGCGGCCGATAATCCCAAGGCCAACAGGCTGGCCTATGAGCGAAAGCTCCGATGAACCTATGTATCGCACGTCTATAATTATAGTATACAGGGAATTTATAAGCTGTAAACAGTCTTTGCGCAAGAGGTAACTATTACGGTCTGACCGGTAACAATGTGTGCCAGTCAGGCGGTAGAGTGTGATCCAACTTTGCCGGACACACCACATACAAAAAGCGGCACAAAAGAGTGCCGCCTGATTCCACTATTCTTCTGTTCCGTTGCCCTGCCCGGCTTTCCGGTATGCGATCACCTCATAATCACTCTCCCTGCTGCGCTCTGCCATACACCGGTACACCCGGTCCCGCAGCTCCTGCTGCCGTTCCTTCGGCTTCAGGCTGTCATCGGGCAAGAAAGGGCCGTCAATATAGGTGACGATATTCACCTTTCCCGGCCTGCCCGGCCGCCTGTGATAGGTGTTGGTAAGGCAATAGACCGGACACCCCAAAGTCACGGGATACTTAAAGGAAACGGCCTGAAAAGGCCTGATCCCCGTGTAATAAGGCCAGATATGCGCCTCGGGATAGATCGTAACCGAGTAATTCCGCCGAATCTTATCTTCCACGGCCTTCACAAAATTCTTCATCCCTCCTGTATCACAGGGAATGGGGATTGCCCCCAGCAGCTCCACCAGCACCTGCATTCCCGGTATGGATACATTCTCCGGGTTAACAATGAAGAAATTGCGGTGAGGGTAATTCGCAACACTGGGAATAAACGTGTCCGCAAAGGGCTGGGTATGATTTCCATATATAAAATAACCCGTGTTACGACATTCTTTCAGCTTTTCTTTTCCCACGTATCTTAAATGAAATTTGAACTTCTGGTAAAGAAACTTGACAGGCATGCTCAGTACATTCTGCACCACCAGGGAGCAAAAGTTCCAGAACCTCCCATGGAAATACCGAAAATCCCTGTCAATCACCCTGGGGACGATCTGCGCCGTGGAAAATTCCTCATTCAGCTCATCCGTATAATAGATCACCTTACTCGGTGGTGTATTCCACCGGCTTTCCGTAGAATTCTTCATAGACCCGGCTCCAAACCTTATAATTCTCCTGGCGCATGGCGCTGACCTGTTCCCGCTCTGATAATCCGCTCTGGGGGTAGATGGGCTGGTCAATAAACACAGTGTATTCCTGAATCGGGAATCCGTCCGGCCCATACCCGTCGCTGTCCTCCATGGTTATAAATATGGGCAGCACGGGGACATGGTTTTTGACCGCAAATTTATAAGCGCCGTTTTTTAAGGGCTTTGGCTTTCTGTAATTCCACCATAAGCTCTGCTCCGGGTAAATAAGAATAAAATCCCCCCGCTGCAGAATGGTATCCACCGCCCGCAGGAAATTGTACATGGTTTTCTTATTCTGGCTCAGCGGCAGTGTATTACAATTGCGAAACAGAAAACCGTAAAAGCCGGGAAAATTAGTGTAATTGCCCTCACGTATCACCTTAAAAAGCTGTTTTTTCCCCTGATGCCTTGATATGCGGAACAAATGCTCCACCGTAAAACAATCAAAGGGATTGAAATGATTGCAGGTAAGTATGGCGCCGGTATTCAGCTCATTTAAATATTCCATCCCCCTGATTTCCTTCAGGATCAGCTTTCCGTCCCGAATCAGCCCGTCCAGGAATTTCCCCGCCAGCGCATACGACAGCTTTACCTTGGCCCTGCTGGACGGCTTCTGCCGCAGATAATCTATCTGCTCCGGCTCCAGCGGCAAGGTAGGCGGATCCTCCTCCGCATCTACGTCAAACCTTCCCTCCCGCTCCAACTGCTGGATCCTCGTGAGAACCGCCAACCTGTCCGGCGCCTTCTCAGGCACCGCCTTCGCCGCCTGCTCCAAGCTCTTTTTTCTCTTTGTAACAGCCACTTTTACACCTCCAGACATGCGGGCACAGCCGACGCATACAGCAAAAAATATCACATGGAATTCACTCAGGAATGACTTCAGCGCCTGTTCTTCCTGTCGTCTCCCACACAATCGGATTCCCGTTTCGCAAGCCTGATCAGTCTCTCATGAGCCTGGGCATCCTTCAGGCGGTCTTCCTCGGTAAAATTCTCCCGGATCTGCTGGATCTCTTCAAAGTATTCCGTCTCCTGGGCATACATCCAGAAAAATTCCTTGTAAAGAATATCCTCAAAATGCCAGGGTTTAAAAGCCAGATTGTAATGGATCAGCTTTACGTTTTCCGTCTTGATCCTGGGATCGGCAATAGGCATCCTGTTCCAGACCCTCTCGAACAGCTTCACCCGGCCTTTACACAGTCTGTTTAAATAATCCTGGTCCTGGGCCACCGCAAAGGTAATCCTGTCAAGGGAATAAATAAATTTCTCCTGGAATTTGAACCTCCGCATCTGGTCCAGATTCATCAGCAGGATACCGGCGTTGAAATAATTCTTATAGCTTGCCACACCCACCACCTTCTCCGCATAGGTCTGAAACACCTCGTTAAACTGGATCACGTCGTCGGGGGCTGCCGCAACCAGATTGTCCCCCATATCAATATTGTACAGCCTGGCAATATCATCCAGTATCACAATATCGCTGTCCAGATACAGCACCTTGTCATACTGGGGGTACAGATTGGGCAGGAACAGCCTGAAATAAGTAGTTTTGGAATAATAGTCCCTGGTATACAACTTATCCTTTATCTTTTGAATATAGTAGTTGAGGTCAACAAACTCAATATCTACATTCTCTCTTTCGTATTTCGAGATCCTTTTCTTATTCCCCTCGCTTATATCCGTATTCAATACCTTGATCAGGTATGTGTTCTCCGGAGAACAATTGTCAATCAGGGACTGTACCGCCACGGCAAGAAAGGGGCAATATCCGTCGTCCACTGCAAAAAAAATAGGGATTATCATTTTTATATTCTTCCTTTCTGATATTCTTCCTTCAGCGCCAGATACTCTTCCAGATCCGTGTCAAAAGCATGGCAGTGCAGATACTTATGAATCTCCTCCACCTGCCACTGCTTGTAATTTTCCGTATGCGGATAGGGTCGGAACATCAGCCTTTTGCAAAAATGGCACACTATCGTGTCCTTCTTGTTAAACTTAGACTGTTCATTATAAATCCTGGGAATCAGTTTCTTTCTCGTCGTCGCCTTAAAGATAGCCGACTGATCCGCGAACAAAAGCTTCTTCGTCCGGATCAACTCCCTGGCCCTTCCAAGCAGTCCGGTCTCCCTGATCTTTGCCATATTTAACAGCAGCATTCCCGCATTGAAATAGTCGGGCCGGATCAGCCAGCAGCCATACTTCTCCTTTACCGCGGCATACTCATAACCCGTTACATCAATGTCCCAGAGCTGCTTAATGTCCCCTGCAATCATAATATCTATATCCAGATACAAAAGCTTATCCGGAATCCCGGGAATCAAATCCGCCAGAAGCCGCAGCAGCGTGTAAGGTGTGCAGTAAGCTGTCTCGTTGACACACTTGTGAAATTCCTGCTCGTACAGTTCCGTTACATCCAGCCTCTCCACCAGATTGTCCGGATTCTTTTTCCTGACCACACGATTCAGAAAATCGATCTGCCCGTCGGTGATCGCGGTAAAGTCCCGGCGCACTCTGGTCAGCTCCATGGTCATCACATACACATGAACGGTCTCCCGCGTCCTGTTCGTCATGGAGATTAGCTGGGTCAGCGCCCCGTCAAAGACTTTTTCGTTCCCGCATAACAAAATATTAACCATAGCCGCCATTACTCCATAATCGTGTAAGACATCCACTCATACAGGAGTTTCGTCCCCTCTGTGATCTCCGGCGGCAAAAGAGCCCTGGCTACCAGCTTCAGTTCATCCGACTCCCCATCCAGCTGTTTCAGGTGGGCATAATCACCGTCAATATCTGCCACAATGTACTCCAATCGCTTCATTCAGCTTCCTCTCCTAATCCGTCTGCCGCCGGCAGCCCGTCGCATAAAACAATATTAGATGGATTATAGCATATCCCAACGGGAAAAAAAACAGGATATTTGTCTCACCAGCACCAGATTACATGGTTTTTGATACTATGTCAAGCAGTTTGTTGAAATTTGTTTGTATATACCTAAAGAGGGCATCCCTTAAACGGGACGCCCTCTTTTTCGACTTTGTGGCCGCCGGCTTACATCATTCCACCCATGCCGCCTCCTGCAGGCATCGCAGGGGTCTCTTCCTTAATATTTGCTACAACACTCTCGGTAGTCAGCAGTGTGCTTGCCACACTGGTAGCGTTCTGCAGCGCACTTCTGGTCACCTTGGCGGGATCCAGAATTCCTGCCACTACCATGTCAACGTACTCTTCCTTCAGAACGTCGAAGCCTACGCCTTCCTTGGATTCCTTTACCTTGTTGATGATAACGCTGCCCTCCAGGCCTGCATTTGCAGCAATGTGGAACAGAGGAGCTTCCAGCGCCTTCAGCACCAGCTGAGCGCCTGTCTTCTCGTCGCCTTCCAGCTCTTCAGCCAGCTTTTCGACTTTCTTGGAAGCGTGGATATAAGCTGCGCCGCCGCCGCAGATGATGCCTTCCTCCACTGCCGCCCTGGTAGCTGCCAACGCATCCTCCATGCGAAGCTTTGCCTCCTTCATCTCGGTCTCGGTAGCTGCACCCACACGGATCACCGCTACACCGCCTGCCAGCTTAGCCAGCCTCTCCTGCAGCTTCTCTCTGTCGAAATCCGAGGTAGTCTCTTCGATCTGCTTCTTGATCTGGGCAATCCTTGCCTGAATCTCGCTCTTTTCGCCTTCACCGTCAACAATGACTGTGTTCTCCTTCTGAACCTTTACACTCTTGGCATGGCCCAGCATATCCATGGTCGTATCCTTCAGTTCATAACCCAGATCCGAGCTGATCACGGTACCGCCGGTCAGAATTGCAATATCCTGCAGCATATCCTTTCTTCTGTCACCATAGCCGGGTGCCTTAACCGCCACTACATTAAAGGTTCCACGCAGCTTGTTGACAATCAGCGTGGTCAGTGCCTCGCCTTCAACATCCTCCGCAATAATCAGCAGCTTTGCACCGGACTGTACCACCTGCTCCAGCAGAGGCAGAATCTCCTGAATATTGGAAATCTTCTTATCCGTAATCAGAATATGGGGATTGTCCAGAGTTGCCTCCATCTTATCCATATCGGTAGCCATATAAGCGGAAATATATCCTCTGTCGA